>CAMFEL010000192.1 GCA_945949385.1 uncultured Clostridia bacterium | reverse complement strand
AAAGAACCACTCGGCCCACGCACCGGAGAATATGTATCCGGAAACGATATGAGCGACATAGCGCAGGCACAGAGCCAGAACAACACCCAAAACGATAGCGACGGTCTTATTCTTCATTTTTCTGAAAACGCCGCCGAGACCCAGCACCGTGTAGGCTATCACATAGTCAATAAGGCAGATAGCGATTGCGGCACCGACAGAGCCCATATAGTTGTCATCGTTGGGCAGGAAGAAAGCGGTGACCGTATTGATACCGATAAGCATCTGAACCACGGAGTATGTAAACGCCGTGCCCAGACCCCAGCCGAGCCCGTACATATAGGAAACAAGCACGATGGGCAGCATACTTGCCACGGTAAAGCCGCCGCCGAAGGGCAGATTCAAAAAGGGCAGGAACTGACAGATCACGGCAAGCACCGTAGCAATGGCTATCATCATAGCCGATGTCAGCAGTTTTTTGGTTTTGCTTTGATTTTGCATTTTCTTTTCCTTTCTTTCTCCTTGTCGAAAGAAGCAAAAGATCCTCTGCTCGCGCAGAGGATCGGAAAGCCAAGGCTTTGTTATGCTCCCTACGCCGGAATTACCCGTATCAGGTTAAAGGGTTCGGATTTCTCCGTCTCAGCCGCCCGCGGGCAGCACCCCTGATAATATTTTGCGGCACCTTGGTACCACGCCGTTTATTGTATCACACGGAAATCCGCTTGTCAACCGCTGACACTATTTTTTGTATATTCCGAAAATTTGCCGAAGCAAGGGAGGAATACTTGTGTCTGAATATCAAATCGCCGTCGAGATATTTCTTTCGTCATCCGGCATATTTATTTTCCTCCGCGCTGTTTTCGTCACAGTATGCTTCTGAAATCAGCTCGCATACTGCCGAGGGGATTTTATAATACTTTTCTCTTATGAAAGAAGCAATGCTCCGGACGTCGTTTTTGCTGCACATTGACGCCCTTTCAAACAGATCTTTCTTCGTAACCGAATAGGAAATGCTTTGGGAGGCGGACAGCAGACCGACCTTATATACGGCGTCGAAAAGGCAGGATACAGTGCCGCCGAATTCAGACGACGTATCCTCCAGAAGCATCAGCTTTTCGGCCTCGCTGTATGCCAGCACTCTGTACTTCACCGAGTTTCTTTCAAATGTCTTGTTTTTCATAATGACCTCCGTACGGTATTTTAATAAATATCCATAAAGAGGCAAACAAAAAACTCCCATCGTTATGACGGGAGAAGGCTTTATCCTGTCCCATCACTCAAGCTTTAGCACCTTGCACACGGCAGGTTGCTGTGCGGTCAACGGGCTTGTCCCTCGCGCACTCTTTATGGTAAATTTATTATAGCATATAAATCTTTTTGTGTCAATGGGGCGTTCTGCCGGGCTCACCGCTGCCTTTTTGCCGTGCGCAAATGCCTGCGGGACTCCCGCAGGCTGAAACTGCCGGTACGCATACCGACGGCAGAAAAGATGTGCTCGGGCACAGAGATCACGGTCGGTCGGGTATCCCGGCCGAATTACCAAAACCAGCGCCGTTTCTCCTTGGGCGGAGCACATTCGGGGACAAAGGGCGGGACCTCCACCAGAATGGCGTCCTCACCTATCTTTTTTATCTTTTCCCACGGAATACGAATATCGGCGGTCCGTCTGAAGCCCAATGCACTGCTTTCCCCGGGGACAAATACCGCGGTAATGCGCCCTTCGCACAAATCCACCTCGTAATTGCATATATGACCGAGCTTTCGCGCATCGCACACGCTTATTACGATCTTTCTCGACAGGCTGTTTGTATTGCACGCCATGACAAGCACTCCTTTTGAATTTATCTGTCTGTATAAGCATATGAAAAACTCCGGCCGCGTATGACGGCGCGTCAAAAATCCCTTGAAAACGCCAAAAGGGTGTGCTATACTGGTACCGTACAAAGCGCCGGGGCTTCCGGCGCGTTTACCCTACAACAAAGAAGGGAAAGACAACAGATGTTAAACGATATCGTTACTCAAAGAAAAAGCGATTTTGCCGACGGCGTCCACACCGAGCTGCGCCAGCAGTGCAACCGCAGCAGAGGCGTCAGCGTCATTTCCGGCAACCTGACCGGCAACTCCAGAAGCGAAGTCAGCGGCGTCAGCGCAAGAGTATACAAAAACGGAGTATACGGCTTTTCTTCCATGGCGGATATGAGCGCCGAGGCTGCGCAGAGCGTACTCAAGGCCGCAACCGAAAATGCCGAATTCCTCGCTTCCCACGCAGGGCGCGGCGGCTCAGTGGCGCCTACGGGCACGGAGCCCGTCATACGCGACTGTGCAGTAAGCGACCCCGAGCAGAAAATATATACGGATTTTGCCCGTGAGCTTGACAGCTATATCGGGGAAAAGTACAAAAATCTCAGCGGCCGCGGAGTGTCTGTAAGAACCGGCTCCATGGAAAAAATCCTTGCCGTGTCCGACGGCTCCGACGGTCACACCATAATCCCCCGTTCCTATGTTTATATCCGTCTGACGGCTGAAATCGACAGCGGTGTGCCCGTAGAGCTGTTTGAGCCGGTTGGTGGACTGGGCACTTTTGACAAGGTGATTACCG
>CAMFEL010000191.1 GCA_945949385.1 uncultured Clostridia bacterium | reverse complement strand
AGCCGGGCAGGGAGAGCCCTGCGGGACTGCTGACGGGACAGCAGTCCCTTCGAATATTCCTCTTTTCAATTCTATCAGCTAATAATCAAGTCTGAATCCCGCACCGGCGGTCAAGAATATTAAATATTACAGTCACAAAGCCTTCACAGGCTTTTTTCAAAAAAATGTGGAAATTTACGCAGAGAAGTGCTATAATGTATGAAGCATATGATAGGCGTGTTGTTTTTTCAGCCTTTGAAATGCTGTTTTTCAAGTTTTTCCACTGATATTTCGGCTTTCAGCCGAACGGTACGGAGTTTTTATGTGGGTCAGAATCAAGAAAACCACCGATAAAAAAACACTGCTCTGTTTCGCTGCCGCTGCGGTAGTTTTCACCGTCGCCGCGGCTCTTTTGGGCGTTAATATATTTATTTCCGTCGCAGGCGGTATACTGCTTTTCGCAGTTCTCACTTTCAAAATCGAACTTTCCGACTCGCTTCCTGTCTGGTTTCGCTTTATCATCCTTTTGCTGCTGACGCTTATTGTGTTCATTCTTATGCAGACCGCCATAAGCTGCGGCATTTTCCTCATAAGTCCGCTGAAATTCTTTATGAATGTGATAATCCTCGCAGGCCTGTCCTCGCTGTTGTGGATGGTCACGGGGAATGTCAAGATCTCAATCACGATCGTTACGGTTATTTGCTATTTTGTTGCGATTGCCGACCACCTGGTTGTTCAGGCGCGTAGCTTTGAAATTCAATTTTCCGACTTCAGCGCCCTGGGCACCGCTGCCCGTGTTGCGGGAGGTTACTCCTTTACCCTGTCAACCGTTACAAAGCTGGCAATAGTACTCGGTATTGTATTTCTGACTTTCGTCATAAGATGCCGTTTCCCCAGCCACGAGAGAAGCTGGAAGCGCACCGCTTTCTGTTTGGGCTCCCTCATCGCTACCTATCTGTGCGCCGTTGTTATCTATACCCAATTCTGCGCTTCATTTATCGGCTATCAGGACAAATACTGGATGTACCGCGGCAGCGAGCGCAACGGCTTTCTGGTTAATATTATATATTCCGCCTCCGCTACCAGGGTAACCGAACCGGAGGATTATGACGCCGCCGTTCTTGAAGAAGAGCTTGATATTTATCTTGAGGCTGAGGATGACGGCAAGGGCTCTCTTGTGGAAAGCGAAAAAAAGCCCAATGTTATCGTTATTATGAACGAGACCTTCTCCGATGTGCAGAATATCGCCGCTTATATGGGCAAGGAAATGAATACCGATGTGCCGGTCACGCCTTTCCTTGATTCTCTGTCGGATAAAGAGCCCAATATAATCAAGGGGCACGCCATTGCCTCCGTTTACGGCGGAAACACGGCTAACTCGGAGCTTGAATTTTTGACCGGGCAATCTATACAGTTTATCCCCCGCAACACTGTGGCGTACAACCTGTTTATGACGGAGTTTAACAGCTTTTCCGTGGTGAACAACTTCAACAATGCCGGTTACCGCACCGTGGGTATGCATCCCGAACAGCCTGTCAACTGGCAGAGAGACAAGATCTACTCTTACTTCGATTTCGATGAAATATACTTTATGGACGATTTTACCGAAGGACTGGGCGAGGACGGCTGGTACCGCGATCATGTGAGCGATCAGGCTGTATATGACAAGATAATCGATCTGTACGAGAACAAGGAGGACGGCGACCCGCTGTTCACCTTTGCCGTGACCATGCAGAATCACGGCGGATATACCACCGCGGGCTTTGACTACACGGTCAATATTGAGGGTTATGAGAATTACACGGGTATCAGGGAATATCTGAGCTGTATCAAAAACTCCGACGAGGCTCTGAAAAATCTTATTGGCTATTTTGAAGCTGCCGACGAGGAAACGATCATTGTGTTCTTCGGAGATCATCAGCCTTCTCTGTCTAATATTGCGTCCAAATTCTACGGTCTTGACGATTACTCTACGGTGGAGGATCAGCAGGCGAAATACGCGGTGCCCTATCTTATCTGGGCAAATTACGATATTGACTGCGACCGCGCTACCTCCGTTACAAGCATAAATTATCTGTCCTCTTGGCTGCTTGATATTGTTGACTCGGATCTTACCGATTTTCAACGGTTTGTCAAAAAGGTGAACACCGAGGTGCCTATGCTGAATTCTATGGGCTGGTACGACAACGGCGGCGTTTTCCACGATTCCACTTATTCCGCTCCCGAGCTTTCGGAGTCTCTTAAGCTGTATTCGCGGCTTCAGTACAACGCCATGTACGACAACAAGGGACGCCTCCCCGATCTGTTCGGAATTAAAGCAAGGCTTCCCAAGGATTAAAACGGCATGACTTTACCGGGGCGCTGACCTGTGCACGATGGGTATATACGGGGCTCCGCCCCGTGCTCCGTTCATGATATATGCGAGGCTCTGCCTCGCGCTCCGGTGGGGGTATATGCGAGGCTCTGCCTCGCGCTCCGACCGCGAACGGGGCGCTGCCCCGTGCTCCGGTGGGGGTATATGCGAGGCTCTGCCCCGTGCTCCGACCACGAACGGGGCGCTGCCCCGAACCCCGCTTAGAACCTTTTTTGAGAAAAAGGTTCTAAG
>CAMFEL010000190.1 GCA_945949385.1 uncultured Clostridia bacterium | reverse complement strand
AAAATGAGGAGCTTGCGGAATATACAATGACGGCATTTTTCCTGTCTCCCATTCAATTGAGCTGCCATTTGGATAAGCTTTGCGAGTTTGAATTCGATATGATCTGTAACGATGAGATCATTGAGATAAATCAGGACTCTCTTGCAAGCTACCCTAAGCTGCAAAAGACCTACGGTCAGCGCGATACGGTCATATATCGCCGTGAGCTTTGCAACGGTGACTTTGCCATAGCAGTATTCAATATGGGGGACACTGCATTCAGCGACACATATGAGCTTGGCGGAATGTATTGTGTCCGCGATGTATGGGCTAAAGAAAACACAGGCACCGCGGACAGACTTGAAATTGAGCTTATGCCGCATTCTGCTGCGGTTTACCGTATGTCGGAGGATAAATAGCATTTTAACACAGTTTTTCGTATGATAATCTGTGTACTGACGGAAATAAATGACATTTGACGAATATGAAGCGGTGATATAATCAAATAATAAAGAAACAGCGGCGATATGCTGCGAATAACGGAGGCAATTATGTGCACGGCGGCAACCTATAAAACAGATGATTTTTATTTCGGAAGAACCTTGGATTATGAGTTTTCATACGGGGATGAGGTGACGGTAACGCCACGGAATTTCCTTTTCAACTTCCGTGAAATGGGGCAGATGACCTCTCACTATGCCATGATAGGAATGGCATATATTGCGGACGGCTGTCCGCTGTATTACGATGCGGTCAATGAGGTCGGTCTCGGAATGGCAGGGCTGAATTTCGTTGGCAATGCGTGCTACGGCAAAAGCACTTTGGGAAAAGATAATGTGGCACAGTTTGAATTTATCCCTTGGATACTGAGTCAATGTGACTCTGTAAGCGCCGCAAAAACGCTTCTTGAGAGGATAAACATTACGGACACGCCTTTCGGAAGTGAACTGCCTGTTGCACAGCTTCATTGGATAATCGCTGATAAAAACGGAGCAATTACAGTTGAATCCGTAAAAGAGGGCATAAGGATATACGACAATCCCGTGGGTGTCCTTACCAATAATCCTCCTTTTGACGAGCAGATGTTTAATCTCAATAATTATATGCATCTGTCGACCAAGTCTCCGGTGAATACTTTTGCGCCTGCTCTCGGTCTTCGCACATACAGCCGAGGTATGGGAGCTTTGGGTCTGCCCGGAGATCTGTCCTCGCAGTCACGTTTTGTACGGGTGGCGTTTACAAAAATGAATTCCGTTTCCGGCACCGGCGAGAGTGAAAGCGTCAGCCAGTTCTTTCACATACTCGGCAGCGTTGATCAGCAGCGCGGCTGCTGTGATGTGGGGGAGGGGAAGTACGAGATCACCATTTACACCTCCTGCTGTAATGCCGACAAGGGGATTTACTATTATACCACTTACGAAAACCATCAGATAACAGCCGTCGATATGCACCGTGAAGATCTTGACGGCGGAGAGCTTATTCGCTATCCGCTGATTCGCGGCGAAAGTATTAAAATGCAAAACTGATATGCTGTTATACAGAAAAACCCCCGCGGCGTGCCGCGGGGGTTTTGTCATGTAAATAAGCTTTATGCAGACTTTTTTGAAAGCTTTTTGATAACCAGCAGAACCGCTATCATAAGTACAGCCGTAGCGGGCAGAACGATGTACCACTGTCTGAGAGGCTCAACTGCGAGCAGCAGGTAGCCCACAAAGGAGACTGCCGCAACCGTAAGCGCGTAGGGAAGCTGTGTGGACACATGATCAACATGCTTGCACTGTGCGCCGGCGGAGGACATAATGGTGGTATCGGATATGGGCGAGCAGTGGTCGCCGCATACGGAGCCTGCAAGGCAGGCGGATATACCGATAATAAGCAGCTTGGGATCGTTCTCGAAGATAGGAGTTACAATGGGAATGAGAATTCCAAATGTGCCCCAGGAGGTACCGGTTGCAAAGGAAAGCCCGATGGCAACAAGGAATATGATTGCGGGCAGGAAAGCGGAAAGTCCCGCTGCCGCGCTGTCCATAAGTCCCTTTACGAAATACTTTGCGCCCAGAAGTCCGGTCATATTCTTAAGAGCGGTAGCAAGGGTAAGGATAAGGATAGCGGGCACCATTGCAACAAAACCCTTGGGAATGCACTTCATGGAGTCGCCGAAGCTTACCACGCGGCGTATTGCCAGATAAATAACCGTAAATATAAGTGCTGCCAGCGCACCCAGAGGCAGACCGACGGTTGCGTCGGTGTCACTGAAAGCTCCTATAAAATTCATATGGTTTGCGCTGTCTGCGTCAAAGAAGCCGCCGTTGTATATAAGTGCCCATACGCAGGAAGCTACGAGAACGATGACGGGAAGGATAAGGTCGATTACTCTGCCGCGGGGGCAAGCTTCGCTTTCTTCTTCGGCTGTATTTTCAAGCGCACCGAGATCGCCGCTTTCGGCAACAGCCTCAAACTTCTTCATGGGGCCGTAGTCAAGCTTCATTACCGTTATGGCAATAATAAACACGAAGGTCAGGAGAGAATAAAGGTTATAGGGAATAGCTTTTACAAACAGGTCGATACCGCTGGTCTCGCCCTCGACATAGCCGGATATTGCGGCCGCCCAGGAGGATATGGGCGCTATCATACATACGGGC
>CAMFEL010000189.1 GCA_945949385.1 uncultured Clostridia bacterium | reverse complement strand
CGGTCTCGCCGATGCTAATCTTTTCACCCGCTGCGGGGGATATTTCAACTACCTGGCCGCTTGAGTATTCGTTGCTCTTCTTATACTCAATTGCCGCTTTAAGACTCAGCTTTCTGAGCTGAAGCTCCGCGCTTCGGCGGTCAAGTCCCAAAAGATCGGGAACCGTGACCTCCTTCTGCCCGCTGCAAACCGTAAGGGTGACTTCGCATTTCTGCTCGCCCTTGACTATTTTTCTTGTTGAGCCTGCTTTGGGGTCTTGCTCGATTATGAGCCCCGGCTCGTATTCCTCGGAATATACATATTCCACGCTGACCTTGTATTCGTCCGAGGCGTCAAGGGCATTTGCAAGCTCGTCGGTGTAAATATTGCCTACGAATTCCTTAACGGTTATAGTCTGGGAAACATTGGACATAGCGTCCGCCACCCGCCCCAGAACATACACCGTCCCAACGGAGAACACTATGATAAACGCCAGAGCCACCGCCGCAATAACGGGGAACATGGGACCGCCGCCGCTGAGCAGAGACAGAATCCCCTTGGATTCCCCGTCCTCCCTGTGCTTGGGAATACGGAAAACCACATTGGGATTTTCCTTAAGTCTGCGTATCTGACGGAGCATATCCTCCGCGCTCTGATACCTGTATTCCGGTTTTTTCTCCATGGCGATGCCGATGATCTGCTCAAGCCCTTTGGGAATACTGCGGTTAAGCTCTCCCGGCGCTCTCGCCGTATCGTTTATCTGCATCATGGCGACAGATACGGGGCTGTCTGCCGTAAAGGGCAGCTCTCCCGTCGCCATTTCGTACATCATAACGCCCAGAGAATACAGATCGCTTCGGCGGTCGATAGGCTGACCGCTTGCCTGCTCGGGGCTGATATAGTATACGGTGCCGATCGCCTTATCCGTCATGGTAACAGTCTCGGCGTTTGGCAGCTTTGCAATTCCGAAGTCCGTAACCTTGATAATTCCGTTTTTCAGAAGCATTATGTTCTGCGGCTTTATGTCCCGGTGCACAATGCCCTTGCTGTGGGCGTGGCTCAGTGCCAGCAGTATCTGCTCGGTGTAGCTTATTATCTCCCTGAGAGTAAGCTGACCGCGCTTTGACATATAGTTGCGCAGGGTAATGCCCTCGATATATTCCATGACGATGTATTTTACATCGTCGCGTACACTGACATCGTAAATGCTCACGATATTTCTGTGGGACATCATGGCGACCGCTTTGGACTCGTTGACAAAGCGCTTTACGCTTTCCTCGTCCCCGGCGATCTCATCCTTCAGCATTTTTACCGCCACCGGGCGGTTCATAAGCATATCGTGAGCCTTATAGACCACGGCCATGCCGCCGATACCGATGATTTTCTCGATTTTATATCTGCCGTCAAGGACTGCCCCGACGTATTTTTCGTATCCTTCCATTGACCGCACTCTCCTTTCGGTAAAGTATTGCCGCGTGAGTCGGCATTTCAGACCGTGAACACCACTGCGGTAATATTATCGGCTCCGCCGCCCTCATTTGCAAGTTCAATAAGCTCCTCGCATATGTGCCCGAGAGCTCTGTCGCATGTAGCCTCAGATGCCTTTTCTGCCGCGGAGCATATATCCTCCGGCGACACATGGTTTGTAAGTCCGTCGGAGCAAAGAACGCCGATATATTCCGGAGAATCCTTCTGAATTTTAAGCCTTGTTACAAATATATCGGGCTCTACCGATGCCTCTGTTCCCACCGCTCTCGTTATTATGTTTTTGTTGAGAGAGCGGCGCGCAGCCTCCGGCGTCATTTTGCCCTGATCTACCAGATACTGAACATAGGAATGGTCGTGGGTTATCTGATTTATCTTGCCCGAATGGATGAGGTACATCCTGCTGTCGCCCACATTAAGCGTAAACAGCACTCCGCAGAAGTGCAGGGTGGCAACCAATGTGGTACCCATGCCGCGAAGCTCCGGCTGTTCCTCCGCGCGGCGGTATACCGCCCGGTTTGCGGCATCGCAGGCGTCGGTCAGTGCCTGCTTTATTGCTCTTTCATCGGAACGGCTGAGGCTTTCGCGCTTGCCGAAGCTCTCGGCGAAATCCGCCACGCTGTCCGCAAAGTTGCCGCACGCAAGTCCGCTTGCAAGACCGCCTCCGGCGGCACCTCCCATTCCGTCGCAAACGACGCACAGAGTCATGCCGTTGTCGAAGCTCTCACATATGAAGCTGTCCTGATTGAACCGGCGGCGCTTGCCTATATCCGTCCGTCCGCAGCAAAGCACATCAGTTCCCCCCTCTCGCACGGTAAAATTATCTAATCATTACTATAATATCATAATCACATCCGTTTGTAAAGAATTACGGCCATTTTTTACCGTCCGGTGTACCGAACAAATCTCTTGAATATGAATATATGAAAATCCGCGGCACGAAATGCAAATAATGTAAGGCTGCGAGGAAGCTGAGACGCCGAGCCGGTCTGCCTGCGGAAGGAAAGCTTTACGGAACCGATAGTGCTTTTGGGAATTCAAACTCGATTATTTGCTGATAGAAGTGGAGAGAGGATTTTTCGAAGGGACTGCTGTCCCGTCAGCAGCCCCGCAGGGCTCTCCTTACCCCGGTTAAGCATATGCGAGGCTCTGCCTCGCGCTCCGCTTAGAACCTTTTTTGAGAAAAAGGTTCTAAGGACTCCAAAAAACTTTTAATTATGGTAAAGAAATATTTTCAAAGCGCGCCGAAAGA
>CAMFEL010000188.1 GCA_945949385.1 uncultured Clostridia bacterium | reverse complement strand
AAGACAGTTCCGCACGGTCTTTGCGTGGCTTTCGCGGCTGAAGGGAGCGAGAACTCTGTAAGAAGCCAGATCCTTTTCGATTTCCGCGTCGATTTCTTCTTCGCTTACTGCGTTGCGAAGCTCTGTGAGCTCCTTGCCGTTTGAGTAAACTGCTGTAACGCCGAAACGCTCCAGAAGCTCCCCGTCGGAAATGAGAAAATCACCCATTCCGTCAAAGCTTCCGCCTATGGTACCCACCTTGCTGCCGCTGAGTGATGCGGCTCCTGCTGCTGCACGAACAAGTCTTGCGGCGCGCTCCGCTACATCGGAGACGGGGAAGTGACCTGCGGCGATCGCGTAGGCTTTGCCGCGGCGGCTGAGCATATTCGTCATATCCATTACGCCGTGGATTCCGTGATTGAGGTTTATCTCTCCGCAGTCCTGCGTAGGGCTGAAATCATAGGTCTCTGTTGTGTCAAGCACCACGATGGGAAGCTTTGTATTTGCCAGCACGTCTATTGATTCAAGAGAGGGGGAATATGCCGCGTGCCATGTGACGATGCAATCGGCTTTTTCGTTTTCAAAGCGGGAAACCGCTTCTTCAAACTCGCTTTTTATGCGGCAGAAGGGACTGCGCAAAACCTCAAAGCCAAGCTCCTCAAACCGACGGCAAAGCTTTTCCAAGAAGGCTTCAAGTCTGTCTCTTATGTCAAGTCCGCAGTCGTCGTACAGCTTTATATACAGGGGAAGAACTCCGATTTTAATTTTTTTCATTTTTCCGTTCTCCTTTCAATTTTCCATTTTCCATTTTCAATTTTCCATTTTCAATTCCCCATCCCGAACAGCCTTGCGGTGTTGGCGCACAGAATATCGTTTACATCCTCGCGGGAAAGCTTTAATTCCTGTGCGCACTTCTTGAAAGCGCGCAGTTCTTCGTACATAAAGGTGGTCATCTGAGAAGCGTCGTCAACCTCTTTCATATTGGGGTCTCCCGAAACATCTCCGTATGCGCCGCGGGGCACTACATTGACATAGTGATCGTCCTCGCATATGCGGTACATACGCATTTTCGTTATGGGCATATCGGAGCCGAACATGAGACGCTTCGTGCCCACCGCTTCAATGCACTTTTCCATGGCAAGGGTCAGTGTGTTTGCCGTAAAGTCGAACATCATGTTCTTCGTATGCTTCAGCACCTCAAAGGCGTCTCCGATGTCGGAGGGCACATATGCTCTGCCTATATGGGCGATAATAATTTTTGCGTTGGGGTACTTTTCCTCAATTTCCATCATCTGCGCAAGGTTTACGGGGTCCCGAAGCCTGAGAGAACGGGGAATGTGCAGCATTACGATGCCGCCCAGTTCATCCATAACTTCAAGATGCTCGTGAGTAAGGAAATCGAAGATGCGCACTTCGTTTGCGGGTATGTAAGAGGGTGAGTTGTTGAGATAGGGCTTTATGCCGTAAAAACCGGCCTTCATTGCATTGCGGATTTCGTCTTTCGTAGTGTCCCAGTTGGTGCAGAAAAGGGCGGGGAGGTTTTCTTTCTTTGAGCAGTCAAGAACATATTTGTTCACCTCGTCCAGCTTGCAGGTGGGCATACCCATGATAACCGCTTTTACATCCTTTCCCGGAAACATCCGGGAAAAGGACTGCTTCATATCCTCAATAGTGAGGTCGGGCGCCACCATGTGAGGCCAGTTTACACAGCCCTTGCGATCTGTGGCAACATGGCGCTGCATTTCTTCTTTATAGATATGAACATGCACATCTATGATTTTGTCGGGCAGAAAATCCCTGAGCTCTTCCTCATAGACCTTTCTGTCGTAATCGGTAACATTAACTCCGAACATTATTATATATGCTCCTTTTAATACTTTGGAATTTTCGTAAATAAATATAGCACACCGCTGTCTCAAAGTCAACAGCGACGCCTTGCCGTGACGGTAAAATCAATGCGGGGCGCCGCAAAACCGCTCTTTTTCGGCGGGGTTAGAGACGCTGCGCTTACAGGTTTTCGGCGTCCATTACTTTATTTATGCGTGTAATATGCCGTCCGCCCTCGAACTCTGTGTCAAGGAAAAGATCGACTATATCGCAGGCAAGTCCCGCGCCGATAACACGCGCACCCATGCACAGAGCGTTTGCGTCGTTGTGCATACGCGTCATTCTTGCGCTGAAGGTGTCGGAGCAAAGGGCGGCTCTGATACCGCGTATTTTATTGGCGCACATGCTCATGCCGATTCCCGTGCCGCAAATAAGCACGGCGCGGCTGCACCTGCCCTCAAGCACCGCCTTGCAGGCGGGAATGCAGTAGTCGGGGTAATCTACGCTCATAGCGCTGTCGCAGCCGAAATCCTCGTATTCCGCGCCGCGTTCCTTAAGATGTTTAAGGATTTCAAGCTTCAGTTCGTATCCGCCGTGATCGCTTGCGACGGCAATTTTCTTTGTCATTGTATCTGTCCTTTCGCTGAGAGAAAAATTGTTTGCTGATTTTTGGCTGTCGGCAGTATTCCGACGGTATTCGGCAAGCGTCGATTTTATTGGCCTTCCGAAAACCACCTGCTGACGAGGTGGTTCAAAAGAGGCTTTTGCCGCCTGACAGTCCCGCCGCAGCGGAGGCTCCCCTGTGTAGGGGAGCCGGTGCCGAAGGCGACTGAGAGATTGTTGTGGAAGTAGTAGTGTGACAATCCCTCCGTCACGGCATACGCCGTGCCACCTCCCTTTACACAAGGGAGG
>CAMFEL010000187.1 GCA_945949385.1 uncultured Clostridia bacterium | reverse complement strand
TTGTAGGCTCGTCAAGCACCTGCACATTCATTTTTGACATAATAAGCTTTGCCAGCGTCAGCCTTGCCCGCTCGCCGCCGGACAGCACGGACACCTTTTTCAGTATGTCGTCTCCGCGGAACATAAAGGCGGCAAGAGTGCCTCTTATCTCCGTCTGCGTTGCCGTAGGATAAGCGTCCCACAGCTCGTCAAGCACGGTTTTTTCCTCGCTGAGCTGCTGATTTTCCTGGTCGTAGTAGCCTAAATGGACATTGTAGCCGAACTCGGCCTTGCCGCCGGTTGGAGCGAGGCGACCCAGCAGTATTTTCAGAAGCGTTGATTTACCGCAGCCGTTGGGACCTGCGATAAATACATGCTCCCGTTTTTTTACTTCAAAGGACAGATCGGAAAACAGCTTTTTCTCGCCGAAAGCCATGCAGAGGTGCTTTATCGTCAGAACATCGTTGCCCGATTCTCCCGCTTCTCCGAATGAAAAGCTGATAGCCTTCGGGGCGTCTTTGGGACGCTCCACCTTTTCCATGCGCTCAATGGCCTTTTCCCGGCTTTCCGCCGCGATTATATTCTTTTCGCGGTTCCAGCGTCTCTGCTGTTCTATAAAGGCTTCAAGGCGGGCGATCTCCTTTTGCTGAAGCTCCCACCGCTTCATATCGGCTTTTCTGTTTTCCTCCTTGCGGCGGACGAACTCCGTATACGGGCACTTATACAGTGCGGCGCGGTGATTTTCTATATCAAGGGTCTTGTTTGTCACCCTGTCCAGAAAATATCTGTCGTGGCTTACCACGATGAGAGTCTTTTTATAGGCGGACAAATGCCCCTCAAGCCATATCATGGTTTTTGTGTCCAGATGGTTGGTAGGCTCGTCCAGCATCAGAATATCAGGCTCGCGGAACAGAAGCCTTGCGAGCTCAAGCCTTGTGCGCTGCCCGCCGGACAGGCTGCAAAGCTTCATTTCAAAGGTGTCTTCGCCGAAGCCAAGCCCGCAGAGAAGACTGCGGCAGCGGGACTTGTACTGAAGCCCGCCCTCTTCTATAAAGCGCTCGTTGAGCCGCTGATACTCGCTGTAAAGTCTGTCGGCGCTCTCGCCCTCGGCGCTCTGAAGCGCCTCTTCAAGGGCGGCAAGCCTTTCTTCGTCCCTGCAAAGCTCGGGCAGGGCGGCGTACATATGGGAAAGCACCGTATCGCTGCTGCCCGCTTCGTCGAAAGCGTCGTTCTGCTCCATCATGGCGACGGTGCGGTCCTTTGCGATATATATTTCCCCGCTGTCGGGGGAAAGCTTTCCGGCAAGAATACGAAGCAGTGTGGATTTGCCGCTGCCGTTAACGCCTACCACGCCCAGTCTGTCGCCGTCCTCCACGGCAAAGCTTACATCGGTCAGTATTTCCTTTATTCCGATCCCCACGGTTACGGAATTTACAGATAGTGAAATCATTTGAATTTATGCCTTTCTGCCGTACATTTTGCCGTGCGCGGCAAGAGAAGCCGTTTTTTGTTGTGCGGCTTCACGGAAGGTGCTTACTGTTATTTGCTCTCTCCTTTTCGGCGGAGTTTACTGCGGACTCTGCGTTTTACCGGCTTTCCCGTCGGATTTTTTACAAGGTAAAACCTCCATTGCCGGAACGCTGATAAGTCGGAGAAAAGCGTACAGGGCAAAGGCGGTCATCATGGCGGCGTCGCAGAGTGTTATACCGGGGAAGTTGATTCCCGCAAGGCACAACGCAAGAGAGCCTATACCGCCGACTCCGCCCACAGCCGTCGAAATGCACAATGTGCCAAGCCAGCGGGGAAAGATATTGCCGCGCCCGAGAGAAATTCCGGTCTCCGCCGTAAACATCAGCATAAAGCATATGAGGGAAAACTGCGAGATCATTTTGGCGGGGCTGTTTACCGCTACGCTTCTGTCAAAATAGATGATAAGGATTTTTGACGCCAGAAACAGAGGGGCGGCAAAATATCCCAGAGAATGTACGGGATTGATTGACTTGCCGGGTACGGCGCACACCAGCATCAGCACCGCCGCGGCGGCACCCAGTATCCACATAATATAGTGTATATAGGAATATTTCACGCTGACGGCGCCGAAAAATTCCACCGCGTCCTCAATGCAATCGGCGGCAATACCGGCGCTTATGAGCACGCAGGAGATAACGGTCAGCACATTCTTCTGAGGTATGGGCTTATCGGCACATTTAAGGCGGGCGAAAAGCACCCAGGAGACAATGCCCGCCGCAGCTCCCAGCGAAAGAGACAGGTAAATCGCTGCGGCAAATACCGAACCTTTGTCAAAATATCCAAGCGCCGGATTGTACTCCGATTTCACGCCGAAATACAGACAAAACGCACCGAAAAGCGCCAGAGCCGCGCAAAATGCGCAAAGAATATATATCTGATTTATTTTGGTTCTCTTCATAGAAAAGGTCATCCCCTCGGCGGTTATTTATATATCTATTCACATTATAATACCACAAAAGTAATGCATAAGCAAGTTATTTGAGCATTTTTGGACGAATTGTTTCGCGTCCCCGAGACAGATTATATGCGAGGCTCCGCCCCTAACCCCGACCACAAACGGGGCTCCGCCCCACACCCCGACCACGAGCGGGGCTCCGCCCCGTACCCAGACCACAAACGGGACTCCGCCCCGTGCCCCGGTCAAGAATATGCGAGGCTCTGCCTCGCGCTCCGCGGGATATATACGGGGCTCTGCCCCGAACCCCGAGGATATATGGGGCGCTGCCCCATACCCCGCTTAGAACCTTTTTTGAGA
>CAMFEL010000186.1 GCA_945949385.1 uncultured Clostridia bacterium | reverse complement strand
AGCGCGAGGCAGAGCCTCGCATATACCCACCGGGGTACGGGGCGGAGCCCCGCATATGCTTAAGCGGGGTACGGGCAAATATAGAAACTGCTCAGGTTAATCACCGTATATCCTTTTTTGTGTATTTGATGTAAGCGGCGGCAATGCCCAATGCTCCCGCTGTCATACCGACGGCAACGGCAACTCCGTCCAAAGCTCCGTTTGAAATAATGTCCGCGCCATCACAGTAGCCGAACGGAGTAATATACTTCAGAAACCGGGCGGACTCAGTAATATTTGCTATCAGATTCAGAAAATACATAACGGCGGCGATACCGAGACCCGCGCCCAAACCGCCTCTTTTTAGGAAAGCCGATATGCCGAACCCGATTCCCGCGAGCTCAGCCTGAAGCAGAAAGTACGCAAAATGCAAAAGGTTAATATCTTTCCACGGAACGTTCTCTCCTACAGCCGCCATTGAGCCGACGGAAACGGCGTAAATAACCGCGTTCATAGCCACAAGCTGAATAAACACAGCCGCAAGCTTTTCCGATACGATTCTTGCACGGCTTACGGGATGTGTGAAGAGAAATTCAGCCGTCCTGTCTTTTTCTTCCTTGCTGAGAATTCCCGCAGCGCACATAGCTGCAAAAAACGCGCCGCCGAGACCCAGTACATTTCCGCATTCAATGGCATAATATCCGGCAAGCGAGCCGAAATTCAGCCTGTCCATCCCGAATGCGGCAGTAAATGATCCCATGGAAGAAAACATTTCGCCTATATCCTGTGCCTGCCCTTTCATTTCCGGAAACAGAAACACGCAAACTGCCAGAAGAAGCGAGACGGACGCCGTCCAGATAATAAAAGAAGTACGCCCCTGCCTTAACTCATGCTTTACAACAGTCATTTTTCCGCACCGTCCTTTTCATAGTAATGAAGAAATATCTCCTCCAAATCAGGCTCAGTCACCGAAAGATCGCTTATCTGCCCCTGAGACAGCGCGTGTAAAAGACTTCCCGTTTCTCCGCTGTACAGAAAACTGACAGCCCCGTCCTCTTCCTTTCTGTCGCGCACTCCCTCAAGCTGTGAAATATTCGCGCTGCCGCGAAAAGATACGCGCTTTGCACTTGTTTTCGCAAGAGCGTCAACGCTGTCACAGGCAATGATCGCGCCCTCGCGGATTATGGCGGCACGTCTGCAGTTCCTCTGCACCTCGGAAAGAATGTGGCTCGACAGAAATACCGTAACGCCCTCAGCGTTGCGCTCACGGAGAATGTCAAAAAACTCTCTCTGCATCAGCGGATCAAGACCGCCCGTAGGCTCGTCAAGGATAAGTACATCGGGTCGATGCTGCAAAGCGCATACAATAGCAACCTTTTTCCTGTTGCCGAAGGACAGCTCCTCCGCCTTGCGATGCGTGTCAAGCTGTAACCGCTCACAGCGCTTCTCTGCCTCGTCTTTGCAGTCGACCCCGCGCAGCTTTGCCGACAGCTTCAGTATATCGCTCACCCTCATACCGGTGTAAAAGACAGCCTCCGAGGGGAGATAGCCCACACGGCGAAGCACCTCCGTTTTGCCTCTGCCGATGTCCGTCCCAAGTATCTGCGCACTGCCCGAGGTGGCAGAAATAAGTCCCAGCAAAATGCGTATGGTAGTGCTTTTGCCGGCTCCGTTAGGCCCGATAAAGCCGAAAAAATCTCCCTGACTTACCGCAAGGTCAAGTCCCACAATGCCCCTCGCCTTGCCGTAATACTTTGTAAGATTTGTAGTTTTGACAGCGTCCATATATGTCATTCCTTTCGCAGATATACGCTTTTCCAGAAGTCCATAAGCTTTTTAAAATCTTTCTCGATCTGCTCTATATCAATATTTCCGCGCTGAACCGCTTCCCACAGATAACCCTCCGCCGCCCAGTACATTTCACGGTACATCATGGAAATGTCAAGCCCCGGCACAAACTGCTGCGGGTCAAGATTAAGGCGAAAGCTGTCCGCTTTCAGATTAAAATAATTGTGATAGCTTTCCTGAACGGCGGAGCATATTTCGGGATCCTTTTCGTAGAATGCCCTGATCGTAAAATTACCCATATCGGGATACATACGGATAATCTCAAGCTTTGCCCTCATGCCGCGCTCCATACTTTCAAAAAGAGTCTTTTGCGAGTAGCATTCATAGCGCGTAAGAAAATCAATGGTTATCTTTGCACAAGTATCCCATAAAAACAGATAGAGTTCTTTTTTGTTGCGAAAGTAGTGAAAAAGCAAGGATTTACTAATGCCGGCGGCATCGGCTATCTCACTCATGGGGCTGTTCTTGTAGGTGTTCTGCGAAAACACCTTATAAGCGGAGTTCAGGATCGCCTGCTGTTTTTCCTCGGGAAGCGAAAAAAATTTTTCGTTCAAAATCAAACCTCCGTTGACCGAATCGGTCAATTATAATTATACTTCATTGACCGATTTTGAGAAGACCCTTTTTGAATATTTATATATTATTTGCAAAATACGGGTCTGCTTCTGAAAAATCGGATATTTACACGCACATCCGACATCAAAGTATCCTCAGCGTCACCGCGCTTTTTTCGTACTATGCGTACACTCGCCGAACGCACTGCGTAAAATCCGCCGACAGAATTCGGTGATGATTTTGAGTTATTTTTAACCCGATTATTCGGAATTGCAGACTTGATTATTAGTTGGCAGAAATGAGAAAGATATTTTCGAAGGGATGACGCGCCGCCGGCAGTCCCACAGTGCTCTCCCTCACCGGCTAAGGATAGGAATAAAGCAACCTTTGGAGCGTGTAGATAGCAGACTTGTGGTTACCCACAGAAAGATAGTTTTGCTATATTGATAGTGCTTTGGGAATTCAAACTTGATTATTAGCTGACAGAAATGAAGTTAGAAGATTTCGAAGGGACTGCTGTC
>CAMFEL010000185.1 GCA_945949385.1 uncultured Clostridia bacterium | reverse complement strand
CTCGGGAGCGTGTCGATAGCAGACTTGAAGCTACCCACAGAAGGCAAGAATAGCAGATTGAACATTATACCATATTATACCATTATACCGCAGGGGCGGACGGTGAAGCCGTCCGTGAAGCGATGAAGAAACGCAGGAGAAAGTTTACTTTCTCCTGCGTTTCTTCATAAGCCTGCCGCTTATGCGGCACCCCTGCGGGAACTATTCTATGTTTTTTGCCCCAATTAAAAGTTTTTTGGAGTTCTCAGAACCTTTTTCTCAAAAAAGGTTCTGAGCGGGGCGAGGGGCGGAGCCCCGTATATACTCAACGGGGTATGGGGCAGAGCCCCATATCTGCTTTTCGGCACACCGTACTCTATCAAAGTCCCTCGATAGCGTCGGCGGCGGCTTTGACGTAATCGTTTTCCATAAGCTCCAGAGCGCCCTTGTCCGTAAGAGCGGTCAGTCTCGGGTCGACGGGAATGCGCGCAAGGGCGGCAATACCGTACTCCTTGGCGGTCTCCTCGAGATGGCTTTCACCGAAAATGCTGATACGCTTGCCGCAGTCGGGACATTCAACATACGACATATTCTCCACAAGACCGAGTATGGGAATATTCATAAGCTTCGCCATATTCACCGCCTTTTCAACGATCATGGAAACCAGATCCTGCGGGGTGGTGACGATAATAATGCCGTCAAGAGGCAGAGACTGGAACACGGTCAGCGGAACATCGCCCGTTCCCGGAGGCATATCAACGAACATATAGTCCACATCGCTCCAGATAACATCGGTCCAGAACTGCTTGACAGCGCCTGCAATGACGGGACCTCTCCACACAACGGGGCTTGTCTCGTCGCCCAGAAGAAGATTGACGGACATAAGCTGAATTCCCGTTTTCGTCACATAAGGCAGCATCACATTTTCCCTGACCTCAACGCCCTCTTTTGCGCCGAAAGCCTTGGGAATGGAGGGGCCGGTAATATCCGCATCAAGAATAGCCACACCGAACTCGCGGCGGCGCATTTCCACGGCAAGCATGGAAGTCACAATAGACTTGCCCACACCGCCCTTGCCGGATACAACGCCGATAACATGGCGTACCTCGGACGCGGGATTAAGAGCTTCCTTTTCAATAGCGCCCGCTCCCTTGGAGGGGCAGTCGGCACCGCAGGACGAACAGTCATGGGTGCATTCGTTGTTTTCAGACATCTGTTCAGACATTTGATTTTCACCATACCTTTCGATTTTTTCTTGCGCCGTAGGCGCATACGGGCGAAAAACATCATCGCTTTCCGCCGGTTATTTTTCAAAAGCCCTCAGGCTTTTTCAGCATTATTTGAGTCTTTGCCGCTCTGCCCCGTTTTGCCGCCTTTTGCACTTCTGCCCTTGCACGCCCGTACTACGGACATAAGAGCGGTCAGTATTGCCGCGGCAATAATCGTTGCGGCACAGGCGATCCATCCGGGAAATTCCGTCCCAGAAACGGTGCGCGACAGAGGCGTAAACAAAGTGATGACAGCACCCACAGCGCCGGTCACAAAGGGTACTGCAAATGCTTTGCCGTAAACACTGCGGGAGCTGAACAAGCCGTAGCCTCCCGCAAGCTCGGCACCCACAAAGGGCATGGCAATCATACACGAAGCGAAAACGCAGGCAAGCACACCGCCCCCCGACAGAGACGCGGGCAAAGAAAGCAAAGTGCAGATATACCTTGCCAGAAACGGAGCGGCAAAGGAAACAGCGGCGCAAAGCGCGCCGTATAAGGTGGGAAGCAGTACCTCACCCGCCGTGTCGGGAACAGCGCCCGCCCCCCTCGGTAAAATCTCCCCGCTGCTCTCAGGCACGAGAGCAATGGCAAGAGCCACGGAAAGATCAAGTATGACTCCCCAGAACACAAGCTGCGGTGCCGATAAAAAGGGCATATCCGTCAAAGCAAACAGCAGCATGAGAATAATGCGAGCCGCGTGAGATACAATAAGATATTTCAGCATGTGCCGGATATTCAGAAGAGCACGCCGACACCTTGAAATAAGGCGCATACAGCCGCAAAAGCCGCCGCCCTCGCCGACGGCAATGCCGTCCGCACTGCACCGAAGCGCCTGGGGTACCGAATCGGAGCCTTCCGTCGGAACTGCAAAGGATACATCGGCAGCCTGCATGTTCCACATATCCTCCACACCGCAGCCGATATAAGCACAGCCGCCGTCGGAGCACAGCTTCACAAACCGGAGCCTCTCCCGTATTCCCTCGGCTCCTCCCGAAGTGCAGATTACGGAAAACGAACCCGCGTCGGGAGCAAAGCTTTTCACCTTAGCGCTTTCCTCAGCGGAAATATACGCGTCTCCCACACGGAAAACGCCCTCCGCACGGCAGAAATACAAATCCTCCTCAGCGCTTGCGGCGTCGGAAAACATAACCACTCTGCCGCCCTCATTTCTGAAAGCGGAAAGCCTGTCCAGAGCGCCCTCTTCAAGGCGCTGTGAAACAGCGAAAAAGCCTTCAAAGCAAAGTCCGCTCTGCAAAACGGACACACGCCTGAGATTGCCGTAATGAGACCGCCTGAAGCCCACGGCGCAAACCGTCACGCCCCTCTGCTTCAGACTGTCCGCAAAGTCAAGAATTCTGCTTCTCTCATCCTCCCCAAGGGGCAGTATCTCGTTGCCCACTCTCTGCATGGTGCAGCAGGACAGGAGGCGCGAGATTTTTCCCATGGCGGCAAAGAAGCAGTCCTGCCCACGGGACAGAAGCACATTGTCAAGTCCGCCGGAGTTTTCCTCTCCCGCGGAAAGCTGCTCAATAACAGTATACCCCGGATCCTTGTCCGCCTTTCCGTTTTCCTCCCATAGGGAACGGATAACGCCGTAGGGCAGAACTCCGGTATGCCGCACTTTTTTGGCAAAAGAGCCTTTTGCAATACTGCCCCCGGGAGAAGTCCCCGTGCAGTAGCACGCAAGAGACAGCAGCCTGTACGGGGTTCCCGCACCCTTTGTGCCGATAAGTGTCAGCTTGTTGTCTTTATAATATGAATGAAGCGTAATTTTCCCGCTTTTCAGA
>CAMFEL010000184.1 GCA_945949385.1 uncultured Clostridia bacterium | reverse complement strand
TAGCCGGTCGGGGAGGCTCGGAGGGGCTGCTGCCGGGACAGCAGTCCCTTCGAATCTTCTAACTTCAACTCTATAAGCTAACTATCAAGTATGAATTCTCAAAAACACTATCAGTTTTGTAAAACTTGCCTTTTGTGGCTACCTCCAAGGCTGCTATCGACACACTCCAAAGCTTTGCTGTATTTCTGCCGCGAAATTTGAAATAGGTAAACGGGACAGCAATCTCTTCGAAAATCCCTTTATCCGCTTCTGTCAGCTGATAATCAAATCTGAATTTTATATACACAACAAGCTATTTATTCTTACTTATTCCATGCCAAAAGGGTATCCAAACGGTTTGCTCACAGAAACATCTATCAACCGTCGGTTAAGTTGTCGTATATCCGAATATTTGATAGACAAACAGCCCTTTTTGTGGTATATTGTTAATATGCAATCAAAGCAAACACAGCAATTTATATCGGAGGTATTTATGAATCAGTCAAACGACATTGGACGCAGGATACAGGCGCTTCGCAAGGAGCGGGGTATGACTCAGGAGATGCTGGCGGAAAAAATAGGCGTCAGCGCTCAGGCAGTTTCCAAATGGGAAAACGGATATTCCTGCCCGGATATTTCCGTTTTGCCCACCCTCGCCGCTGTTCTCGGCATTACGGTCGATGAGCTTCTCAGCGGAGTTTCCGCAGGGGCGAACGACGACGGAGAGCAGGCAGGCGGCTCTGCCGTTGAGGGCGAGTTCGTTGCCGATCCCGAAAACATGGGCGGCAAGGCAAAGAAAAAGACAAAGAAAGGGCACAGCTTTACCGTAGAGGTTGGCTCCGGTGTATCCAAGTTTCTGGAAAGACTGTGGCTGGGCGTATTTATTGTGGCTGCCGGTGTGCTGCTTATTCTTTCCAAGGCTACGGACATTCTTCCCTGCGGCTTCTGGTCGGCTCTGTGGCCTACTGCGATAATATGTCTCGGTCTTTCCGGACTTACAAACCGCCATGTCAGCATTTTTTCCGCCGGTGCGGTGCTGATCGGCACGTTTTTCCTGCTTTCCAATTTTGCGGTGATACCTGAAAACTTCTCCGCCACATGGATGGTGGTGGGCGGCATACTTATTGTTTGCGGTGTGCTTTCTCTTATTCCCAAGAAGTTCAGAAAGCGCAAGTATTCCTATGACGGCGAGCATAGTGTAAACGATTACAGCTGTGTGGACGGACATATTGAATATGAAAGCTCTTTCGGCGACAACAGCGTAAAATTTGAGGGCGACACCCTGCGCGGGGGAGACATAGAGGTATCCTTCGGCGCGGCGAAGGTGGATTTCACCGGCGTAAAAGAGGTTTCAAACGGTGCGGTTCTTGAAGCGGATGTTTCTTTCGGTTCTCTTGAGCTTGTTCTGCCTCGCACCATACGTGTTACCGATATGCGCGACACCAGCTTCGGTGCCGTGAACATTAAGGGAAGCTGCAATCCGGACACTCAGTATGAGCTGATGGTTAAAAGCGATGTTTCTTTCGGCTCCGTGGAGATTATATACAGATAAGGGATAAAGATTTCAATAAAGGATAAATTTGCTCAGGGTATTGCAAAAAGCGTCGGACAATGGTACAATACATAAGGATCATTATGTTCGATTGGAGTTGTATTATGAAAAAGGCTTTGGCTTGCCTTGTGTGCGCGGTGCTTGCTGCGCTGTCGCTTCCGCTTTTCGCAGCGGCTGCGGGAGAAGCTGTCATAAATGTAAGCAGCGTATCCGCTCATGCCGGTGAGGCTGTTGATGTGACGGTTGATTTTTCCGGAAATCCGGGGATAAACACCTGCACCTTTTCCGTAGAATACGATGAGGCCGCACTTAATCTTGACAGCGTAAGCGCCTCGGAGGCTATCGGCGGCACTTTTGTGTATGTAAGCCGCGGAGTATGGTTTGCCGAGTCGGACACAGCGTATAACGGAACTTTCTTTACGCTTCACTTTACCGTAAAAGACAGCGCTGCTCCCGGATCCTATCCTGTCAGCATTAGCTATGCCGAGGGTGATATCAGCAATGCGAACGAGGCGGATGTGAACTTTGATATCAGTGCCGGCGGCGTTACTGTTGTCAGCGCGGGTAAGTACACGCTGACTATGGACGGAGTTGCAGGAGAGTACTCTGCGGGGGAAACGGTATCTTTGAATGCCGAGTTCTACACGGACGGGCAGAACGGCTACCGCTTTGCATACTGGAGCGGCGACACGGATGTTCTTGCAGATACTTCCGCCGCTGAAATCAGCTTTACAATGCCTGAAAAAGACATAACGCTTACAAAGAATTACATAATGGTAGGCGATGCCAACGGAGACGGCAGAGTAAACGGAACTGACACTAACTATATGAAGAGGGCGCTTACGGGCGACCTTACCGGAACCTCGGCAATGGACATAAACCTTGACGAGAGATGGAACGGCACCGACGCGAACCTCTTAAAGCGTATTCTCGTCGGCTCCTATGTGCCGGAGAAATAAGCAATAACAAGAGCGGGGCGCTGCCCCGCTCTGATTTATATACGGGGCTCTGCCCCGTGCTCCGACCACGAACGGGGCTCCGCGGGATATATACGGGGCTCTGCCCCGCGCCCCGGTGGGTATATGCGGGGCTCTGCCCCGTGCCCCGGTGGGTATATGCGAGGCTCTGCCTCGCGCTCCGATAGTATATGGGGCGCTGCCCCATACCCCGCTTAGAACCTTTTTTGAGAAAAAGGTTCTAAGGACTCCAAAAAACTTTTAATTAGGGCGAAGAAATCTAAACAGTTCCCGCAGGGGTGCCGCATAAGCGGCGAGCGGGAAAAAGCACAGAAGAAAGTAAACTCTCTTCTGTGCTTTTTCTGTCGCTCCACGGACGGCTTCGCCGTCCGCCCCTGCGGTAATAAGCAATCTGCTATTCTATCTTTCTGTGGGTAGCTTTAAGTCTGCTGTCGACACGCTCATTAGCTTTGCTTACGTCCTGTCGCGAGACTTGAAGTTTAGGCTATCGGCTTAGGCTCTTTTTCACTTAGTCGAATGTGTTGTGACCTTTCAACGCAACGATTTGATGTTCTTCA
>CAMFEL010000183.1 GCA_945949385.1 uncultured Clostridia bacterium | reverse complement strand
GGCGCGTTCGCATATACGGCGAAGCTCATGGGCGCACTGAAGCGCTCCGTCCGTTTTGCAGATGCCGCAAACTGCCGAAAGCGCCGCCTCGGTGCTGTCGAAATTTTTAATAAGGATTTTGATTTCTTCAAAGACCGCGTCGCCGCATATTTCTCTGAGCGAGTCGCCGTTCTTTTCCGATACAGCGTCAAGAACAGCCCTCCGCTTTGCTCCTTCAAAGCCGAAGCCGTCAAGCAGAGCCGAAACGAGACCTACATGGGAAACGTCAAGAACAAAATCGCGGCTTATAAGCGAGAGGCTTTTGAGAGCAAGAATTACCGCTTCGCAAACCTGGGCCTCTCCTATGTCGCCGATACATTCAAGACCTGTCTGCATGATCTCGCGATAAGTATGCGATGTCTCGGAAATGCGGTAAACATTCTCGTTGTAATAAAGTCTCTGAACAGCTCCGGGCTCGTCTTTGATATTTTTTATAATGGAAAGGGTAACGTCCGGCTTCAGTGCCAGCAGCTTACCGTTGGTGTCAGTAAAGGTAATGACTCCGTCTGACACAAGAAAATCCTTGTTCTCGGAATACAGGTCATATTCCTCAAACTTGCTCATTTTATACTGGGCGTAGCCGTAATCTCTGTAAAGCTTTCTCAGCTCATACACGGCGCGCTCGTCGCTTTTCAGTATGCTTTCGTCGAAACTCACTTTTCTTCCTCCATGCGGGATATAACTGTCTTGTAGCCTCCGCTGCCGTAATTGAGACAGCGACTGACGCGGCAAATAGTGGCGGTGCTTGCGCCCGTCACCTTGTTGATGTCCACATAACTTTTTCCCTTGTCAAGCAGGCAGGCAACCTCAATACGCTGCGCAATTGCTTCCGTTTCCTGAACGGTGCAGGCGTCCTCGAAAAATGCCGCACACTCTTCCTCGGTCTCAAGAGACAGTACCGCTTTGTACAGTCTTGTCATTCTTTCTTTATCAAGCTTATGCATATTTCAGACTCCCCATATAAACTACTTTAGTATATTAGCACATCGCCGCGCTAAAGTCAAGCGCTTTCGCACATATTTTGTTGACTTAACAAAATTTATCCGCTAATTTCATCTGCCGTACCATTGTAGCACAAAATTTCTGCTTTTGCCACTTATTTTACCGCTTTATTCGTAATATTTCGTTTTTTAGCTTGACATGCTTTCCCGAATCGATACGGCAGCGGGAAAACGGTATTGCTTGCGGCAGACAGATAAATCGGCATAATAATAACGGAGGTCAAAAAGAGCCTTAATTTAATGTATATTTGTTGACAATACGCCGATATTAAAGTATAATATTAAAAGTATTATGAAAAATATTGCCAAAATACGGGAGGGCGCAATGAGAAGGACTTTGAGGGGCGCGGCTGTGCTTTTGTCTTTGACTTTTGTATTTTCGCTTTGCGCCTGCGGCGCAGGGTCTGACAGCGACTTTGAGACTGCCTTTGACACCTCTTTCGGTACTGTTTTTGTTACGCTTTCAAACCGTGACAGCGACGGCAAGAACGTACGCCGGGCTGAACTTGAAAGTGTTGCAAGACAAAGTGCCGAAGCGGCAGAGGAGGCTTATGTTTACTATACCTCGTCTGCAAGTGTCAATGACATCAATAAAGGCGTTGACGCTTCTCTTGACTGCGACGCTGATTTTATTTCCGAACTTGAGCGCCTCTGCGCTCTGTCGGACGCAACGAACGGCTCCTTTCAGCCTTGCGGCGGCGCGTATACCGCTTTGTTTGCCGACGGAAATGTGCCCGACGACGCAGCAAAGGCGGCGGCTCTTGAAAAAGTGGGCACGGACAAGTTTACTTTTTCCGATACCGCTGTTTTCAAAAGCGATAAAGAGGTAAAAATAGACTTGACTCCCGCCGCATACGGCTACGCGCTTGAGTCGGCGGCAAAGGTGCTGAAAGACAGCGGCATTTCCCACGCGGTGTTTGCTTCGTCAAACGGAGTGTATGTTTTCGGCCGCACGGACGATGCGTACAATATCGGAATTTCGGCTGACGGGACAGAAAAGTGCGCAGGATATTTACGCATTACCGACGGATATGTATTTACTGCCGAGGGTTCAAAGTGCGAAGCGTACAGGTTTGACCGCACAGAGGGACTTGATACGGCTCGTGTCGCCGTGTTCTCGCAGGACGCCGTGCAGGGCGCGGCGCTTGCGTACGCTTCTCTTGCTTTTGGTCGGACGGGAATGCTTGAACTGTATTCGTCCTCCGGCTTTGAATTTGAAGGCGTTGCGGTTTCCGTCGACGGCGAGGTAACGGTAACCGACGGAGCAGAGGGCACCATATATACGCCTGAAACCGAGACAGAGGCAGAGGGCGACTGACAGCGAGGCACTGTATGGGTGATATTAAGGAAAAAAACAAAACAAAAAGATCAAAAAGAGCGGCACAGATAATTGCTTTGACAGTATTTGTGGCTGTAAGCGCCGCAGCGTGCATTTATATCTACCGCCTGTATACGAAAAACGAATTCGGCAGCTTTGAAGAGCTTGTAAAGTCTTTGGGCGCGTGGGGCATGCTGTTTATGCTGTTTATCCAGACGCTCCAGGTGGTTTTTGCCGTAATTCCCGGCGAGGCCATAGAGCTTCTTATGGGCGCACTGTACGGAACATGGTGGGGATGTACCATTTGTCTTGCCGGATGCGTGGCAGGCACGCTTATTATTTTTCTTCTTGTCAAGTGGCTGGGAAGCAATGTGATAGAAAAGTTTATAGATTCTGACAAGTTCAAAAAACTGAAATTTCTCCAAAAGCCTACAAACCGCGATGTATTTTTGTTTATTCTCATGTTTATCCCCGGCACTCCCAAGGATATACTGACATATTTCGCACCGTTTACGGGCATAAATATGTGGCGCTTTCTCGTAATATCCACCGTTGCGCGTATACCCTCCATAGTTTCATCGACTTTTGTGGGGAGAAGCTTTGCAAACGGCGACTATGTAAAAAGCATAATCGCTTTTGCGGTGGTAGGCGTTGTGAGCCTTGCCGGAATAATCCTGTATAACAAAATACTTGAAAAGAAAAACTCAACTCCTGCGGAGGAAAACGAAAAAAGTGACAAATGACAGGGACTTCAGAATAGAAAAAGGGCTTGTGGACACACAGCTTGACATATGTGAAAAGATTAAAAGCCTTAACAGGGA
>CAMFEL010000182.1 GCA_945949385.1 uncultured Clostridia bacterium | reverse complement strand
GTTTATACTTTGCCCGCAGAGCGTCCTTTAATTCTTTCAGGGAGCTCACGGCGCTATTACGGAGCGCCGCACCGCTTCGGCGGCCTCCTCTCCCTTCATTGCTTTTATAATCTCCAGTGCAAAGGGAAGCGCACTGCCTGCGGCTCTGCCGCAAATATATCTTCCGTCGCGCACCACGCCGCAGTCTACTGTTTCCGCGCCTTCAAGAGCGTCCTCAAAGCCGGGATAGCATACGGCGCGCTTGCCTCTCAGAAGTCCGCGCTTCCCCAAAATTGACGGGGCAGCGCAGATAGCCGCGATTACGGCCCCGTTTTTCTGCGCATTTTCAATAAAGCGGGATACGGTTTCGCTTGCCTCAAGATTGAGAGTTCCGGGCATACCTCCGGGAAGTATTACCGCGTCCGTGCTCTCGCCTTTATTCAGGGTGTCAAGCGCCTCGTCCTCCGAAATATCCGCGCAAACGGATATACCGTGGGCACCCTTTACGGTGCGGCTTCCCACGCCTACCGTCACAAGCTCAATGCCTGCGCGGCGCAGAAGGTCAACGGGGGTCAGCGCTTCAACTTCTTCAAAGCCCTCTGCCAGAAACAGGTATACCATTTGTAATCTCTCCTTATATTGCGTATTCTTGTCGGCCGCTTTTATGCCGCTCTTTTGGTGCGCCTTCTCACAGCTTCAGCGCGGCGCGCACCTTTTCAAATATTTCCTCTCTGGAAAGCAGAACGCCCTCGGGGGCACACTCCACCACGCTCCAGCCGCCTTTTTCGGCGGCGTAGGACGCCGCTTTGTGACAGCGGCGCAAATAGTCGGCGTCGCACTCGTGGATGTCCATTTTCTGTCCCGTCTCGCGGCTTCTCTCCCGCACGTTGCCCGAGGAAACGGAGGGGTCCATAGACAGCAGCACAACGCTGTCCGGGTGGGGAAGCCCCAGTTTTTCAAACTCGAAATCGTACAGCCAGCGGCGAAAATCCTCCCATTTGCCCTCTTCAAGCTTTGAAAGCTGATGGTAGGCATTTGCCGTGGTGAAGCGGGTCGCCACAACGGTACAGTCCGGGTCCTCGTAGTCCTTCTTCCAGTCGGTAACATAGCTTATATATCTGTCTGCCGCGAAAAACACGGAGGAGGCGTAGCCGTTGACGCTGTCCGGGTCGCTGCCAAGCTCCCCGCCCAGATACATTTCCACCAGCGTACAGCTTTTTTCGCCGTAGCGGGGAAAGCTCAGGGCTCTGACCTTTTGCCCGCGCTCTTTCAGCCATCGGATAAGCATTTCGCTCTGTGTGGTCTTTCCGCTGCCGTCAAGACCTTCTATGACAATAAATCTGCCCATAATTTCAGAAACTCTTTGTTCCTTCCGTCGGTATTTGGGGAAAGCGTCCTAAAGCGCACAAGCTGTGCGGACAGGAGATATATGCAAATTCAGCCGCGGCTTACTCTTCGTCCTCGACGCCGCCTTTTGCGCAAAGCTCCATATACTCCTGCTTTGTTATGCGCAGCTCTCGCGGCTTCTGACCGTCGGGGGCGCTGACATAACCGAGCTGCTCCATTTTGTCGATTATTTTCGCGGCTCTGCCGTAGCCTACGGACAGCCTGCGCTGAAGCAGGGAGGTGGAAATTTTTCCGCTCTCGAAAGCGACCTCCAGAGCCTGATCCATGAGGGGATCGCTCTCGTCGCCGCCTGCAGACGCCGCCGCTGCTCCTCCGCCGCCCTTTTTGGCGCCGCACATTGCCGCCTCGGCTTCAATCTGCTTCATTACATCGTCGCTGTATTCGGCGCCGCCAGCCTCGTTGGTCTTTTTTATGTATTTTACCACGGCGTCCACTTCCTTTTCGGAAACGAAAGCGCCCTGAACTCTTATGGGCTTTGAGGAGCCCACGGGGTTATACAGCATATCTCCGCGGCCGATAAGGTTTTCCGCGCCGCTCTTGTCGATTATGGTGCGGGAGTCTACCTGGCTTGCCACGGTGAAGGCGATACGGGAGGGGATATTTGCCTTGATCACTCCCGTAATAACATCCACCGAGGGGCGCTGTGTGCCTATCACAAGATGCATACCTGCGGCTCTCGCCTTTGCCGCAAGGCGCGCAATGGAGGTCTCCACATCGTCGGGCGCGGTTGCCATAAGGTCGGCAAGCTCGTCTATCACTATGACGATCTGCGGCATATATTCCCTTTCGGGGTCGTTTTTGGTTATTTCGTTGTAGCTTTCTATGTCCCGCACTCCCACGGACTCAATAAGTCCGAAGCGGCGCTCCATTTCGTTTACCGCCCATGTCAGGCTGCCTGCAGCCTTTTTCGGGTCGCTGACAACGGGCACCAGCAGGTGGGGAAGTCCGTTATATATGCCGAACTCCACTTTTTTGGGGTCGATGAGGATAAGCTTTACTTCCTCGGGCTTTGCTTTATACAAAAGGGATATGAGCAGGCAGTTGATACACACGGATTTTCCCATGCCCGTTGCACCTGCGATAAGGAGGTGGGGCATTTTTTTAATATCCATGATAATGGGGTCTCCCGCCACGTCCCGTCCCAAACAGGTGGTGATCTTACTGCTGCTGTTCTTGAAGTTGTCGGTGGTTATGAGGGAGCGCAGGTACACGGTCTCCGGCTGTTTGTTGGGTACCTCTATGCCTACCGCTGCTTTGCCGGGTATGGGCGCTTCGATACGGACGCCGCCCGTTGCAAGGTTAAGGGCAATATCGTCCACAAGGTTGGCTATGGAGCGGACTCTGATACCCGCCTCGGGCAAAAGCTCGTAGCGGGTGACCGTGGGACCGCGGGACACGCCTACTATCCTTGTTTTTACATTGAAGCTTGCAAGCACGCTTACAAGCTTTGCGGCGTTATCGTGAAGCTCCTCGCGGATATTATCGCTTTTTTTGTTTTCCGCTTCCGACAAAAGCTCGATGGGAGGAAATTTATACTCGGGTTTGGGTATTTCCATGGGTATCTGCACAGGATTTCCGGCAGGGGAGGCTACTTTTGAGCGCTTTACGGACAGGGGAGCCGCGCTGCTGTCGCCGTCGCCGCTTCCCTGACCGAGATAGGCGTCTGCTATGCGGTCTATAAGCTCCGCTCCCTCGGGGTCGGCGCTCTCCGCATCCGCCGCGGGAGATACGGGGGATATGCTTTCCTCGCCGTCTCTGAACAGGGCGGCTTCGGCGTCAAGCTCGGCGCGGGTCTTTGTCTCCCGCGCGCGTCTC
>CAMFEL010000181.1 GCA_945949385.1 uncultured Clostridia bacterium | reverse complement strand
TATTGCCGTATCAAGGCAAAAGTTTTTGGGGATTGCCAAGGGACTTTTTTCAAAAAGTCCCTTGGCCGGAGTACGGGGCAGCGCCCCGTATACTATCGGAGCGCGAGGCAGAGCCTCGCATATATCACGAACTGGGCGCGGGGCGGAGCACCATAAATGATCAATGCTCGATGCTGCGACCGTTAAGATAAGCGCGGCGCAGGCTGTCGCCCTCGTAGCACAGTTTCAGCGAAAAGAACTTTTCACCCCTGCGCATAAGGTCAAAAAATATGCGGTCCCCCTCCCACATGGGGAGAGCGTCAAGCTGTGAATTGTCGATCCACGCAAGCTCGCCCTCATTGCAGTCCGTCACAGAGGTGACACAGGTACGGGCGCTGTTCAGACACATATATTCCGTTTCGCAAAGGTCAGAAGAAAAAGTAACTATGCCGCGGAAATCGAAGTCCGACGGTTCAAGGCGAATGCCTGTCTCCTCCCAAACCTCCCGCACAAGACAGTCCTCCGGGCTCTCCCCCGCTTCAAGGGCGCCGCCCACACCCACCCATTTGCCGGCGTTAATATCGTTTTTCTTTTTGTTGCGGTACAGCATCAGCGTCCGCCCGCCGTTTTCAATATAGCAAAGCGTGGTAATTCTCATCTTCATTTTTCATATTCCTCCGCCGTATCTCTCAGAAGTTTTGACATTTGCTCGCATACATCGGCGGGCGCCGTGATCTTCATCCGTTTTCCGAACTGAAAGACCCACGAGAAAAAATTGTTGCTGACCATAACGGGAACATATGCGGTAAAGCGGTCACTTTTGCCGGGAAAAATAGACACATCTGCGCCGAAGCGGTCTATTATGACTCCCGCAAGACTGTTGTCGCACTCAAGAGTGACCGTGCATTCCTCGCCGCCGTACATTCCGAACATCTTTTTCGAGTACGCCGCCGTATCAAGGGAAGCACTGCGGCCGGCAAATGCCTCCTCCCCCTCACGCTTTTCCTTGACTACCCGAACGGACTTCATCTTGTCAACACGGTAGTTTTTCAGTATTTTTTCCCTGTCGTCAAAAGCAATCAGATAATACTTTTCATCATCCCACCATAACCCCCACGGGCTCACCTTGTACTCCGCACCTCCGTGGCGCAGCCTCTGTTCCTTTTCCGGCGTCCAGTCAAAATAGTAAAACGCTATCTTCCTGTTGTCAAGAACAGCTCTGTATATGGCGTCTACATTGTAATACACAGACTCGTTTTCTGTAGTCGTCCGCTTCTCCGAGGGCAGACTGCGGCGCAGCTTTTGCGCATCGTAGCAGCTTGCAAGGGACGACAGCTTTCCTATTAGCTCCTTTGTCTTTTTTTCCGTGATAATAGGCGACGCCTGCACCGCATCGGCAAGCAGCTTCAGCTCCGCAAGCTCAAAATCACGGGACGCAAAACAGCAGCCGCCACGCCCGTGAATAATATCGTAGCCGAATTCCTCCAGCTCCTCAAGATCGCGGTAAACAGACTTGCGCTCCGCCTCAATGCCGTATTCATTCAAAGCCTCAATAAGCCGGGGCACACTTATGCAGTGCTCCGCGTCGGTGCGCTCCGTAAGTATCTTCAGTATGTATAAAAGCTTCTGCTTTTCGCCGTATCGCTTTGCCATTTTAACAGCCTCCCGTTTTTCTTGCCTTAATTGTAGCATATTTTTCCGCAAATGTAAACATAAAAGTCCCATAAAAGGGACTTTTGTGTTGGTGCATCAGCCCGCCGCCGCTTCAGTCCCTTTTATGGGACTTTACCCGTGTTACAATACAGTCACAAAGAAAAAACAACTGCCAAAAGTTACGGCAGCAAGAAGAAAGGAAATGATGAAAAATGAAAAGAACCGTTGCAAACGCCGCCGCTACTGTTATGGGAGCCCTGCTTATCTGCCTGGGAGGCTGGGCAGGAATGTGGCTGATTTCCGGCATCATCACCCTGCTGGGGATTTGAGCAAACAAGCATCAGCAAAAAACCGCCCGAGGGCGGTTTTTTCGTTTTTAGTCTTACGAAAACCATATGCTAAGCGGTTGGTTCAAAAGAGTTTTTGCCGCTTGGCAATCCCGCCGCAGCGGGGGCTCCCTTTGCACAAGGGAGACCAAATTATCCCGCAGCATTTGCGGCTGTGGAGCAAATATGCAAATTTCGGAAGTTTCGGTGGCTTTTCACCCTCCACCATCAGTGGCTACAACCGCAGAGCAAACCTCCGGCTTTGCCGGTGATCATGATTGACTTTATACCGACTCTCCAAAAAGAAATCGGCCGCTTTCAGTGTACTGTATCCGTAATAACCTCGGCAAGGGCAGCACAAACGCTTTTCTGCCACTCCGGATTCTGCAGACAGGCGGCATCATCCTCGTTGGTGGCATATCCAAGTTCAATAAGCACGGAGGGCACATTGGTATATTTGTTTACTATGTACGCTTCCTCAAGGCTGTCGGAAAACAGACGCACCTCCTTGGAATACTCATCCTCAAGCCGCTCCCGCAGATTTTCTCCAAGCTCCCGGAGAAGCTGAGCCTGCGGGTTGCCCTCGTACCAGTCCACGGAAAATCCGCTGCACTGCGGCGCGTCTTCTATACTGTTGATGTGCAGGGAAACAAACAGATCAATATGCTTTTCTGCGTCCGTAATATTCTCCCACACACTGCGCTCATATGCGCTGAAAACTTCGTTTTCCACAATTTTTTCTGCATCGCAGAAAATCCCCAATCGGGCGGCGGCAGCCGTAATTTCCGCTTCCGTCGGGCGGGTTTCCCCGTCATGGGTGAGATAAACCTCGGCGCCGCGCTCTTTGAGTTCATCTGCAAGAAGCCTTGCAAATATAATCGTCAGATCCTTTTCGTCAAAGCCGTAGGGTGACTGACAGCCCACATCCCCGAAGCCGTGTCCCGCGTCCAGAAGCACGCGCAGAACACCGTCATCGCGATCCTCCGCCCTGACCGTGCCGTAGGCGGGGTCGGGCTCCGCCGCCGTAGTCTCATCCGTCCCCGTGTCCTCCTCCTCTTTGCCCGTGCAGGCGCACAGAGAAAAGCACAGAAGCACGGCAAGAAACAAAGCAACCGTGCGGCATACCGATTTGTTAAACTGCTTTCCGAAGGCAAAGCGGGAATAAAGCATCATAAACTTTTCAACCTGTCAAAAAGCGCCTTTATGTCTCCGTGTTCCGCAAAGGCGCGATCCCATGTGTTGTGTCCCATGCCGGGGTATTCGCGGTAGGTTACCATCTTTCCTCCCGCCGCCTTTATTGCCTCGGTCACGGCGCGGGTACCGTCAACGGACACGGAGCCGTCAGCGTCGCCGT
>CAMFEL010000180.1 GCA_945949385.1 uncultured Clostridia bacterium | reverse complement strand
AGGTGAAACTAGATGAGCGATTTTCGCAAAGAGCGCAGGGAGGAAGACCGTCCTCTGAGCGAAGAAGAAATAAATTCTCCGGATTTCGATCCCAAGGAATTTGCACCTGCTCCCGAAGCGGTTGAGTTGCCCGTCCCGGAGTCTCGTAATTCCGGCGGCAGAGCGTCAATGGTTTTTGCAATAATATGCGCTTTTCTTGCTCTTGTTCTGGCGGTAGTGGGTACTTTGTGCGCTCCTACCGTTGCCGACAGAAAAGAGAGCTCCCGGCGCGATGCTGTGCTACGCTGCTTTGAAAACTGCAACGGCGTCGAGTTTTACGATACCGTTGAGGGCTGTGATGTTTATGCCGTGCTTTACGGCGGCAGACTTGCCGGATACGGCGTTTACTGCACATCCGAAGGCTTCGGGGGTGATATGGAAATACTTGTATGCTTTGATACCGATGACCGTGTTTCGAGAGTCAAGATCACAAGCGAGTGTGAGTCCGACGGCCTCGGAGACAAGGTGCGGGGAGCCGAGTTTTTGAAGCAGTTCAAGGGCCTCGGTTCAACTGATGCAGACAGTATAAGCGTTGACCTTGTTTCCCGCGCCACAGTCAGTTCAAACGCCGTAAAAAACGGAGTATTAACGGCACTGAAGCTCGGTCTTTACACCGACAAGATAGCTGAAAATATGGGACTGGAGATCATATCCGCCGATGAGATAGAAGAGGACGTGAATAAAGACTCCGCTTCCTCGGATAAAAAGCCTTCTGTTTCGGAAAAGCCCGATACCGGTAAAGCCGATTCGAATAATCTGAACGGTCAGGGCGGCGGCTCCAACGCCAACACCGGCGGCGGAGATATGGGTATTGACGGCAGTGATGTTACTACCGTATTTGACACGGAGACTCGGGAAGAGGATACCACCGGAGCCGATACCGCTCCCGTAACTACCGAGGCTCCCGCAACGGATAAGCCGGATACTGCTCCGGTGACAACTGCCGTGACTACTGCGCCTCCTGTTACCGATACGGAACCTCAGGAGACAACCGTACCTGCGGAAAGTGATACGGAACCTGACACATCGTCATCCGACGATTCTCAATTAAGCTGAAGGGGGCGGACTGATGCTACTGAAAACAAAGCTAAACAATATGAACAGCCGCTCTCTTTTGAAGATGCTTGCCGTATGTCCCGCACTTGCGGTCTCAACGACGGTTATTAAGGCTCTTGTCATGGGCGCTGTGCTTACGGTGATTCTTCTTATATCCGAGCTTTCCGTATCTCTGCTTCGCAAGGTAATTCCGGTAAATCTCAGAAATCTTATATATCTTGCAATCACCGCTTTTTCGGCGTCTCTTTCTGAAATACTTCTGAAAATGTGGTTCCCGTCGGCGGCAGCCGCTTTAGGAGTATATCTCCCCATACTTGCGGTAAGCTGTATCGTTTTGATGCGCATTGAGTGCTGTGCCGCCGAAAACGGAGCGGGAGCGTCTCTTACCGACGCACTTGTTTGCGGCGGAGAGTTTACGCTCATAATGGTTTCTGCGGGTTTTGTGCGCGAGCTGTTCGGCGCAGGCCGCCTGTTCACCCTCACTAACGGGGAAGGCGGGTTTGCCGTATTTTCAAGCGCACCGCTTCCGTTCTTACAGAGCACGGCGGGAGTACTGCTTATGGTAGCCTTTGCGGCAGCTCTTGCAAAATTCATAAAAGCTAAAAGAAATTCACGCTCCGACAAAGAGTCGGAGTCGGTATAAGGAGGCCTGTATGGAAGCATTGCTTGTTCTGTTCGGCGCACTTCTTGCCGATAATCTGCTGCTCAGCCGTCTGTTTGGAATAGAGTCGTTTTTTGCAACCTCGGAAAAAGCTTCAAAGGCGGCGGTTTACGGCGCTGCCGTTACTGCGGTTACTGTGCTGTCTGGAGCGCTTTCCCTTGCCGTATATGAGCTTCTTTTGACAAGGCTGCATATAACCTTTATGGCGACCTTTGTAAGCGTGCTTATTATTTCCGCTGTTGTTTGCGGTATGAATCTTCTGTCACGCACGCTTTCCGAAAAGATTCACAAATTCTATATGGGAAATATGCCCATGATTGCCTCAAACTGCGTGGTGCTGGGTTCCGTTATGATATGTATTGAGAACGGCATTTCCTACGGAATTTCCATGCTGTATTTTCTGGGCGCAGGTATAGGCTTTACTATTGCGCTTCTGGTGTTCAGCTCCGTAAGAGAGAGGCTTGCCCTTTCCGACCCGCCTAAATGCTTCAGAGGTCTGCCCATACTGCTTCTCAGCGCCTGCTTTGCGGCTATGGCGTTTTCCGGCTTCTTCGGACTCAGCTTCTGAGGAGGTGGATTATGGTATTCGGAATTATTCTGGTTTCCGCACTTGCTCTTATAGCCGGGCTTGCTGCGGCCGTGTTTCAGACGGAAAGCGCAAGAAGCGAAAATGTGCAGGAGGAACTGAAAAGAGAAAAGATTCTTGATTGCCTGCCGGGCGAAAACTGCGGCGTGTGCGGCTACTCCTGCTGTTCTGACACGGCGCTTGCCATTGCTCGCGGAGATGCTCCGGTCAGCGCCTGCCTTGTTGGCGGAGCTTCTGTAGCGCAGGCCATTGCCGTGGTGCTGGGCTGGGAGGATCAGGTGCGTACACGCATGAGAGCACAGGTGATGTGCTCCGGCACCGACGGCACCGTAAGGAAAAAGTATATTTACGACAGCGGTGCAGAGGACTGTCTCGCTGCCGCAAAGCTGGGCGGCGGAGACAAGCTGTGCAAATACGCCTGTGTCGGACTGGGAAGCTGCGTTTCTGTCTGTCCGTTTGAAGCAATAAGCATAAAAGACGGCACAGCCGTTGTTGACTATGCTGCTTGCAACGGCTGCGGACTTTGCGTTTCTGCCTGTCCCAAGCATATTATCGAGCTAATTCCTTACGATACATATAACTGGGTGGGCTGTATGTCCCGCGAAAGCGGTGCCCGTTCTGCCGAAGGCTGCCAAAGCGGATGTACCGGGTGCGGAATATGCGCCCGTGTTTGCCCCGAAGACGCTGTTGTACTGAAGCAGTCACGGCTTGCCGCCATTGACTATACAAAGTGCAGCGGCTGCGGTATGTGCTTTGACGCCTGCCCGCAGGGAGTTATATGGAAGTCCGACGCTTTCGGCGCAGACGGCCTTGTCTTTACAAAAGGTTCAAAAAAGAACACTGTATAGGCAAAATAAGGTATGCGGCAGCATACCTTCCGATCTTTCAAAAAAGCCGATTCAGCTCATTGCTGATTCGGCTTTTTTGGGTCTGTCGAAAACCGCCTGCTTAGCAGGCGGTTCTAAAGAGGCTTTTGCCATGAGCAATCATAGGCAGCTCCGTCTCACCTGTGTAATG
>CAMFEL010000179.1 GCA_945949385.1 uncultured Clostridia bacterium | reverse complement strand
CAGTCCGCCGTGCATTTTCAGCGCGCGCACCGTGGCAACGATTACAACTGCGTCGGGAGTGAGTCCCGCCATACGGCACTTAATGTCAAGGAACTTTTCCGCCCCCAGATCTGCGCCGAAGCCTGCCTCCGTTACGGCATAATCTCCCATTTTCATTGCCATTCTTGTGGCGATGACCGAGTTGCAGCCGTGGGCAATATTTGCGAATGGACCGCCGTGAACAAATGCCGGGGTATGCTCAAGCGTCTGAACAAGATTAGGCTTCAGCGCGTCCTTCAACAGTGCGGTCATTGCGCCCGCCGCTTTAAGCTGTCCCGCGGTTACGGGCTCCTCGGAATAAGTGTATCCCACGATTATCCTCGAAAGCCGTTCTTTCAAGTCGGAAAGTGACGATGAAAGACAAAGCACTGCCATAATTTCCGACGCCACCGTAATATCAAAGCCGTCCTCACGGGGGGTGCCGTTTACCCTGCCGCCAAGTCCGTCAACGATAAAACGAAGCTGTCTGTCGTTCATATCCACGCATCTTTTCCAGGTTATCCTGCGGGGATCGATTCCCAGAGCATTGCCCTGCTGAATATGGTTGTCTATCATTGCGGCAAGCAGGTTATTTGCGGCGCCTATGGCGTGAAAATCGCCGGTAAAGTGAAGATTTATGTCCTCCATAGGCACTACCTGTGCATATCCGCCGCCCGCAGCGCCTCCCTTGATTCCGAAAACGGGTCCCAGAGAAGGCTCTCTCAGAGCCACCACGGAGTTTTTGCCGATACGGCGCAGACCGTCCGCAAGTCCGATGGTGGTAGTAGTCTTTCCCTCCCCGGCGGGAGTGGGGGTAATGGCGGTCACAAGTACGAGCTTGCCGTTTTTGCGGCTTTCGTCACCCGGCAGAGACAGGTCAATTTTCGCCTTATACTTTCCGTAAGGCTCAAGCATTGCTTCGTCTATCCCTGCAGACGCGGCGATCTCCGTTATAGGCTTCATTTCGCAGCTTTGCGCTATTTCAATATCTGTCAGATGTGCCATATCCCTTTTACCTTTCTGTGATTCTGTAATTCTGCTATTATTTTATGCATTTGCATAATTTGTTTTATGCGTTTGCCTTATTTAAAGTATTTTACGGCAGACTCAAACAGCTTCATGTCGTAATTGCCGGGAACATTCTTATAGAGTCCCGCGCCTACGCGCTCGGAGTGTCCCATTTTGCCGAACACTCTGCCGTCGGGAGAAAGTATACCCTCAACCGCAGCCATAGAGCCGTTGGGATTGAAGCTTATGTCTCCCGTTGCGTTGCCGTCAAGATCCACATACTGAGTTGCTATCTGTCCGTTTTCGGCAAGTGCCTTGAGAACATCATCCTCCGCTATAAAGCGTCCCTCGCCGTGGGAAATGGGTACGGAATACACCTCTCCCACCTCACAGCCTGAAAGCCAAGGTGATTTAACGGAAGAAACTTTGGTGCGGACAATCTTTGACTGATGGCGGCCGATGGTATTGAATGTAAGTGTGGGACAATGCCCGTCCGTATCAATAATTTTTCCGTAAGGCACAAGACCCAGCTTTATCAGCGCCTGAAAACCGTTGCATATACCGCACATAAGTCCGCCGCGCTCATCAAGCATACCGCTTACCGCTTCCTTTACCGCCTCGCTGCGGAAGAAAGCCGTTATAAACTTGCCGGAGCCGTCAGGCTCGTCTCCGCCGGAAAAGCCGCCGGGAATAAATATTATCTGAGAGCCGTGTACTGAGCGGGCAAAAGCCTCAACGCTTCTTTCGATGCCCTCTGCACTCAGGTTGTTGATTACAAATATTTCAGGCTCAGCACCTGCGTCCGCCACTGCCTTTGCGGAATCGTATTCGCAGTTGGTGCCGGGGAACACGGGAATAAGCACGCGGGGCTTTGCGCATTTGACTGCGGGAGCGGCGGGAGAGCGGTCGGTGCAAGAGAAGTTTTCGATCCTTTCGGTGGCAGAGGGTACCTTATTGCAGGTATACACGCCCTCAAGTCTGTCCTCATAGGATCTTTGCATTTCCGAAAGCAGGACTTTCTCGCCGCCGTAGGTCACAGACGCTTCCTGTGTAACTCTGCCGAGAGTTTTTCCGATTTCCCCGTCCGCGTCTTCGGAAAGCTCCAGCACAAAGCCGCCGTAGGAGTAGGCGAATATTTCTTCGAGAGTAAGGGACGAATCGTATTCAAAGCCCAGGCGGTTTCCTATGCACATTTTGAATACCGCTTCACAGATGCCGCCCGTAGTGGGGGTATAGCAGGAAACTGCTTTTCCGTCTCTCAAAAGAGAGGTCACTCTGTCAAATACGGAAAGCAGAGAGGCGGTTTCGGGCAATCCGTTTTTATCGTAATCGGGCATAATGAGCACAACTTTGCTGCCCGCCCTCTTGAACTCGGGAGAAACCGTTTCGCTTGCTTTGCCCGTAGTCACTGCGAAAGAAATAAGAGTGGGGGGAACATCGAGGCTTTCAAAAGTACCGCTCATGGAATCCTTGCCGCCGATAGCCGCAATGCCCAGCTCCTTCTGGGCACGGAAAGCGCCCAAAAGCGCCGCGGCAGGCTGTCCCCAGCGCTTGGGGTCCTTGCCGGGACGGGCAAAATACTCCTGGAAGCTGAGATAAACGTCCTCAAAGGAAGCTCCTGCGGCAACAAGCTTTGCCGCGGATTCCACCACGGCAAGATATGCGCCGTGGTAAGGGCTCGCCTCGGTAATATAGGGGTTGTAGCCCCATGACATATATGAGCAGTCGTCGGTGTGAGCCGCCTCCGCGGAGATCTTCTGCACCATTGCCTGTATGGGAGTCTGCTGATACTTTCCGCCGAAGGGCATAAGCACGGTTCCCGCGCCGATGGTGGAGTCAAATCGCTCGCTGAGTCCTCTCTTTGAACATACATTGAGATCCTTCACAATTTCTCTGCAGCCGTCGGCAAAGCTTTCCGGAGTATTTTTTGCAAAGCTTTCAGGCTTTGCGGTCTCAGCGGTCATATGCTTAGGAGCGCCGTTGGAATTAAGAAAATCGCGGCTTATATCAACTATGGTTTTGCCGTTCCACCTCATGCAAAGCCGGGGAGACTCAGTAACCCTGGCAACTGCGGTGGCTTCAAGGTTTTCGCCACGGGCAAGCTTTATAAACTCCTCGGCATCCTCTGCGGAAACAACTGCCGCCATACGCTCCTGAGACTCGGAAATGGCAAGCTCCGTTCCGTCAAGTCCCTCATATTTTTTGGGCACGGCGTTAAGGTCGATATCAAGTCCGTCGGCAAGCTCGCCGATAGCCACAGAAACGCCGCCCGCGCCGAAATCGTTGCAGCGCTTTATCATACGGGAAACGGTGGGATTTCTGAAAAGTCTTTGC
>CAMFEL010000178.1 GCA_945949385.1 uncultured Clostridia bacterium | reverse complement strand
GGCGCTGCGCGGAGCTTTGACGGCTGGGTGCTGATGTCAGACCTGCTGGACGAAAACGGAAAACCCGCGGCGGTGGTACCGCCCGAGATCCCCGAGCATCCGGTGATAGCCGATCCCATACGGGTGGAAGAGCCGGAGGAGACGGAGCAGCCTGACGCGACGCCGGAGCCCACAACTCCCGTTCCTCCCAAGCAGGCAATAAATATAAGCAATACCTATAACAATGCGATAGTCTATACCTCCGTTGCGATCGCCGTTATAGCGATAGCCTTTGCAATCCTGGTCCTTGTAAAACACAAGGCGCTCAATAAGAAAGGTGAATAAAACCTTCCGCGCCGGACATAATAAATACAGAAAAACGAAAAACCTTAGCACTCGAACCCGAAGAGTGCTAAGGTTTACAATTTGTTAATATAAAATACTATATTTGTTCATAATTATATGGTATTTTATATACAACAAGAAACAAAAGTTATAAATCGAAAAACGATTTACGACCTGTTCCAAATTATTAGGAGGTATTAATTATGTTTGAACTTACACCTTTCGGCTATCGCCGCGTATCTGCTTATAATCCTTTCCGTGAGCTTGAGGAGATGTCCAGAAGCTTTTGGAACGACACAGAACTGACCGCTTTCCGCACCGACATCAAAAAGCAGGACGGAAACTACATCCTCGAGGCGGAGCTGCCCGGCTTCAAGAAGGAAGATATCAGCATTGATATCGACAAGGATTGCCTGACCATTTCCGCCGAACACAAGTCCGAGGATAATGAGGAAGACAAGGACAAGGGCTTCATCCGCAGAGAGCGCTATTACGGCTCCTACAGCCGCAGCTTCAACATCAAGGGCATCGATGCCGACGCCATCAGCGCTTCCTACAACGACGGCGTTCTTACCCTGACCATGCCGGAGAAAACTCCCGAGATCCCCGCAGCCCGCAGGCTCGAGATCCAGTAAGCTTGACCATAGGGGCGAAAGCCCCTGTGACATATAAGGTTCATCAGATCGATTTCTTTCATCCTCTCTCTTCTTTAACTCCCTAACACAACGGCACCGCAGGTTTACCTGCGGCGCCGTTGCTTTTTTATTCAAATAAGTCTGCCGATACAGGCTCTATGCGGTCTGTATATTCACCGCTCAGGAGGGAAAAACGCTTATTTGGAAGATTATAAGCTTCTTCGGAGCGGTTAACGATGCAGATGCGCCGCTCACCTTCGCACCTTCGCTCGATAACTATAACGTTTGGATCGGGAGCGGATACTTTCATGCTTCCCATACGCAGCGCGGGAGAGCTGTTTCGCAGCTCACCGAGCTTGGCATAGAAATTATGTAAACCTGTTCCCGAAGGCTCAAATGGCGCCCTGTTAAATGGATCGCGTGCGCCGTCAAGGCACTCCTCGTCGCCGTAGTAAAGACACGGGACGCCGGGGACGCAGTATTGTATAGCCGCGCATAGCTTTTGCAGAGCGGTCGCTCTTTCGCTTTGTTCCTCGCTTAAACTCAGTTTAGACTGCTCGGCTCTGTCAAGCCCGTTTACGTCGTAATCAAAGGCAAGAGCCGTGTGCAGCCGCTCGACGTCGTGCGAGCCGAGAAGGTTCATCAGGGAAACATACATCGGCGCTGGGTAATTATGCTGCTGGGACAAAAGAAAATCCCTAAGCTCAAAGGCGTCGGACTTACCCTGTGCAAAGGCTACGACCGCCTTGCGGAAGGGATAATTCATAACGCTGTCCAGAGAGTAGCCCAGCGCATAGTTGCGCTTTTTGCCGTAGCTTTCCTTGCTGACGGCGTCCTCCCAGACCTCGCCGATGATAACGCTGTCGGGCGAAACCTCCTTGGCGGCACGGCGGATGAGGCTCAGCACCTCGTCGGGCAGCTCGTCGGCTACGTCGATGCGCCAGCCGCCCGCACCTGCGCGCAGCCACTGCTTAACGATGCTGTCATCGCCGCTAATAATGTATTCCTGCCATTTCGGGTCGTTCTCGTTGACCTCCGGCAGATCTTTGAAATTCCACCAGCAGCGGTAATCATCGGGAAAGTGCCTGAAGTCATACCAGCCGTAATAGGGCGAGCCTTCGCCCTGATAAGCGCCGAGGCTTTCGTAGCTTCCGAAGCGGTTAAAATAAATGCTGTCCGCGCCCGTGTGCGAGAACACGCCGTCGTTTATTATGCGTATTCCCATGCTTCGTGCCTCAGCACATAGGTTTACATAATCTTCGTTGCTTCCCAGTATAGGATCAACTTTCACGTAATCGGAGGTATCATAGCGGTGGTTTGACCGCGCCTCGACGATGGGGTTGAGATATATGACGCCCACGCCGAGCTCCTTGAGATACGGGAGCTTTTTTGCGATGCCGCGCAGATTTCCGCCGTAAAAGTCGTCGGGTGCGTAATCGCGCTCGAACGCTCTGGCCTGCCATTTGACGGGCTTGTCCGTGCTTTTGTGAAGCTCCGGGGTCTGACCGAGCAGGCGGTGGTACTCAATGCCCTTTTGGGCTGTATCGTCATCGGTGAATCCGAAACGGTCGGGGAATATCTGATACATTATGCTGCGGGAAAACCATTCGGGCGTATCAAAGCCGCGCTTATAAACCGTCAGGCGGAAGCCCTCGGCGGGCTCGGAGCAGAACCGCGACCTGTGCCCATCCGCCGTGGGGCAGAGCCATGCATTATCGAGCCTGAAGCGGTAGCGCAGATCCGCCGGATACGGGGCGGTGAAGTTTGCTGTGAAGCCGGTATCGGTCTTGTACATGGGGATCTCGGCTGAATAACCGTCGCCGCAGACGCAGAGACAGGCAGACTTCACGCCGCCGAATGCGGCAATGTTGAGCGTTATTTCCGTGTCCTCCTCAACTGCGCCGCAGGGGAAGCGGAACGCCGCATCATATGCGTCGTGGAAGGCAAGACCGTAATCGCACAGAGCGTCTTTGAGCACGGATTCAAGGTGCGCCGTGCGGGGCTGCATTTCGTAAAGCCAGTCCCTGACGGGGGCGTTTATCTGCGCTCCGAAACAGCCGAGAACGATCTCTGTCGCCTGCTGCATGTCCAGTCTGCAGTCGTCCAACAAAAGCCGCAGCAGCTCCGACGGTATGAGTTCCGTCCTGTCCTCGAGCAAAAATTCCGGCAGCCGCTCGATGGGGCATCCGTATTTGCGGCACTTATCAAGTGCCTCGGCGAATGCGGCGGCGGATACGAGATACGAGCGCATATAATCGTGTACAAAATCGACCGGCCGCCATTTTTCGCCTTCGAAGGCGACGTCATAGCTGCGCGGTCGGAAATATTCTATACTCAGCCGCCCGTCGTGTGACCAGTGCTCGGTATAGCCGCCGTATGTGTTGACTTTTCTTATCAGAGCATCCATAAATAAAGCCTTGCGTATTCCTCGGAGGA
>CAMFEL010000177.1 GCA_945949385.1 uncultured Clostridia bacterium | reverse complement strand
TGGTCAGCATCTGGTACTCTTCGATACCGTCGCGCATGATCTCCACTCTAAGGCTTCCGATGTAGCTGGTTCCCATGATCTTTGCCTGGGATGCGCCGTAGAACAGCACGCCGTTGCCGTGAATCTCAAATCCATTGGCGTACGGCAGCTTGTTTGTTTTCCAGTTAAGTCCCGTCAGCGCTCCCGTTACGGTATTGTCAACATAGGAGCCGTTGTTGGCGTCGTATTCGCCCCAGTTGTTGGTGCCGTAGTACAGATAGCCGGTCACATCGTTCTGGTAAAGCTGCCAGAACAGCATTTTTGTCTGAAGTCCAGTATTTTCAATCAGGTGGTTGCAGTAAGAGTAGCTCTTGTTCCAGCCTGCGGAATAAGCCCAAGATTCGTAAGCCTTACCCTTGGCGTTCTCTATTGCCATAAAGGAATTATATCTGTCGGCATAATATCCGTGAATAGCTTCCCAGTTGAAATAGCAGAAATTTGCGTTTGACCATGCACCGGAATAAGGGCCGCTCATGGTTCTTATCTGATCCGACCATCCTGCACCGTTTTCAATGCCCGCGTACTTTCCGTATGCGTCTATTTCATATTTCGGAGTAAAAGCGTAAATTCTGGGGCACCAAAGGGTCACGCTTCCCGTATCCATAAGTGCCTGGGAAACATCGTACAGATCCTTTGCGGAATACGTGGTTAGAGGAGCGGTATATTTTGTCTGCGGATATGCGGATTCTTCACCGTGAGCCACCACTACTCTCGGATCGGGCCAATAGTTTTTCAGCACATTGTAGTTGTTGATGACCACATCCGCATTGTGCCGCGAATGACCGTCCGGGACGGGAAGGGGTTCGTCTGCCGTATAGAAATACAGCTTATCCTTTACGCTGTCCCATATGTCCGACTGGGAAAGCGCGTTATAAATATCGGTATATCTCCAATATAAAGTACTGTCGGCTTCCTGGTATCCCTTTGCTTTGACTCCGCATCCGCTGTAGGACACTCTGACAGCGGAAACGCGGTCATTTGCCAAATACGAGCTTGCAAGCCATTTATCACCGGTTGAACCGTAAGTTATGTCGGGAACGTCCATGGCGCACAGGCGGTTTTCCAGCAAATAGTCATAAAATGCCTTATATGTTCCGCCGTATGAAGTATTCTCTGTCATAAACATGGCGGTCTGGAGCTCGGTTTTTTCGCTGAGGGCGAAGTCCCAAACATAAGAATAAACAGTAGCTGTTTTAACTACCTGACCGCTTGAATTCATAATATTAAGCCGCGCAGAGTACCAACCGGCGGGAGTGTCGGCGGTGCTTTTGATCTTTATGAAAAACGCCTGACTCTTGCCGCCCAAGAGCTTAAAGGTCTTGACTCTTTTCAGCGGCGCTACGGGATCCGGGGTCTCGCCGTTGCGTATAAGATAGCTGCTGTCGTCGATACCCAGTATACTCTGCGTGTTTACATTTGTCACGTTAATATACATTTCATAATATATTTCCGCGCTCATGGAAGCACCGCTGCCGTCAGCGGCGGTAAAATCGGACACTTCCGCTTTCATCCCCGTTTTGTCTGTGTCGGAATACAGCACGAACTGGGCATTTTCGATTTCATTCTTCGCCATATAAACGGAATATGTATCCATTCCCGAGGGGGTTGTGTCGCTTGTAAACACTTTCTTGAAGGAATGCTCAAACCACAGAGACAGAGTGCTGTCCTCGTACTCTGCAATCTCCTTTACATAACTGTCCGCGGGATCGGCTGATGTATCATTTGCCGATATGCCGCTTATGCAAACGACGCAAAGTACAACCAACGCCGCTGCTGCCAAAAATATTCGTTTTGCTGAGAGTCGCATACTTGTTTCCTCCGCAAGCGTAATGTTAACTTTATACTATCATACCACGCCAAAACTGTCAATAGTTTGTTAAAGTAAACAAAAATATTTATTCAAATTTTTCGGCCTTGACAAGTAAACGACCGTTCACTATAATACAGTAAACGGTCGTTTACATAAGGAGAAGAAATTTTGACAAATACGAAAGAAAAAATCATGAGCGCCGCTCTCAAGCTGTTTGCAAGGGACGGGTATGAAGCGGTTTCCGTCAGTATGATAGCGGATAAGCTGGGCATAACAAAGGGAGCACTTTACAGGCACTACGAAAACAAGCGGAATATTTTCGAGTGTATAGTAAAGCGCATGGAGGACAGGGATTTTGAGCGTGCGGTGCAGTTTGAAGTGCCCGAGGTTGTACCGAGTGAGGATCCCCAAACCTACAAAAACACTTCCCTTGAAGCGGTCAGGGTATACTCAAAGGCGCAGTTCCGCTATTGGACAGAGGACGCTTTTGCCTCGGATTTTCGCAGAATGCTTACACTGGAGCAGTACCGCTCGCCGGAAATGTCGCGCCTGTATCAGCAGTATCTGGCAGGAGGCCCCCTCGGTTATATGACGGATATATTCGCCGAAGCTGCGGGCGGCAAATCAGACGCCGCCGAATGTGCCCTTGAATTCTACGCACCGTTTTTTCTGCTGTACAGCCTTTATGACGCCGCAGGGGGAGACGGAGAAAAGGCAAGGGTGATTGAAACGGCAGACAGACACATCGACGGCTTTATCGACCGTCTGAAAAGCGGAGAAACGAAAAACAATGAGAATTAACTAATAAAGAGGAGAAAAACATGAAATACATACTGAGCGAAAAGTACAACACCCCTCGATATATGGAAAAAATCATGGGACCCAACCCCGTAAAGCTTGAAGAGGAGCTGCTGGCGGACTCAAAAATTCCCCGCGGCGCCGCAGTTTGCGATTTGGGAAGCGGTCAGGGACTCACCTCCGTATTTCTTGCAAAGGAATACGGCTATAAGGTGTACGCTGCCGATCTGTGGAGCGACCCCGAGGAAAACCGCGCCTTTTTCAGGCAGGAGGGGCTTGACGAAAGTCAGATCGTCCCCGTAAAGGCGGACGCCTCCGATCTGCCCTTTGAAAAGGAGTTTTTCGACGCGGTAGTCAGCACTGATTCTTACAACTATTTCGGCAGGGATGAAAAATATCTTGACGAAAAGCTGTTGCCATTTGTCAGGGCGGGCGGATATATATACATTGCAATACCGGGTATGAAAAAGGACTGCCACGAAAACCTCCCGCCGGAGCTGCTGCTGTCCTGGACTCCGGAGCAGCTTGAGTATATGCGCGATACGGACTACTGGAGAAAGACCGTCGGCTGCTGCACAGGTGCAGAAGTGATTGAAGTCTCGGAAATGGAATCAAACGAAGAAGTGTGGGCGGACTGGCTGAAGCAGGAAAACGAATACGCCGTAAACGACCGCAGATCAATGGAGGCCGGCGGCGGAAAATATCTGAATTTTATAAAAATAGTACTGAGAATCATAACTACCGGCCGTGCCGGTAGTATGCACTGCCCCCTTAGGGCATAAGA
>CAMFEL010000176.1 GCA_945949385.1 uncultured Clostridia bacterium | reverse complement strand
GAGCGTGGATCGCACGTGAGCTGTTTCAAACACCATTTGTGCCTTGCCGCCAAAAGGGCCGGCGGCATTTCGCAAAGCCCGGGGGCTTTGCAAAAACGTCACAAATCAACGAAAGGAATGGTCATAAATATGAAAGGCGTTATTACCATAGGCAGAGAGCTTGGAAGCGGCGGTCGCAGCGTGGGAAAGCTGGTTGCCGAAAAGCTGGGGATTCCTTATTACGACCGCGAGCTTATTGACGAGGCCGCAAAGGAAAGCGGACTTTCTCCCGAGTTTATCGAGAAAAACGAGCAGGCTATAACCGGAAGCTTTCTGTATAATCTTGCCATGGGCAACAGCTATACCTACGGCACGCTGGGACTTTCCGGAAGCAACACTCTGCCCCTGACCATGCAGGTATTTCTGGCGCAGCAGAAGGTCATTCTTGAGTACGCGAAGAGCCCCTGCGTTCTGGTGGGGCGCTGCTCCGACTTCATTCTGCGCGAGAGGAGCGATGTGTTCAAGGTGTTTATTTACGCCGATATGGAAAAGCGTATTGCCCGCGCCATAGAGCGCTACGGCTGTGACAGAAAGCGTGCGGTGGATCTTATCGTCAAAAGCGACAAGGGCAGGGCGCGCCACTATTCTACCTTTACGGACTGGGATTGGGGTGCAAGAGCCAACTACGACCTTATGGTGAACAGCGGTCTTGTGGGTGTTGAAAATACTGCGGAGCTTATATGCTCCTGTGTGGAAAAGCTGGGGATGTAGCTTGACAAATAATGCGGTGCTGTTCCGGTTCCGGAACTCCGGCTGCGAGGCGGGAGCGCTCTGCCGCCTGAAAATAAACAGTTGAAAGGTTTTTGCATTATGAAAAAGATAGTTTCTGTTTTTTTGCTGCTGTCCGTGATGGCGGGACTCGTTTTTTTCTCTCCCGTTTCGGCAGAGGGCACGGAGAGCTTTACCGACCCCGCAGACAGTTATGTCCATACGGACGCGGAGTATGAGGATGCCGGCATTTCCCTGTGGTTCGACTATGCCAGCGAAAAGGTGTCTCCCGCTGCTTTGGAATCTACCGGCAGGGAAAGTGCCACGGTATACATGGCGAAAAACGAGATTGAGGACGCACAATTCGTTCTGTACAGCGCGGAGGGCAGAGAAAACCTCAGCGCGGAGCTGGGAGGCTTTTCTGACGGAAACGGCAACACCCTCAGTGCCGATATTTATATTGAGCTCTACCACGACTGCGGCGACAGCGGGCTGGTGCCGGACGCCATTCCTCCGCTTTCTGCGTACGGAGCTTTCAGCCTTGAGGCGGGAAAAAGTCAGGCATTTCTTGTGAAAGTTACTTCCGATGCCGACACACCCGCGGGGCTGTATTCATCCTCGCTTATTATCAGAGACGGGGAGAACAGGGCGGTAAAGCAGACCGAAATATATGTGAAGGTATGGGATTTCGCTCTGTCGGAGGAGACAGCCTGCGCTACAAGCGTCAATCTGGATTACGGATACCTGTCCAACGCATATTCCGGTACCGGCGCGGACTTCCACACAATATACAAGAACTACTACGATTATCTCCTGGAAAACAGGGTATGCGCATACTACCTGCCTTATGATCTTTATACGGCTGAAGCTATCGCCTATATGGACAATCCGAGAGTGACCTCTTTCCAGGGGGATTACTCCTATCAGGGTGCAAAGTATCAGAGCGTTTTTATGCCGCGCATTTACAAGGCGGCCTATTCCTCCGCTGAAAACGCTCACCGTTTTAACAAGGCGTACTATTTTTCAAACGTTGTGGACGCGTCGACGCCTGCCGATCTTGAAAGACTGCGTGATTATTATGACGAGCTCAGCACTCTGCTTGCGTCAAGAAAGCCAAGCTATGCGGAACAGCCTTTCTGGTTTATTACCACCTACATAAACGATATTGACTATACAAAAGAGGACGGCACCGTTATTGACCAGATCGACTATTACGGCGATTTTGTGAACCTTTGGTGCTCAAAGACCTTTGCGTATACGGATGTTACGGAGCTTGGTGTCACCGGGGCTAAAGTCATGCAGCCTTTGAAATGGAATTCGGTCTACGGCACCTTCGGCGAGCGTATGGCGGAAAAGCGTGAAAACGGGCAGAAGGTATGGTGGTTCATTTCCTGGGATGTGGAGGCACCGTACATCAACTACTATATGCAGACGGACGGAGTGGCACAGCGTGTGCTGTTCTGGCAGCAGTATGACAACGGTGTTCAGGGATTTCTTTACAATTTTGCTAACTTCTGGATAGGCGATTGCTCGGATCCTTATAACAATAATATAACTAACGCTTCTTATCCGGACGCTCACGGCGAGTCCATTCTGCTTTACCCCGGCTCGACTTACGGACTAGATGTGCCGGTGGGCAGTCTGCGTCTTGAGGCAATGCGTGACGGTATTGAGGATTATCAGATGTTTTCAATGCTGGAAGCTGCTCTGGGAGACGGCGCCTGCGACGAATATATTGACAGAATGACTACGGGTATGGTCAGGTATTCTGTATCCGACGCAGAATATTATTCGGCGCGTGTGGCTCTCGGCAACGCCCTTGAAGCGGCGTTGAGCGCGGCAAACTGCGAGCATACCTATATATGCGAGGTAACTGCCGAGGCGACCTGTACGGAGGACGGCTCTGCCGTATACACCTGTGAAAAGTGCGGGGATACATATACGGAGACTCTGCCTGCAGTGGGGCACAGCTTTACCCTCGGAAAGTGCAGTGTGTGCGGAGAGGCTGACCCCAATGCGGTTTCGCTGGTATTGGACGGTGTTTCGGCTTCATATTCCGCAGGCGACACGGTAACGCTGAAAGCTGAATTCTACACAGACGGACAGAACGGCTACCGCTTCGCATACTGGAGCGGAGACACGGATGTCATAACGGACACAACAGCCGCAGAAATAACCTTTACAATGCCTGAGAAAGACATAACTCTCACAAAGAATTATGTAACGGTAGGCGACGCCAACGGAGACGGGAGAGTAAACGGAACGGATACCAACTATATGAAGAGAACGCTGACGGGCAGCCTTACGGAAGCCTCTGCAATGGACATAAACCTTGACGGCAGAGTAAACGGCACCGACGCAAACCTCTTAAAGCGTATCCTCGTCGGCTCCTATGTACCGGAGAAATAAAAGCAATATGACAAGAGCGGGGCAACGCCCCGCTCTTAGTATTATGGATGTATAATGGGGCTCCGCCCCAAACCCCGGTGGGTATATGCGAGGCTCTGCCTCGCGCTCCGCAGGATATATACGGGGCGCTGCCCCGTACCCCGCACCGGCAGGTTTTATACGGGGCGCCGTCCCGCGCCCCGCACCTGCAGGTATTATACGGGGCTCCGCCCCGTACCCCGTTGACAGGCGGGGCTCCGCCCCAAACCCCGGTCAAGGGACTTTTTGAAAAAAGTCCCTTGACA
>CAMFEL010000175.1 GCA_945949385.1 uncultured Clostridia bacterium | reverse complement strand
TTCAAAAAAGCCGTCTCAGCTTCTTGCTGATTCGGCTTTTTTGACAGGCTGAAGCGGACGGCATACGCCGTCCGCTTTTTTAATTATTTCACACCGCCTGCTGCCGCTCATTTGCACTCTTTCACCGGCAAAAGCTCGATATAACCTCTTGTGCCCACGGGCTCAAGCTGGATCCTGGGATTTTCGCTGTCCCACCGAAAGCCTGCAAGCGCGGGATCGTACTTTTTCTCGGCGTTCCGGATCTCTGCGATAGCGTCCTCAAAGTCCTCCTCCCTGAAAGGCTCCCCCCGGAACATCAGATATTTTGCTGCGGGAAGCTCAATAACATCATACCCCTCGGGAACCTCTCCGTCATAGTCGCAAGGCACCTCAACGCCCTGGACATACTCGCTTGTTCCCTCCTTAATATATTTTCGGGGCAGCCACATACAAACGGGCTCACCGCAAAGGGACTTCATACTTGTAAGCACGCCCCACACATCGCAGCCAACCTCCCGGCAGTACGAAGAATACTCCGCAGCCTTGACGCCGCGCTTTATAATTGCCTTTCTCTCCGGCTTTTCCACCGTCTGAACAAATACCGTTCTTGCCTCTTTCATCTTTTCGTCTCTCCTTTTAATGTGCTGATATTTTACGCCGTAGGGAGTAAAAAGCTGCAGCGGTACGGGACTTTTTGCATACTTTTTCGGATTGCACCCGAACTCGCGCGCAAAAGCACGGGTGTAACCGTCCACACTGCCGAAACCCATATCGAAAGCCACATCCGTAATGCGGCAGTTTTCGTCCCTCAGCCGAAGCGCCGAATTTCTCAGCCTCAGCCTGCGGATATAATCCGAGGGAGCAAGCCCCGTAAAGAGAGCAAACAGCCGCCGCGCATACCACGGAGAAAACCCCGCCGCCCTTGCAAGATCCGCGGCACTTATCTCTTCACGCAGATGCTTTTCAATATAGTCCTGCATACGCTGTACGGCTTCGATCCTGTCGTCCATTACACCGCTCCTTTCTTTTTACGCCTTTCGGCGCTCTCACCCTGCGGCTTATATAATATAGCACGGCGCACCGTCAAAAAACTCGACCGTTTTTGCCATTTTGAAAAAACCGGTCAAATCTTTTTTCTGTATTCAACCGGCGACATTCCGTATTCCCGCCGGAAAAGCCTGTCAAAGTACAACGGGTCTCCCACCCCCACCGACAAGGCGATCTTTGCCACCGTATCGTCAGTATTGCGAAGAAGCTGTGCCGCCACGGATATTCTGAATTTGTTTATATAAGCAATGGGAGACATGCCGTAGCAGCGGCGGAAAACCGCATAAAAATTGGAGTGGGACATATGCAAAAGTCCCGCCATATCCTCTATCCTGATTTTATTCATATAGTTTTCGCCGATATAGTCGGACAGGCGGAGCATGGCTTCGCTTTCCCTTTTCTCCTTGGGCGCCGCCGCAGCGAATACAATATCAAGTACCTTATAAATGCAGGAGTATTTCTCAAAGATACCGTCTGCTAAAAACAGCTTATCAAAAACGCCGTCAAGCTCTTTTTCATACCGCCTCGGCAGAACGGTCGGAAACTCAAACAGTCTCTCCGGCCTGTCCGTTTTATTAAGCGCCGTATCGATAAACAGCCAGCGGGCGCGCATATTGCCGCTGTGGGGGTCGGCTCTGTGCACAATAGACTGCCTGACTCCCGCGGGAGCAATAAAAAAGCCTCCCTCTCCCGTGTTTTCCTGCTTTTTCGTCCCTATGCGAATATCGTAGCTGCCCTCAACCGCCTGCACAACGGACAGCCACGGCAAAACTTTCACATGCTTCACTCCGTCCATATCGCGGCTCCAAAGTGAGTCAAGTGAAAAATATTTGATCTCCGCGCTCTGTATGTCCATTATCAGTCTCTCCTTTTCGCCGGCGCGTCAAAATCGCACCGCATAATAGTATTGTACAGCATTTTAGTACTATTATCCATTGTTTTTCGGATTATTTTACAGTATTCTGTAATTGAAATATATCTTGGGAGGATATTATGGAATTTTACACACAGGGCGGACTTCGGCGTCCCGTAAGACTCAGCGAAAAAACAAGGCAGTTTGCCTATGATTCGCTTCATCACAAATACGGTCTTGACACAAGAAAGACAGATGCGATTGCTCTTGACGGAATTCCGAATTTTGAAGATATGACTCCTCTGGAGCAATATGACATTGCCGTCGGAGAAATATGCAAAAATGCTCCCATAAGGATATGCGACGGCGAGCTTGTCAGCGGCGCGGCAACAATGGGCGGTGCCATAAAGCATGTGGTTCCCGTCACTTACGGCGGCGAAGAAGAATACAAGCTGGCGGGTATCAGCCATCTCACCGTTGATTTCGGCACCGTACTGAAGCACGGTATGACGGGTATTCGTGCCCGCGTGCTTGATTCCGTGAAAAAGCACGCCGGAACTAAGCGCGAGCCCTTTGTCAGAAGCTGTCTTAACTGCCTTGACAGCTTTGATATATGGCACAGCCGCTATATTGAGGCTCTCTCCGACATGCCCGAATACGCGGACAATCTGCGCAACCTGAAGAAGGTGCCCATGTACCCTGCCGAAAACTTTTACGAGGCGGTGCAGAGCATATGGTTCACCTTTGCCTTTCTCCGCCTCTGCGGAAACTGGCCGGGAATAGGCAGAATAGATGTACTTTTGGGTGACTATCTCGAAAACGATCTGAAAACCGGCGCGATCACTCTTGACAGAGCAAGAGAGATACTGGCGCACTTCTTTATTAAGGGATGTGAGTGGATTTCCGGCGGAAACTACTGCAGCGGCGACGCCCAGCATTATCAGAACATACTCATATGCGGTGTGGACGAAAACGGAAAAGAAGTTACCAATTCCGTAACATATCTCGTGCTTGATATTCTTGAGGAACTGGGTATCAGCGATTTCCCCACCTCGGTGCGCCTCAATAAAAACACTGACGAAAAGTTGCTTCGCAGAGTTGCCGAGGTCATGCGCTTCGGCGGCGGAATGCTGGCGGTATATAACGAGGATCTTATAATCGACGCCATGACCGCTTACGGCTATTCTCTCAAAGAAGCACGCACCTTTGCCAACGACGGTTGCTGGGAGGTTCAGGTGCCGGGAGCAACCGAGTTCCAGTATATGCCCTTTGACTCTCTGGGTATCTTCCAGCAAAAGACTATGAAATACTATCTGGAAACGCCCGATTTCCCCGACTTTGAAAGTCTGTACGCTCAGTATATAAAGGATCTTGACAGCGAAATCACATATATGTGCAACAACTGTGCCGAATCCTTTTATCCCACCGATGTTCCCGAAGAGGAGCGCACCTGCAGAAGCGGAGATCCCTGCACTCTTGTCTCTCTTTTTGAAAGAGGCTGTATAGAAAAAGGTCTGTCATATAACGAGGGCGGCCCCGTTTACTGCGTCCGTTCCCCTCATATCGGCGGTCTGGCCGACACTGTCAACAGTCTGTA
>CAMFEL010000174.1 GCA_945949385.1 uncultured Clostridia bacterium | reverse complement strand
AGCGGAGCGCGAGGCAGAGCCTCGCATATACCCACCGGGGCACGGGGCGGAGCCCTGTGTCTGCCTCCGGGGTGCGGGGCGGAGCCCCGTGTCTGCCTCCGGGGTACGGGGCGGCGCCCCGCGCTTTGCGAACTTATTTGTCTCGGATGGCGGCGAGAGCTTCCTCTATGCCGGCCTTCTGCCGTTTATACTTTTCCAGTTTTTCTTTTTCGGCGTCGACAACGGCGGCGGGAGCTTTTGCCACAAAGCCCTGATTGGACAGCTTGCCCTCGCAGCGCTTGATTTCGCCCTCTGCCGTGCGCAATTCATTTTCCAGACGCTTTCTCTCTGCCTCAAAGTCGACCATATCCGCAAGGGGAATATAAACAGCCGCGCTGTCGGTAATAATACGGACTGCGCCGTCGTCCCCGTAAGAGTCAACGAGGCTTACCTCGGAGGCTCCCGCCAGCTTCTTGAAGAAGGGATGGCAGTACTCGCCAAAGGCCTTATTGTCGTCGGTAACGATAAACACCTTTGCCTTGCGGGAGGGGGGAACACTCATTTCCGCACGGCGCGCACGTATCGCCTTTACGGCGTCGATCACCTTTTCCATATCGGCTGCCTCAGCGTAGCTGTGCGCGGGATCGGCTACGGGGTAGCACTCTGTCATAACAGTGCCGTCCGTGCCGGGAAGAGAGGAGTATATTTCCTCCGTAATAAAGGGCATAAACGGATGAAGCAGCTTCAGCGTCTCAGCCAGCACCCACGCCAGAACATTCTGCGCCGTACGGCTTCTCTCTTTGTCCTCTCCGGAGACGGAACTCTTTGCAAGCTCGATATACCAGTCGCAGTATTCGTCCCATATGAAATCGTAAAGGGTGGAAAGTGCAATACCGATCTCATACTTTTCAAGATTGGCGTTCACATTTTCAGCGCAGGCGTTGAAGCGTGTCAGTATCCACTTGTCCTCCGTTGCCAAAGAAGCGTCGTCGGGCAGCTCTACTTTGTCAATGTCCAGATTCATCAGAACGAAACGAGCGGCATTCCACAGCTTGTTTGCAAAGTTGCGGGCAGCCTCGATCTTTTCGTCGGAAAATCTCATGTCATTTCCGGGGCTGTTGCCGGTGGCAAGGGCGAAGCGCAAAGCGTCCGCGCCGTATTTGTCGATTATCTCAAGAGGATCTATGCCGTTGCCCAGAGATTTGGACATTTTCCTCCCCTGAGCGTCACGTACAAGACCATGAATAAGCACTGTGTCAAAGGGCGCTTTTCCCGTATACTCCAGACCTGAGAATATCATACGGGAAACCCAGAAGGTGATGATGTCGTAGCCTGTAACCAATGTGCTGGTAGGATAGAAATAATCCAGATCCTCTGTCTTTTCGGGCCAGCCCAGGGTGGAGAAGGGCCACAGCGCAGAGGAGAACCAAGTATCCAGCGTGTCGGGGTCCTGTGTCATATGAGCGCCGCAGAGGGGGCATTTTTCGGGAGCGTCGAGAGATACAACCGTATTGCCGCACTGCTCATTGTCGCAGTAGTACGCGGGTATGCGATGACCCCACCAAAGCTGACGGGAAATGCACCAGTCGCGGATGTTTTCCATCCAGCGGAAATAGTTCTTCTCAAAACGCTCGGGAACGAACTTGATTTCGCCGTCCCGAACCGCCTTGATGGCAGGCTCCGCCAAAGGCTTCATTTTAACGAACCATTGCAGACTTACGCGGGGCTCAACGGTAGTCTTGCAGCGATAGCAGGTACCTACGCTGTGAGTGTAGTCCTCGACTTTGATAAGATATCCGCCTGCCTCAAGATCGCGCACAATGGCTTTTCTCGCTTCAAAACGATCCATTCCGGCGTATGCGGGGTACTCGTCGGTGATCTTGGCGTCGTCGGTCATAACATTCAGCACCGGCAGATCGTGCCGTCTGCCCACCTCAAAGTCGTTGGGGTCGTGGGCGGGGGTGATCTTTACGCAGCCCGTACCGAAATCCTTTTCAACATAATCGTCCGCAATAACGGGTATTTTTCTGCCTACCAGAGGAAGTACAAGCATTTTGCCTACAATATCCTTGTAGCGCTCGTCACCGGGGTTGACCGCAACGGCAGTATCGCCTAAAAGCGTTTCGGGTCGGGTGGTGGCAATCTCCACATAACCGCTGCCGTCCTCAAAGGGATAGCGGATATGCCAGAAGTGGCCTGCCTGATCCTCGTATTCAACCTCGGCATCGGAAATGGAGGTGAGACACTTGGGACACCAGTTGATAATGCGCTCTCCGCGGTAAATAAGTCCCTTGTCGTACAGCTTCATAAAGACGGTCTGTACCGCCTGGGAGCAGCCCTCGTCAAGTGTAAAACGCTCGCGGCTCCAGTCGCAGGAGGAGCCCATTTTTTTGAGCTGCTCAACAATTCTGCCGCCGTACTTTTCTTTCCAGTCCCATGCGCGCTCAAGAAAACCGTCCCGTCCCAAATCTTCCTTTGTAACGCCCTCGCGGCGCATCTGCTCCACGATTTTGGCTTCCGTTGCAATAGAAGCGTGGTCGGTGCCGGGCACCCACAGAGTGCAGTAGCCGCTCATTCGCTTGTAGCGGATGAGGATGTCCTGAAGTGTATTGTCCAAAGCGTGTCCCATGTGAAGCTGACCGGTGATGTTCGGCGGGGGGATCACAATAGTATAGTGGGGCTTGGATTTGTCTATCTTCGGCGTAAAGTATCCGCCGCGACACCAGGCGGAATAGATCCGTTCTTCAAAGTCCGACGGATCGTAGGTCTTCGGAAGTTCTTTTTTCATCCTTATTTATAGTCCTTTCCATAAATTCTAAAACAAAAAAGCGCCCTGACACAGTCAGGGCGCAATAGCTGCGCGGTACCACCTGAATTCGCTCCGGTCAGAGCGCACTCCGTACCCTGTAACGGGGGCAACCGTCGTCACCTACTGACAAAGACCGCATGCTTTGTGTTGGGAAACGAAGCTCCGGGGCTACCTTCCTTCACGGGCGCCGCGGCGCTTCCACCCTCTCGCCGCTCTCTAAAGACACCGTGTGTGAAGTACTCCTCCCCATCACAGCTTTTTGCTTAAGGGTAATTGTAGCACACAAGGAGTTTTTTGTCAAGGGATTTTTCACAGCTCTTTCAGCTTGTGAAAAATCCGCAAGCGAAAGGCGGTTGTATATTGAATTCAGACTTGAAAATCGGCTGATAGAAATTGAGAGAGGATTATTCGAAGGGACTGCTGTCACGTAGCACAAATTACAGAAATTTTCTCCCCGTTTTGACGAAAAGAAGCGCAAAGAACGTTTACGGAAATTCCGCCGACATAATTCGACGCTGATTTTGAGCAATTTTAAGCGATTTTTGCCCGTTTTTGCCCATTTTTTGCCCCGCGTTTTTTGGGGAATTTTGCGATAAATTCATAAAGATTCAAAATAAATGTATAAGTATACAGATTCAGACTTGATTATTAGCTTACAGAAATGAAGTTAGAAGATTTCGAAGGGACTGCTGTCCCGGCAGCAGCCCCTCCGAGCCTTCCCGCACGGCTAAAGAGAGGGGAGACGATGTATCT
>CAMFEL010000173.1 GCA_945949385.1 uncultured Clostridia bacterium | reverse complement strand
TACAAAAACGGAGGTTATGAAGCGCGCCGACATTCTTCTGCCCGGAGAGCACAACGCGGAAAATTACTGCACCGCGGTTGCGGCGACCCTTGGTCTTGCTTCTTTTGAGTCGGCAAAAAAGGTTGCGCGCTCTTTCGGCGGAGTGAAGCACCGCCTTGAGCTTATCAGGGAAAAGGACGGCGTGCGCTATTACAACAGCTCCATAGACTCCTCTCCCACAAGAACAGCAGCGGCTCTGTCTGCACTTGACAGACCCGTGCGGCTGATTTGCGGCGGATACGACAAAAAGATACCCTTTGAGCCTCTTGCCGAGGCGATCGTCAGGGACAAAAATATCCGCACGGTGGTGCTTACCGGAGCAACCCGCGACAAAATACGGGAAGCGCTGCTTGCCCGTCCCGATTTTACCGCTACCGGCATAGAGCTTACGGTAAAGCCCGATTTCCGCGAAGCGGTGCTTGCGGCAGCGTCTGCCGCCTGCCCCGGGGATGCGGTACTGCTTTCCCCCGCCTGCGCAAGCTTCGACGCTTTTGAAAACTTTGAAAAGCGGGGCGAGTGCTTTGCGGAGACGGTACGCGGTCTGTAATCAAGGTTATATTATATGGTGAAACAAAAGGACTGCCTACGCAGTCCTTTTGTTTTGCATAAATATGTCAGCCGCCGCTGGCGGTGACAGTCTCGCCCGTCCAGGCGTTTATACCGCCGAATTCCACTATATTTGTATATCCCAGCTTCACCAGTTTTTCCGAAGCCTGCTTGCTGCGGTTCCCGCTTCTGCAGTAAACAAGTATAAGCTGATTTTTGTCCGGAAGCTCCGGAATTTCATCGGTGCCGATTGTCTCATTGGGAATACAGATCGCGCCGGGTATGTGCGCCGTCTCGAATTCCTCCTGCGTCCGCACATCGAGAATGATATAATCCGACTCTTTTGCCATTATCTCGGCAGCCTCGGCGGTTCCTATTCGGCGGTAGTCATTCGCCTTGTTTTCCTTTTTCTGCGCTCCTGCGGCGCAACCGGTCATAGTCAGTATGCCGAAGAGCAGTATAATCAGTATCCGTTTCATGGTTTTACCCCCGTATTTTCTGCTTTCAATTTCCCGAAGCCCCGCGGGATATATGTGCGTTGCTTTGAGAACGTTATCATCATATCATATTATATCATATTTTCCCGTTTTTTGCACCGTGGATACAGAGATTTGCAAAAGCTGCGGTATGCGCGCTTCGGGCGTTTTTACATTGAAAAATTCAGCTTTTTTATTTCGGAAATTACCCTTCGGCTTTCAGCTTTTCCCATTCGCTTCTTGTGATGCCGTGATGTGATATATCAAGAAATTCTCCGGCGGAGGTTTTGAAATACTCACGGCTTGTGCCTTCATAGGTCAGTCCGCATTTCTGAGCGACTCTGCCGGAGGCGGGGTTTTTAACTGCGTGTGAGATAGCGATGCGGTGTACCCCTACTGCCTCAAACAGAAAATCAATAACCGCTTTTGCGGCTTCCGTCATAAGCCCCCTGCTCCAATAAGCGTGCCCCATACAGTAGCCGAGTTCAGCCCATTCGCTGTTTTCGCTGATACGCACAACGCTGATGTTTCCCATAAGCTCTCCCTCGTATTCCATTGCCCATTTGTAGGTGCTCGGATTTTCGTAAGCGGCGCACCAGCCCTCCAGAAGCTGCCGTGTAAGCTCCGGCGATTTGTGGGGCGGCCAGGTCAGGTACCGCGTAACTCTTTCGTCGCTTGCCCAGTTGTCGAACATTGCCTGTGCGTCGTCCGGCGTAAATCTGCGCAGGGTAAGTCTTTCCGTCTTTATTGTCTGTGTTCCTTTGTGTGTAAGCATTTTTCAGCCCTCCAATCTGTATTCCATTCTGAGTATGCGTTCCGTCATTCCGCATTTTTTATAAAAGGCAACAGCTTCTTTATTGAATGCATAGACCCCAAGATCCATAATTTTGCAATTTTTCTCTTCTGCCGTCTGCCTGCAGCGCTCAAACAGCATTTTCCCTATGCCGTTTCTGCGAAAATCCTTTGACACGCATATATCGTCAATATAGAAGCTGTCAAAGTCATTGTATGTAGAATGATTTCTGTAAAAAATCACCCATGCAAAAGCATATCCTGCCACCTCTCCCGTATCCGTTTCGGCAATGAGCACGGTGTGATTGGGGTCGCTCAGCCTGTTGGCGAATTCTTCTTTTGTAAAACAGCGGGCTTCGGCTTTGAACAAATCGGGTCGCCCCTTATGATGCAGCTCGGCGATCTCTTCCTGCAGCGACCTGATACGCTCGCGATCCGCTTCTTCGGCGTTTCGTATCTTAATGTCCATTTTGATTCTATTCCTTTCTGAATATGTCAAGTGTGTGATGAGAGTAGCCGACCATGTCCTGCCGCTCGCAGGTGGCAAAATGGTATTTCAGATACAGTTCGTACATTCGCTCATCCATACTGTCAACGGTTTCTCTCATATGATTTGTGTAACCGTCGGAGGCGACGAAGTGGAGCTGTGTAACATTAAATTGCTCTCTCAGCCTGTCGATGTCCTCTTTGCGGTACAGCTCGAATATATCCCACGGGTTTGAGTAGGTGTCAAAGGTTTCCGTGTTGAGCATACATTTTTCGATAATGCTGAATATCTCCCCGCGTATAAAGCCGTAAGATAAAACGGATGCGTCTCCCATGCAGTAAGCGGCAAAAACAATTCCGCCTTTCTTTGTGACACGGATCGCCTCAGACAGCGCCGCAAGCTTATCTTCCTCTGTGAACAGGTGATACATAGGCCCCAGCAGCAGGGTAATATCGTATGTATCGCTGTCAAAAGCGGACAGATCCACGGCGTTTCCCTGAGTTACTGTGACATTTTCGCCCTCCCGGGTGTTCTGTTTGAAGATTTCGATATTATGCTCTATCAGCTCAACCGCGTCCACGCGGTAGCCTTTTTGCGCCAAAGCGTGGCTGTACCGACCTGTCGCGGCGCCGATTTCAAGCACTCGCATACCCGGCTTCAGATATTTTTCTACATATTTCATAGTGGTAAGATATTCTACCGCGCCGTGCTTTGAAGCAAGGCGTCCGTTTTCATCGTAGCTCCCGTAATAGTCTGTAAGATAATCTTTTGTTTCCATACCGAAACCTCCCGTAAAGAAATAAAAAACAGTGCAGGCCGGTGATGTGTCGGCTTGCACTGCGTATAGCTTAGTCGGTAAAATGCTCTATTTACTCGAAAAAGGGTACGGCAATGTAAGCCCGACGCTCTGCCAATAATAAGCAGGGACTTCGGACTGCATAACGACTGCGTTATTTAACTTGCTGAAGCGGTCGATGCGGTTTTCCATTGCTTTACCTCCGTAATGATTTTGTTCATTATAATTTAGGTTTTTCCGTATGTCAAGACTTTTTTGCATTTTGTTCGGAAAAATTTTGAATATAGGCGTTATCGGTAAGCCTGCGTATCAAATAAGACGCTGATCTTGAGACGGTTTTGGGGGGAATTCAGATTTAATTATTAGCCGATGGAAATGGAGAGAGGAATATTCAAAGGAATGACGCGCCGCCGGCAGCCCCGCAGGGCTCACCTTACCCCGGTTAAGCATATGCGAGGCTCTGCCT
>CAMFEL010000172.1 GCA_945949385.1 uncultured Clostridia bacterium | reverse complement strand
AAAAAAGGTTCTAAGCGGAGCGCGAGGCAGAGCCTCGCATATGCTTGACCGGGGTACGGGGCAGAGCCCCGTATATACCACCGGGGCGCGGGGCAGAGCCCCGCATATATAAAGTCCTACGGAATAAAGGGAAAACAGGCGTTTTTACTCTTGACTCTTATTATATTATATAGTATAATTATTAAACTACTCTGTAAATAAGGACGGAATTGTGAAAAACTGTAATACAGCATCCGGCGGCACCTCCGCTCGGCGCAAAAAGACGAGGCTTATGCCGGGCTTTTTGCGCGGCTGCCGCCTAATGTATATAATGACACTGCTATCGGCGGCTCTCAGCGCTCTTGCGGAAATGATAAATCCGCAGATAATCCGCGCTGCCGTGGACAACGCCATAGGCGGAAAAGAGGCAAGCTTTCCCGCACCGGTGATGAAGCTTGTGGAGAAGGCGGGCGGATTTGAATATCTTGGCGAGCACTTGTGGATAATGGCGCTTGCGGTTGTAGCCGTGGCACTGGTAAAGGTGGCGGCGCAGTACGGCTTCAGGGTCTGCAACACCCGCGCCTCCGAGCGCCTTGTGAAGAATATGCGCGACACTCTTTTTGAGAGAATTGAGCGGCTGCCCTTTTCATGGCATATGAAAAACCGTACAGGCGACATTATTCAGCGCTGCACCTCCGATATTGACACGCTGAAAAACTTTATTTCCGAACAGCTTACAAACATTTTGCGTATAGTGGTGCTTCTGGTGCTGTCCATGGTATTCATGTTCGGCATGAACGTGCCCCTGACTCTTGTATCGCTTGCTCCCATGCCCGTAATTATCGGCTACTCCCTCATATTTCACAGAAATGTGGGCAAGGCGTTTGAAAAGTGCGACGAAAACGAGGGCAAGCTCTCGGCAATGGCACAGGAAAACCTTACGGGAGTGCGGGTCGTGCGCGCTTTCGGACGGGAAAAGTACGAGAGGGACCGCTTTGAGGAGCATAACGAATACTACACCGGACTTTGGGTACGGCTTGCAAAAATAATGAGCCGTTTTTTCAGCGTTTCCGATGTTCTGTCCGGTACGCAGATACTTCTTGTGGTGGTATTCGGCGCGGTATTCTGCATTAACGGCTCCATGGAGGCGGGCGAATATATAGCGTTTATCTCCTACAACTCTCTGCTTATGTGGCCTATCCGCCAGCTTGGACGTATGCTGTCCGATATGAGCAAGGCGGGCGTTTCCCTTGAGCGCATACGCTACATAATGGAATCCGATACAGAGCATGACAGGGAAGGCGCTGTCTGCCCCGATATGAGCGGCGATATTGTCTTTGACCATGTCAGCTTTGCATACGAGGACTGCCCCGAGGTGCTTCACGATATAAACTTCACTATGAAAGGCGGCACAACCCTCGGTATCCTGGGCGGCACGGGCAGCGGCAAGTCAACCATGATGCTGCTGCTTGACAGACTGTACGAGCTTTCCCCCGAAAACGGCAGGATCACCGTGGGGGGCGTTGATATAAACGACATTCGGGGCGAGTGGCTCAGAAAAAATATCGGCATCGTGCTTCAGGAACCTTATCTGTTCTCCCGCACTATTGCGGAAAACATCGGAATAACCCGCAAGGGTATCACTATGTCGGAAATCAGAAGCGCCGCGGGAGCAGCCTGCCTTGACGAAACGGTGGAAAGCTTTACCAACGGCTACGACACCTTTGTGGGAGAGCGCGGCGTGACCCTGTCCGGCGGTCAGAAGCAGAGAGCGGCAATCGCCCGTATGCTTACCCAGAACACCCCCATCATGATTTTCGACGATTCCCTTTCCGCCGTAGACACGGAGACGGACGAAAAAATACGGCTTTCTCTCGAAGAGCATTTCGGAAAGGCCAGCATAATCATTATTTCACACCGAATCACAACACTTGAAAAGGCAGATAAAATACTGGTGCTGGATCGCGGACGCATCGTCCAGGAGGGTACACACGAAAGCCTGTGCGCCGAGGAGGGCGTTTACAGACGGATTTTCGACATACAGTCCGGCGCCGCAGAAAAAGCCTGAGACTAAATTTTACCCGACTATGAATAAGAGAAAAAAAGAAACAAAAGAGAATAAGGGACTGCCGTTTTTCGGCATAGGCAAAATACTGCCCTTTGCGGCTCGCTTCCGCGTACCAATGGCGATTATGCTTATATGCAGCCTGCTCGGCAGCTCCGTGGACATCATACTGCCGCTGTATCAGCGGTACGCCCTTAACCATTTTGTGGGCGGCGGCACACTTGACACCCTGCCGTGGTACATAATCATTTACTTCGTCACTATCGTAGGGGCGGGAATTGCCAATTACTATACCAATTCCATCGCTCTGAAAATAGAAGTAAGCATGAACAGAGATCTGCGCAACGCGGCGTTCAGCCACCTGCAGACCTTGTCCTTTTCCTATTACAATCAGAACAGCGTGGGCTATATACACGCGAGAGTAATGAGCGACACCTCGCGCATAGGCTCTCTCGTTTCCTGGTCGCTGGCGGACGGGCTGTGGCATATGACCTATCTTGTGGGCTCAATTGCGGTTATGCTTGTAATAAACGCAAAGCTTGCCCTGCTTGTGCTTACGATCGTTCCCCTTATTGCGGTGCTGTTCTCCGTATTTCAGGGAAAGCTGATACGGATAAACAGGGAAATAAGAGAGGTAAACTCAAAGATAACATCCAACTTCAACGAGGGCATTACCGGAGCAAAGACCGTAAAGACCCTTGTGGTTGAGGACAGTATCACCGAGCATTTTGTAAACGACACGGAGAAAATGCGCAAAAAGAGCGTGCGCGGCTCCCATATCAGAGGAGTGTTTGCCGCCACAATGAATCTTGCTTCCTCCATGGCGCTTGCCATAGTGCTGTGGCGCGGCGGATATATCGCGGCGGAGGAGGTCGGCACATTCTCTATGTTTATGTCCTACGCGCAGGGCATGATGGAGCCTATTCGCTGGGTCATCGACTGCATATCCGACCTGATCACCACCCAGGTAAACATTGAGCGCCTGACGCGCCTTCTGGAAACAAAGTCCGATGTTTCGGACACTCCGGAGGTAATAGAAAAGTACGGCGACAGCTTTGACCCCAAAAGGGAAAACTGGGAGGAGCTGCACGGAGATATTGAGTTTAGGGATGTCAGCTTCAAGTACCCCGACGGCGACGAATATGTGCTGGAGCATTTCAATCTGAAAATTCCTTTCGGTACCAATATCGCGATCGTGGGAGAGACGGGAGCGGGAAAATCAACGCTTGTAAATCTTGTGTGCCGCTTTTTCGAGCCTACCTCGGGGCAGGTGCTTATTGACGGCAGAGACGCCAGAGAGCGCTCACAGCTCTGGCTGCACAGCTCCATAGGCTATGTGCTTCAGACCCCGCACCTGTTTTCGGGCACCGTCAGGGAAAATCTTCTGTACGGAAACCCCGACGCCACCGATGAGGATATAGACAAGGCTCTTCGGCTGGTGTCCGCCGACGAGGTCGTCAAAAGGCTTGACAAGGGACTTGACAGCGATGTGGGAGAGGGCGGAGACCTTTTGTCCACGGGCGAAAAACAGCTTTTGTCCTTTGCCCGCGCCATTCTTGCAAATCCGCGTATCCTTGTGCTTG
>CAMFEL010000171.1 GCA_945949385.1 uncultured Clostridia bacterium | reverse complement strand
GGCTTATAATCGCCCTGTCTGCAATAGGCCGCGACGCACGCAGTGTGGGAGGTTGGAATCTTATATCTCCCTATGACGACTTCTCATGGGTGACCAAGCAGGGACTCAGCGGCGCCGCGTACGCCCTTCTTGCCCTTGATACAAATAATTACGAAACGGGAGACGATACTGTACGCCGGCAGTGTGTGGACTACATTCTTTCAGAACAGCTTGAAGACGGCGGCTGGGCGTTCACCGGAAGCGTGTCCGACCCCGATATGACGGCAATTGCGCTTCAGGCGCTTGCGCCCCATACATCTGACGCTGCTGTCAGCGCCGCCTGCGAAAAAGCCTTCTCGGCACTTTCCGCAATGCAGAAAAACGACGGCAGCTTTGAAGCGTGGGGAAGCGCATCCGCCGAAAGCGCCGCGCAGGTAGTAGTAGCCTGCACCGCTCACGGTATTGACCCCGCGACGGATTCCCGCTTTGTAAAGAGCGAGGGCTCACTTCTTTCAGCCCTGCTGAGCTTCTACGACAAGGGTTCGGGTATGTTCTGCCATGTTGCGGGTGACGGCGGAAACGACATAGCCACCGTGCAGTGTGCTTACGCTCTTGTCGCATATAAGCGCCTTGTGAGCGGGCAGAATTCTCTTTACGATATGACCGATGTTGAAATTCAGAAGAGCGAAAAACCGCACAATATCTATATAACAGCGGTTATTGCAGGGTCTGCCGTGCTTGCTGCGGCTCTTGCGGTGTGCCTGATTTTCATCGTACGCGCTCGCAGAAAAAAAGCAAATAATAAATAATGGTTTTGTCCCCCTGCGGAATATGCGACAGTCAGCCGTAATTTATGAAAAAGGAGAAGGCCTGTGAAACGTTTTGCAAATGTAATACTTATGCTTGTACTGCTTTTTGGGCTGTGCTCCTGCTCGTCTGTTTCGTCTGTTGTTTCAAACGGCACGGCAGAAACTTACGAGCCTTGCGAAACCAGCTTTGAATGCAGTATATCCGTCGAATGTTCTTCCGTATTCAATAATATGTCCGAGTTTGACAGCGCAAAGCTTGAGGTGCTGCCCCCCGACGGCATTATTCTGAAAGAGCAAAGCGTTACCGTTTACGAAGGCGAGAGCGTGTGGGATGTGCTTTCGCGCGTATGCAGAGAACAGGGCATTCACCTTGAAGCGTCAAATACTCCCATGTATAACGGCGTCTATATTGAGGGCATCGGCAACCTGTACGAATTTGACTGCGGACCTCTTTCGGGGTGGACGTATCTGGTAAACGGACAGAGTCCCAATTACGGCTGCTCCCGCTATGTTCTCTCCGAGGGGGACACGGTACAGTGGCGTTATACCTGTGACCTCGGCAAGGATGTAGGCGCCGAGGGCGGAGGGAACTCAAAATGAGACAGGTAAAAACAAAAAGGGATGAGTTTTCATATTTTCATCCCGTTGTAAACCTTGTATATTTCACCCTTGTGCTGGGCTTTACCGTGGTGCTGCGCCATCCTGCCTCTCAGCTTATTTCCCTTGTATGCGCCGTTATGTATACAGCGACGGCGCAGGGAGCGGGGGCGGCTGTCAACACGCTGAAAATCAGCCTGCCCGTTATAATTCTCACCGCCGCAATAAACCCTGTGTTCAATCATCAGGGGGTAACAATGCTTTGCTATCTGCCCGGGGGAAATCCCCTGACCCTTGAAAGTATACTTTACGGAGTTTCGGCGGGAGCAGTGCTTGCCGCGTCACTTTTATGGTTTGTAAATATCAACCGGGTGCTTACAAGCGATAAACTCCTGTACCTTTTCGGCAGAATAATACCGTCGCTTTCCCTGCTGCTCAGTATGACGCTGCGTTTTGTTCCCCTGTTCAGAAAGCGGCTGATCCTTGTGAGCGAGTCAAGAAAGTGCGTCGGCAGGGATATTTCAAAGGGCGGCGTTATTGCCCGAATGAAAAACGCGGCGTCAGTATTTTCCATAGCCGTCACATGGTCACTTGAAAACTCCGTGGATACCTCTGACAGTATGAAAAGCCGCGGCTACGGCTTAAAGGGCAGAAGCGCCTACCGTGCCTACCGCTTCGAGGCGCGGGACAGGGCGGTGCTGTGCGCTATGTGCGTGCTCGGCGCATTTATCCTTTTCGGCCGGATTTCAAAGGGGCTTTATTTCCGGTATTTCCCAAGCGTAAAATGGGTCGGCATAACCCCGCTGACCGTATGCTTTCAGATTGCATATCTGCTTCTTTGCCTTACTCCCGTGCTTGTTTCGCGTATCAGTTTTGATGATTGACTGACTCATATATCCGAAAGGAGGTGCGCCGTGAACTGCTACAGCGTAAAAGATTTAAAGTTTTCATATGCTGCAAGCGGAGAGACTGCCCTTGACGGGGTTTCTTTCTCCGTTGAAAAAGGCTCTTTTGTTGTTCTTTGCGGCGCCTCCGGATGCGGTAAAACAACGCTTTTGCGCCAGCTTAAAAGCGTGCTTCAGCCTCACGGGGAAATCAGCGGTGAAATATATTTTATGGACACCCCTCTTGAGAGCGTCCCGCAAAGAGAGCAGGCGTCCCGTATAGGCTTCGTCATGCAGTCCCCGGAAAATCAGGTGGTAACCGATAAGGTGTGGCACGAGCTTGCTTTCGGTCTTGAAAGTCTCGGACTTGAAAGCGCCGTTATACGCCGCCGTGTGGCTGAGACCGCCGCGTTTTTCGGAATTGAAGATTGGCTGTATAAAAATGTCAGCGAGCTTTCCGGCGGCGAAAAACAGCTTCTGTGCCTTGCCTCCGTTATGGCAATGCAGCCCGATGTACTGCTGCTTGACGAGCCCTGCGCACAGCTTGATCCCATAGCCTCGGAAAAGCTTTTGTCCGAGCTTGGCAGAATTAACCGCGAGCTCGGCACAACGGTAATACTCAGCGAACACCGTCTTGAAGAAGCCTTTGCCTACGCTGACAGAGTGCTGTATATGGAAAAGGGCAGGGTGATTTTCAGCGGCACGCCGAGGGAGGCAGGCGCTTTTCTTAAAGACAGCGGGCGCTCTATGTTCTGCGCCATGCCCGCGGCAATGCGGATCTGGTCACGGCTTGATTCCGAATTTGAATGTCCCGTAAGCGTCAGAGACGGGAAAGCGTTTCTCGAAAAGTACGCCGAAATAAAGCCGCCCAAAGAGACCGAAACTCCCGAAGCAGTACCGCCGAAGACTAAAGAGGATGCCGTGCTCTCTGCACGGAATTTATGGTTTCACTACGGCACGGACGAGACAAAAGACATACTGCGCGGACTTGACATTACACTTTACCGCGGCGGGTTTTACGCTCTTATGGGCGGCAACGGCGCGGGAAAGACTACCGCGCTGCGTGTTCTGGCAGGACTTTCAAAGCCTTGTCGCGGAGCGGTGGAATGCTCTGGAAAGATCGGCGTCCTGCACCAGTATCCTCAGACCCTGTTTGTCAAAAAAACCGTGGGCGAGGAGCTTCTTGAAATGCTTGAGGGCACGCATCTTGAAAATAACGAAAAGCAAATGCGCCTCCGAAATGCAGCTGTTCTCTGCGAAACAGACTCGCTGTCGGAGCGCCATCCCTTCGATTTGTCGGGAGGGGAAGCGCAAAAGGCGGCGCTTGCGAAAATTCTTCTCGGCGAGCCTGCTATTTTGCTCCTTGACGAGCCCACAA
>CAMFEL010000170.1 GCA_945949385.1 uncultured Clostridia bacterium | reverse complement strand
TTTTTACGGCGTAGAGGGAGTCTGCAGCGTCAGCCATGCCTTCCGCGAGAATCTGTCCGTGATTATACAGGGGACCGCCGCTGTTATAGTCAACCCCGCGCTCAAGACAGCCTTCGATAAGGCAGCTTCTCATAGGGTGAGGCGCGTATTCGGCGTAGATCTTCTGGCTTTTGTTTGACATTGACACAGAGGTGTCGGTGACATAGTCAAGATATTTGAAGTAAAGCTCCGAAAGCTCGGAAAAGCTTTGGCAGTCTGCGGCTTTTCCGAGCGACGGCATAATGCGCCGCTTCTCGCCGCCCTCATAATCGCAGCCGTCATGGAGACAAAGCTCCAGCGCTTTTGCAAAGTTTACCTCTCCGTCCTCCAGTCCCATATGGGATTTGCCCATAATGTCTATCTGATTGCAGCCGTTCATGCAGTATTTACGGGCGTGGGTATGGGAAATGCCTATTTTCTCAAGGGCGGGACAAACCGTTTCGTCATTATATATGGCGGGAAGTCCCACTCCCGTAGCAAGGCAGTCCGCCGCCGCTTGCCACAGCTTTTCCGGCGTTTTGGGGTTTACTCGCATTGTAAGATTCGGGGTCTGATAGCCTTTTTTTCTGACAGCTTCGAGAATGGCATAGGACAGCTCGTTTGTTTCGTCCTCGCCTTTTTCATTACTTCCGGAAATACACAGATTCCATCCGCGCACATTGTGCATACCTTCAAGAAAGCGGTCTATCATTTCGGAATTTTGGGCCGGGCTGCTTTTTCTGTAAAAGTCTATCATAAACTGATCCATACGGCCGGGGGAGTCGTTTCCGTCCATGGTGAAAAACATCCAGAAAAGCATCATGGCGGAATACATATCCCAGGCGCCTTCCCGAGGCAGGCGGGTAAAGGTTTCTGCTATACGGAGCCATTCACGCTTTTTGCTTTCGTCAGTTTCCGATTCGGCAAATGTCAGCGTCATTTCCCGTATGCGTCTGCCCACTGTGTCTGCGGCATCGAGAACGGTCAGGCAGGCGTTATAGAAGCCCTCGCTTTCGGTGTTTATTTCTTTATATTTATTTACGAGAGCGCGGAGTCCGTCGGTTCCCAGCTTCAGAAGACGGCCGTAGTCGGGGTTTCCGTGTCCGCCCCAATCTCCGCCCCAGCAGGCATATGTATCGCGCATAAGCAGTTCTTCCTCTGTCGCGCTTTCCATCCACGCGGTATGTGTGCAAAAGGGAAGTATACGGCGGCGCAGATCTTCCATTTCCCCGCGCCTTTCGGGATATGCGGACACAAGCCAATCGTGCATTCCCTGAGAGTAGAAAATACCGGAGCCGAAGCCGTAGCCGCAGGCTGACATGGGTGCGCGCAGGCTGACGGTGGGGCGGCGGAGCGGTGACGGTGGGCAGCATACAGTTTTCGGGAAAGTCTATCGAAAGATGCTCTGCAGCCGCAAGCGTGCCTGCCGCTATTCTTTCGGGCATACTGAGCTTTTCGGCTCTGAGAAATGCCTCTGCAAAATATTCCTGAATATACTTATATTCCATAATTCTGTCCGTTTCTTTGCGGGTGTTTATTTGCACGTCTTTTACTAACGCTGTTATATCCGTATTCTAACACAGCAAATTTTATATATCAAGAGCTTTTGTCAACAATTTCTTGATTTTTATTATCTGACTTGATATAATGTAATCAGAAAAAATCGGAGGACATTTATGGCTGTAGATCTGGGCATTTACGAAAAAGCCATGCCGGAGAGTTTCTCCTTTGCGGATAAGCTGAAAACGGCTGAGGCGGCGGGATTTGACTATCTTGAAATAAGCATTGACGAAAGTGATAAAAAACTCTCCCGCGTGCTTGACGGCAAGGTTAAAAAAGATATAATCGGCGATATAAGAAGCGGCTCGCTTCCGGTAAAGACCATGTGCCTTTCGGGACACAGAAAGTATCCGCTGGGCTCGCACGATCCGGCACTTCGCAGGAAAAGTCTTGAAATAATGCAGGCTGCCATAGACTTTTCCGCAGATGCCGGAATTCGGATCATTCAGCTTGCGGGCTACGATGTATATTACGAAACGGGTGACGGCGACACTCGGGCCTATTTTAGCGAAAATCTTGCAAAATGCGTTGAAATGGCTTCCCGTGCCGGCGTATATATGGGCTTTGAGACAATGGAGACCGATTTTATGAACAGTGCCTCCAAAGCCGACAAATATGTTAAAATGATAAATTCGCCTTATCTGAAAATATATCCCGACATCGGCAACATCAGAAACGCTACGGAGGATTATCTGGGGGATCTGAGAAATGTGCGGGGCGATATCATTGCGGCACACCTGAAGGAAACCGTGGAGGGTGTTTACCGCGATATGGAATTCGGTCAGGGCAGAGTCGATTTTGAGGGATGTATAAACGAGCTTCTGGCACAGGGTGTGCGCATTTTTACCTGTGAATTCTGGTATGACGGAAAAAGCGATCCTTTGGAATACATAACAAGGAATAAGGACTATGTCGAAAAAATATTTGCTGGGAATAGATAACGGCGGTACCGTTTCAAAGGCGGCACTTTTTGATTTCTGCGGCAGGCAGACCGTAAAAAAGAGCGTGAGGATTCCCATGTCCACCCCCCGTCAGGGCTTTACTCAGCGGCGTATGGAGGATATACGGGACAAAAACTGCGAGCTTATCCGCTCTGTCACCGAGGAATGTGACGGCGAAATCGTCGCTGTGGGTTTTTCCGGTCACGGCCGCGGCCTATATCTTTTGGGTGATAAGGCAGACTTTATTTACGACGGTATAGGCTCTACGGACTCAAGAGCTCTGTCCTATGAGCTTATGTGGAAAAAGGACGGGACGGCGGAGCGCGTTTACGAAAAGACAGCGCAGAAAATAATGGCTTGTCAGCCTGTGGCGCTGCTGCGCTGGTTCAAGGACAATGAAAGAGAAGTATATAACAGGATTCGGTATGTGTTTTCCGTAAAGGACTTCGTGCGATGGACACTTTGCGGTGAGATTTTTGCGGAATACACCGATGTTTCCGGTACGAATCTCTTAAATCTGAAAACACGCAGCTATGATGACGGGCTTCTTTACGAGTTCGGCATTGAGGAAATGTCCGGCTGTCTTCCCGAAATACGCTCTTCGGGGCAGATCTGCGGATATGTTACAAAAGAGGCGTCGAGACTTACGGGGCTTCGGGAGGGTACTCCCGTGGCGGGCGGTATGTTTGACATTGACGCCTGTGCCCTTGCCATGGGCAGTATAAGACCCGGGGATATGTGTGTTATTGCAGGGACCTGGGCCATAAACGAATATGTTTCGGACAGGATATGCGACGATCACACGGTATCAATGAACTCCGGTTTCTGCGACCCGCGGGATTATCTTGCAGAGGAAAGCAGTGCTGCCTCCTGCGGAAATCTTGAATGGGTAAAGGCTCTTACCGGCATTGACTCCTATGCCGAGCTTGACAGGCTGGCGGAGAGCGTTGACCCTGCAAAGCATTCCGTTTTGTATACGCCGTTTTTGTATGCTTCCAATGAAAATCCGCTTGCAAAGGCTTCTTTTATCGGACTTTCGGGCAATCACACAAGTGCGGATGTTATAAGGGCGGTTTATGAGGGTGTGGCGTTTTCCCACAGGACTCACGTGAATGCGCTGCTTAAAAGCCGACGGGATGTG
>CAMFEL010000169.1 GCA_945949385.1 uncultured Clostridia bacterium | reverse complement strand
CAAAAAAGGTTCTAAGCGGAGCGCGAGGCAGAGCCTCGCATATGCTTAAGCGGGGTTTGGGGCAGCGCCCCATATATCCTCGGGGTTCGGGGCGGAGCCCCGTATATATCCCGCGGAGCCCCGTATGCAGCCGGCGGTGCCGGTTTGATGTCGGCGTGCCGGGCGGCGTTTCGTATCGGTTTTACCTCCGGACTTTCAGTCCAGATAACCCAGTCTGTACAGCAGCTCTGCGGTAAGCAGGCCGCCGCCTGCGGCGCCGCGCAGAGTGTTATGGGAAAGTCCGACGAACTTCCAGTCAAATACGGTGTCCTCGCGCAGTCTGCCTGCGCACACGCCCATACCGCCGCAGGTATCGCGGTCTGTGTGCGCCTGGGGGCGGTCGTTTTCTTCAAAATAAGTAATAAACTGCTCCGGTGCGTGAGGCAACTTAAGCTCCTGAGGAAGTCCCTTGAAGGTTGTCCAATCCTCAAGGATCTGCTCCTTGGTAGGCTTGTTTTCAAAATTTACAAATACTGTGGCGGTATGTCCGTCCAAAACCGGCACTCTGATGCACTGGCTGGTAATGACCGTATCCTCTGCGGGACAGATGGCTCCGTCGCGGTATTCGCCCCAAACGCGCAGGGGTTCCTTTTCGCTTTTTTCCTCCTCGCCGCCGATGTAGGGAATAATATTGTCAAGCATCTCCGGCCATTCGTTGAAGGTCTTGCCCGCGCCGCTTATAGCCTGATAGGTGCTGACAACTACCTGCTTTATGCCGTATTTGCGCAGAGGCGTAAGCATAGGCACATAGCTCTGAATGGAGCAATTGGGCTTTACGGCAATGAATCCGCGCTTGGTGCCAAGACGCTTTCTCTGATCTTCAATAACCTTAAAGTGATCGCTGTTGATCTCAGGCACTACCATTGGCACATCGGGAGTCCAACGGTTTGCGCTGTTGTTGGAAATAACGGGCAGTTCTGCCTTGGCATAAGCCTCCTCCATGGCGAGAACCTCGCCCTTTTCCATGTTCACCGCGCAGAAAACAAAGTCCGCCGCCGCTTTCATGCTGTCAATATCGGCTGCGTCAAGCACCTTCATTTTTGCAACATCCTCGGGCATTTCGGTGCTCATTTTCCATCTTGAGCCTACTGCCTGTGCATAGGTCTTGCCTGCACTGCGTCCGCTTGCCGCCAGTGCCGTCAGCTCAAAATACGGATGATTCTGCAAAAGCGTAATGAAACGCTGTCCCACCATTCCCGTCGCACCGATTATTCCAACTCTCTTTCTGTCCGCCATAATGCCCTCCGAAGAATATAAAATTCCTTATAATAAATAAATGTTACCACAAATATCACACATTGTCAATCGTGCACATAAGCGAAATTTCCCCTCCCGTCTTGACCTTTATTGAACTTTATGTTAGTATAATTGAAGAAATAAGTGAACAGCCTACCGAAGATAGAAAGGACAGGTGAGAAAATGAAACGACTCCTTGCCGCAGTTCTCTGTACCGCAGTACTGCTCGGACTTGCAGGCGGCGTGCACGCCGCAGACTGCGACCATGAATATGTCGCGCTCTCACTTGAAGCCGACTGCCAGAATAAAGCACGCACGGTCTATACCTGTTCTCTCTGCGGCGATACATATACAGTATATGCCGACGAATATACAGCCCCCGACGGTATGTACCTGCTGCTTAGCAGCACACGCACGGACAGCACTATAAATGTAAACTGCTATTATTTTAACAACGCAGGACTGTCGGGCGCTCAGATGCCGGTTTATTTTGACCCCTCGGCAGTTGCGGTGGATTCCGTTGTCAACGGCGAGGTGTGGACAGCCGAAAACTATGTAAACGGCATAGAATGGACACCGGGCTCAGACCATGTCACAATGTATGCCGAGAGCGAGGGCAACGATACCAACACAAATAACGGACTTTGCTTTACCGTGATTTTCAGCATTCTCGACGGTACCAAAGATCCGGGTATTTATCTGAAAAACGGCAGCCGCTATTATGTGGACTGGGACAACGAAACCAACCGTGTTATTGACCGCGCCCCGCAGATAATCGATATAATCGGCAAAAGTGATACGGGAGACCATAAATACACATCCGTCACCGTTCCTCCTACCTGCACCGAAACGGGAGAAACAACAGAGACCTGCTCCGTGTGCGGAGATACGCATACACAGACTCTGGAGTCTCTCGGACATAACTTTACCCTCGGCGCCTGCACCCGCTGCGGTATTGCCGACCCCGACGCACATACCGTAACCGTGGACGGGAATTCCGCTGTGTACTCCGTAGGTGACACGGTACAGCTTTCCGGAGCTTTTTACACCGACGGAGCAAAAGCATACCGCTTTGTCTGCTGGCAGGGAGACACCGATGTGCTGACGGACGAAGGTGACGGAAACGCCGTCTTTACAATGCCGGAGCGCGATATAACCCTTACTTCGGTGTACCTGCTTATAGGTGATGTAAACAGCGACGGCAGAATCAACGGAACGGATCTGAACTTTATGAAGCGTATTTTTACCGGTACCCTTGACCCCATCGCCTCCGCCGATGTAAACCTTGACGGCAGAGTAAACGGTACGGATATAAACTATTTGAGCCGTATGCTTCTCGGTACATTTACCCCGGATAAATAAGACGGCTGAGACGAAGATCTCCGCTTCTGCTTGACACCAAAAAAGAACTGATATAATCAATACAGCTTAATTTGCCTTACGGCGGATACCGTGATGCCATTAAGGAAATATAAAAGAACAGTGATTTCGAATTTTTACAGAGGAGTGAATCAATATGGACAGCAAAGCTATGTTTAACCTTTCTTACGGTCTGTTTGTGCTGACCGCCGCCCTTGACGGCAAAGACAACGGCTGTATCATCAACACCGCAGGTCAGGTCACCTCAAGCCCCAACAGAATAAGCATTACCGTAAACAAGGACAACTACACGGACGCTATGATCAAAAAAAGCGGTAAATTCAACATTTCCATCCTCAGCGAGGAAGCGAATTTCGACATTTTCCGCCGTTTCGGTTTTCATTCCGGCAGAGATACGGACAAGTTTGAAAACTACACCGCCTGCCGCCGCAGTGAAAACGGACTTTACTATGTGACCGAGGGTACCAACGCCTATATCAGCGCGTCTGTGGAACAGGCTGTGGATCTTGGAACGCACACCATGTATATTGCCGCTGTGGATGATATGGAGGTGCTGTCCGAAGTCCCCTCCGCCACATACGCATACTACCACGCTCATATAAAGCCGAAGCCGGAGGAAACCGCTCCCGCCGGAAAGACCGTGTGGCGCTGTGCGATCTGCGGCTATGTTTACGAGGGAGAGGAGCTGCCCGAGGACTTTATCTGCCCTCTGTGCAAGCACCCCGCTTCCGATTTTGAAAAGGTCGTGCAGTAACGCAGCGGCTCAGAGACTTTTTGATACGAAACGGAATAAGGGAAACCGCCCGTACGGAAATTGTCCGTACGGGCGGTTTTTAATCGGTATTTTTTGCTTGAAACTACTTGATTATAATAGGTGAGCCGTCGCAAACGCCGTCTCCCGATATTCTGTTGATCCGCTCAAGCTCCGACATAGACGCGCCGCAGCGCTTTGCCACCTCCCACACCGTCTCTCCCTGACGGGGATAGCATATGCGTATGCACTCCTGCCCTCTGTCCGCTCTTCTGTCTCCCAGAACGGCCTCGGTG
>CAMFEL010000168.1 GCA_945949385.1 uncultured Clostridia bacterium | reverse complement strand
GAAGCTGTCGGCGCGCAGAGACGGCAGGGACAGGTTTATTCTTTCGTCGTCCGTCCATTCAAGCAGCTTATCCGTAAAGGTATTGACCTTGGAATAGTCTGAAATGGACAGACAGCACATGGATATTTCGTCATAGCCTGAGTTGTCGGCTATCTCCCTTGCCTGTTTGCACAGCACATCGGGACTCTTTTCTCTGACCGGACGGGTGACAAATCCTGCCTGACAGAAGCGGCAGCCTCTTATACAGCCGCGGAACACCTCAAGGGTAATGCGGTCATGCACGGTCTCAATAACGGGGAGCACCGGGTCGGTGGGAACATACACCTTGTCAAGGTCGGCAATGATGCGCTTTCTGACTTTCGCGGGAACATCGGGATACTTGGGCGTGACAGAAGCCACCGCGCCGTTTTCCTTATATTCCACATCGTAGAGAGACGGGACATAGAAGCCCTCAAGATGGGACGCTTCTCTGAGAAACGCCTTTTTTGTATAGGTGCCCTCGTCCTTCATCTTTATATACAGATTTGCAAGCTCGGGGAGGGCTTCCTCACCCTCTCCGATGGAGAAAATATCCACAAAATCCGCCATAGGCTCCGGGTTGTAGGAGCAGGGACCGCCCGCAAGAACAAGGGGGTAATCTTCTCCCCTGTCCTCTGCCCGAAGCGGAATGCCGGCAAGATCGAGCATATTCAGCGCCGTGGTATAGCAAAGCTCGTATTGCAGAGTGAAAGCCACAATGTCAAAGGCTTTCAGCTCATCGCCTGACTCGTGGGCGTAAAGAGGCACCTTACGGCGGCGCATTTCCTCCTCCATATCCGTCCACGGTGCAAAAACACGCTCGCACCATACTCCATCAAGCTGATTAAGCACGCCGCACAGTATTCTGAGTCCCAGATTGGACATACCTATCTCATAGGTATCGGGGAAGCAGAACGCCACACGCAGCGCCGTTTTTTCTTTGTCTTTATACACGCTGCCCGGCTCTCCGCCCGTATAGCGACCCGGCTTGCGAACATCTGCAAGAAAGCTCTTTATATCTTCTCTCATTACACAGATAAGGGCGGAGAGTTCTCCGCCCTTTCTCCTTTTTGTTATCTTACTATCAGTTTTGTGGCGATTATCACCGGAATCAGCCAGAACAGTTGGCACAGGGCAATATATATGCTGTGCATAGAGCCGAAGGAGCCGGCAATAAGCACGACACCCATTATTGCCGCACTGAGTATTGCGGCAATGATACCCATAACAAATCCCGTTTTCTGTGCGCTCAGTATTCTGTCACAGCTTGACACAGTGTGAAGCAGACTCTTTGTAGTGCCTCGGGACACTACGCCGCCCTCTGCACGGCGGGAATACTTGGTGATCTCCTCCGTGTTCTTATATTTTATAACACGCAGGGAGTATTTGCCCGATCTTATCTGACGGTATATCATATCCTCGTCGATATTGGGATCAAAGGTCTTGACGCAGACGCACATACCGCTGCCCGTAAGCTGTTTCAGTATGTACTCGAAATCGGGGTCAATGACATAATTCACGATCATCTTTGCCACCAGCTTGCGCTGATAGATCATATACATGACCGTGCAGTCAACGGGAAGCTCGGTGTTTTCGCTGACAACCTCCTCCGGCAGTATAATACCGAGGCGGGAAAGCGCCGCGGCGCTTCCGAACATAATGCTTCTGCCGTTAACGGTAGCCTCAATATAGCCGGAGCCTGTCTCAAGCACCTCAACATTTTCGGAGTGCCCGGTCTCCATAGTCGCCACCTCAAACACATCCGCAAGGGGACCGCCGGTAGCGGAAAAGACGCTTGCCGCGTAATACAGCACCTTATCTATACGGCAGTTATTGAACAGGCGCACATTTCTTACCTTTACCGTATTGGAGGGGAACACATTTACATCGTCGAAGGAAATTACTCCCACTCCGGAGTACTCCTCCACACTTCCCTCTCCGATTATGGTACTGTCGTTTTCGTAAGCCTGTCGGTTTGCACGGTAGAAGGGATAACAGCCCAGAATGATCATAGACGAAGGCATTGCGGCACTGAGCACCGCGAAAGCTACGGACAGCGAAGACTCCTTACCGCTGACGCCGGCGTATATACCTGCAAGAATTGCCAGCGCAAAGGAAATCACTAATGCCGGTCCCACATAGGAGCGTCCCTGCGTGCCGCGGTTGCGGGTACGCCAGAAGTAGCCGTCCACAAAGTCTGTCTTCTGAATTTTTATAATATCGCCCTCGTCCGCAACGGTGGAGTCAATATCAGCCGCAGCTTCGCTCTCAAGCACGGAGTCTCTGGTGGACAGACGGCGCATTACATATTTCGGTTTTTTGGAAGAAACGATGTTGAAGCTGAATATTTCCCTGCGCACCGTCATATATTCGCTGATTGCCGCCAGCAAAAAGCACAGCACCGTGGGGAAATTGAACACCTTCGGCTCCACGCCGGGCACCGCGTTGTATGCGGTAATAACGGTAACAACTATTGAAACAACAGCCATAACGGCAGGGACGGTCTCAACACAGGGCTTGAACTTAACAAGTCCCGCAAGACCGCGTCCGAGCTGTTTCACCGTAAGCGCCGCGCCAATCATTACAAGCTGCAGATCGAACATCAGGTACACTACCGGATAGTACAGCGGATCAAGCGCACCCGAGGGCTGATAGCCGATAAGGGGCAGGTTTTCAAAAATAAGCAGTCCCAGTGCCACCGCAAAGCAAACAATCATTTTCCAGAATGCGATGCGGTTGCGTCTGCGGTATTTGTCCGCGATCTCACCGTTTTCCGAAAGGTCCGTATATTCGTCGGCGCCGAAGCGGCGAGTGCGATCCACCCACTCCTCCTGGTCTGCCACATAATCGTCCGTCATCTGGGTCGCAGTCTCGCTGCCAACGCTTTTGGCAAGCTCGTCCTCCATACCCAGCGCGACCATAAGACTTATGTCTTTTTCGTCAAGCTCGTCGCCGCTGTCTCCCGTGACCTCTGCCACGAGATTTTCAAAGTCCCGGGTCTCGTCGTACTCCTCCCGAGGCTCCGACGGCGCGCTTTCTTCTTCCTCGGGTTCGTCCTCTATGGGATCGTTGTCGAAGAAATCGTCGTCGGGAATTATGTCGCCGTATTCCTCGCGAGGGGCGTCCCCGCCGTACTGCTCGTTGTACTGTTCGTTATACTGCTCGCCGTACTGCTGTCCGTACTGCTGTCCGTATTCCTCGGTATATGTATCAACCGCGGGGTCAAAGCCGTCGTAACCGTAAGGCTGCTCCGGAGCATAATCCGAATAGTCCTCTCCGCCCTGCGGCGCGTAGTCTGCATATTCGTCATATGTGCCGTCGGCGCCCTCTTCGGGCGTATAACCGTCGTCGGGATATATGTCGTCGCCGGCAGGCTCCTCATCCGCAAAGCCTTCCGTCTCCGGCTCTGCTGCCGGCCCGCCATAGGGCTGGTCTGCAAACGCTTCGGGCATTTCGGACTCAGCGTATTCGGTAGACTCTGTGTATTCGGCAGGCTCCGCGTATTCGGCAGGCTCCGCAGGCTCGGCATAGGTATCTGCCGCCGTCTCTGCATAAGGCTCGGCTGCGGATTCTGCATAAGGCTCGGCCGCGGGCTCTGCTCCGTATCCGTCCGTGTCTCCGTCAACAAATCTCCACGCTTCGCCGTATTCCTCTGCCGCTTCTGCGTTGTCCGCTTCTCCGTGCCC
>CAMFEL010000167.1 GCA_945949385.1 uncultured Clostridia bacterium | reverse complement strand
GTATATGTACTACGGCGACGGATACGAGAAGATATTCGAGTTTATCGAAATGGAAAACACTGCGGGAGACCTTTGCGGCACCTGCTTCGTTTCCAACTTCGACCGTCCCGGAGATATGTACTCCTACACTTACATCGACGAAAACTACGAGTATATGAGACAGCTTCTTTGCGATGCGCTGGATAAGGCTGACAGAGCCGAGTATGTTGACCGCATCGAAAAGCTGATTATCTGCTTCGACTTCCTTGGTCTGTCAAGCGCATATAACCGTATGTATGCAAACGGCGACGAAGCATCCCGCGCTCTTTACGAGCAGAGATACACCGATATGTATAACGGCATAAAGAGCCACGGTATGAGGATATTCTCCGATCCCGCTACATATTCGCTGCCCGACAGTATTGACTTTACCGAAAATCCCATGAAGCAGTTCTACGAGATAGGCAGCCGCCGTCCCGGCGTCGATCCCTGGTGACCCCCGGAGCAGGATTGAACAATCAATAATCGGTCATGCCGAAACAATGCTTTCCCGACGTTTTCTGTCGGGAAAGCATTTTTGTATGCGGCGGCGTACCCGGTGAGTATAACGCTTCGGATATGCTTTGAAAGTGATGCGAATACTGACGGAAAACAGGGGCAGAGGGCGGATTTAGCCGGTTTTCGGCGCAAAATTGACTAAAATACGCACTCTTAGGGAATGATTTTTATGTATGGGGGCAAATTTTCAGAAATTAAGAAAAAGCACTTGATTTTACTGTTTTTCTCTGTTATAATCAAGAAGTAGCAAATAGCTGCCTTATTGCGGCAATTTTTATTAAGCTCGGGAGTATCGAATATGATATCACGCGAAGTAACGATAAAAAATAACGTTGGTCTTCATGCAAGACCGGCTACTTTCTTTATTCAGAAGGCTAATTCCTTCAAGAGCTCCATTTGGGTGGAGAGAGAGGATCGCAGGATAAATGCCAAGAGCCTTCTCGGCGTTTTGTCCCTCGGCATCGTAAAGGGTATGACCATTACACTTATTGCCGACGGTCCGGACGAGAACGAGGCTGTTGACGGTCTCGCCGCTTTGGTGGATACCGGGTTTAACGAATAAGGGTTCAAAAGGAAACAGCCGCCTGTCAGGGCGGCTTTTTGCATAATCGGGGAATGCCGCGGCAGCTTCAGACGCGAATCGAGCAGTACCGAAAACTGATTAAAACAAGGGGGGACAGCCTGTGCAGAGCAGAGAAACACTTGAATATCTGCAGAAGAAAGCCTCCCTTTTGCCTAAAAGCCCCGGCGTTTATATTATGGAAAACGACTGCGGCAAGGTCATTTATGTAGGCAAGTCGCGGGCGCTTAAAAACCGCGTAAGTCAGTATTTCCACGGCAGCCACGATCTGAAAACCTCCAAAATGGCGTCTTCGGTCAGCGATTTCAGGTTTATTTGCTGTGATACTGAAATGGAAGCGCTGGTGCTTGAAAACAATCTTATCAAGCAGTATAACCCCAAGTACAATATCCTTTTGAAGGATTCCAAATCATATCCGTATATAAGGATCACCGACGGCGAGTACCCCCGTGTGGTGCTGTCCCGCAAAAGAGACGAAAAGGGTATGTTTTTCGGGCCCTATTCGGGTGCGGGCGTAGTTTATTCGGTTATCTCCACATTGGAGCGGGTATTGGGACTTCCGTCCTGCAAGCGCCGCTTCCCCGAGGATATAGGCAGGGGACGCCCCTGCGTTTACAGGCAGATAGGCCGCTGCTGCGGTGTGTGCGCGGGAGACGTGAGCCGCGAGGAATATGCGGAGCTTATAAAGTGTGCGGTTCAGTATCTCAAGGGCAACACGGACGCGGTCGAGGCTTCTCTGTACGAAAGAATGATGCGCGCTTCCGAGGAGGAAAGATTTGAGGAGGCGGCAAGGTGCAGGGACGCGCTGTCGTCGCTGAAAAAACTGGGGCAGACTCAGAAGACCCAGCTTTCCCCCGATACGGATTGCGATGTAATCGCCTTTGCCTCTCACGAGGGCTGTGACTGCGCCGCCGTTTTGTATATCCGCGGCGGAAAGATATGCGACAGCGAGTATTTTACCTTCGGCGCCGACGAGATAACGGGCGTACGGGACACCGCGGTCGGCGCAGAGAGCAAAGTCGGAGACGGAGCCGGAAACAGCAACGGCAACGGATACAGCGACAGCAACGGCAACGGATACAGCGACAGCGACGGCAACGGCAACGGATACAGCGACGAAGAAACACCTATGTCCGCATTTATTGTGGGGCTGTACCGAGGCAGAGAGTATATTCCGCCGGAAATACTGCTTTCCTTTGAAATGTCGGAGGGAGAGAAAACGCTTATAGGCGAATATCTGGGCGGACGCTCAGGCAGAAAAGTCGTGCTGAGAACGCCTAAGAAAGGCGAGGGGCGCAGCCTCTGCCTTATGGCACAGCGGGACGCCGTCCGTCACAGCGAGACGCGCAGACGGCGTGATGAGGACGACCAGCGTGTTCTGGTTCGTCTTGCAGCTCTTTTGTCCCTTGAGGTGGTGCCGGAGCGCATCGAGGCTTACGATATTTCAAATCTGGGCAGCGAGCATATCACCGCAGGAATGGTGGTGGCGGAGTGCGGAAAAATGAAAAAAAGCGATTACCGCTGTTTCCGCATAAAAGGGCAGAGCGCGCCCGACGATTACGAGGCTATGCGGCAGGCGCTGTTACGCCGCCTGTCACATTTGAGCGACGGCACGGACGCTTCGTTTTCAAAGCAGCCCGATCTGATTCTGCTTGACGGCGGTGCGGGTCACGTGGGCGTTGTCAGAGACCTTATGCGGGAGGCGGGGTACGATATTCCCGTTTTCGGCATGGTTAAGGACGATCATCACAAAACGCGAACTATCGTTTCCGATACTCAGGAGGTCGGTATTGCCAGAGAGGCGGAGGTATTTCGCTTTGTATACAAGCTTCAGGAGGAGGTACACAGGTTTACGGTGTCCCGTATGACGGCGGCAAAGCGCAAGACCCTGAAGACCTCGTCTCTTGAAAAGATAAAAGGCATCGGCCCCGCAAAGGCGAAAAAGCTGATGGCTCATTTCAAGACTTTGAGCGCAGTAAAGGCGGCAAGCCTTGATGAGCTTTGCGGCGTGGCGGGTATAGGAAAGAGCGACGCGCAGACGCTGTACGGTTATTTTCACCCGCAGAAAGATTCGGTTTCGGCACAGAAAACGCAGGAATAAAACCTAAAGCGCATAAATAGCAAAAGAGAGCCGAAGCGGCAAAAGAATATGCCCGCGGCAGGCGCGGGAAAAGGAGATGGCTGAAATGAGGATAATTACGGGAACGGCAAAGGGCGTTGTTCTCTCCACCTTGGAGGGGGAGGCAACAAGGCCCACGGGAGACAGAGTCAAGGAAGCACTTTTCTCGATGATACAGTTTGATATTGAGGGACGGCGGGTGCTTGATCTTTTTGCCGGCAGCGGACAGCTTGGGCTGGAAGCGCTTAGCCGCGGAGCGGAGCATTGCGTATTTATTGACGAAAGCAGGGCGGCGGCAGATATAGTTTTGGCAAATGCCAAAAAAACAAAGCGTTTCGACAAATGCAGAATATCCTCGGCGGATTTCGCCGCTTTTCTGCGGGGAGCCGCGGGGAGAGAGGCTTTTGATCTGATTTTTCTCGACCCGCCGTACGCTTCAGGCTATGTGGCGCAGGCTCTGTCGCTTATAGCGGAAGGCTCTCTGCTCAGAGCGGGCG
>CAMFEL010000166.1 GCA_945949385.1 uncultured Clostridia bacterium | reverse complement strand
TGCTATTCTTGCCTTCTGTGGGTAGCTTCAAGTCTGCTATCGACACGCTCCCGAGTGTTGTTGTATTTCTTCCGCGAGACTTGAAACTTAGGCTGACGGCGCAGGCTTCTTTTCACTTCGTCGAATCGTTATGCCCTTGCAACGCAACGATTTGATGTTCTTCAGTGTCGAGAAGAGGGGAGAGATTCTAAAGAGAGGGGAGAAGATACATCGTCTCCCCTCTCTTTAGCCGGTCGGGGAGGCTCGGAGGGGCTGCTGCCGGGACAGCAGTCCCTTCGAATTTTCCTCTCTCCACTTCTGTCAGCTAATAATCAAATTTGAATTCCCAAAGGTACTATCAGTTTTGCAAAACTTGCCTTCTGTGGGTAACAACAAGTCCGCTACCGGTACGCTCTGCCGCCGAATCTTATAGTCTTTCAATATCCTATTTGATATATCAAATCAGCCGTGGGTTGAGACGGGCAAAAAAATAAAAAAATCTGTTGCAATAAAGCCTTGGCTGTGGTATACTTATAAAGTAAATTTGTTTGTGACAAGCCGCAGGGTAAGGTCATACCAGCCGGGAGCTTAGCGGCCTCCTGAACCTGAAATCCGCTGTACGCAGGGGTGGTATCCCGTTTTGAGGGTTTGGCTTTGCGCAGTCTGTATCGTATATATCCGTGTTGAAGGACGGGTCCCGGCGCAATCGGCGGCTGTGAACCATGTCAGGTGGGGAACCAAGCAGCATTAAGCAGTTCAGCTGATGTGCCGCCGGGTTGCCTGTCCCGAGCGGATGTTGCGGTGTCGTGCGAAGAGCCCGCCCGATTTTCGGGTGTATGGCCTTACCCCGCGGCTTGTCATATATGTTCTCATATGCATATTCATATGGCGCGGGAGCCGCTGCAAATCAAAAGCGGCAGAAAAGCGCAGACGGCGATACTGTGAAAGGAGCGGCTTATGCATCAGGCGCTGTACAGAAAATACCGTCCCCGTACCTTTAAGGAGGTATGCGGACAAAAGCATATAACCGATGTTCTGAGCTACGAGGCGGCGAAGGGGAGATGCTCCCACGCCTATCTTTTCTGCGGCTCCCGCGGTACGGGTAAAACAAGCTGCGCAAAAATTCTTGCAAAAGCGCTGAACTGCCTGTCTCCCGTGGACGGCAGTCCCTGTCTTGAATGCGACGCCTGCAGGGAGATCGACGCGGGACTTGCCACCGATGTAACTGAGCTTGACGCCGCCTCCAACAACGGAGTCGATCAGATACGCTCCATATGCGAGGAAGCGGCATACACCCCCGCAGTGCTCAGGAAAAAGGTGTATATCATCGACGAGGTGCATATGCTCTCAACGGGAGCGTTCAACGCGCTTTTGAAAACCATAGAGGAGCCTCCGGAGCACGTGGTGTTCATACTTGCCACAACGGAGCTGAACAAAGTTCCAGCCACCATAGTGTCCAGATGTCAGCGCTTTGACTTCAGACGCCTTTCCATACGCGATATTTCCGCCCGCCTTGAATATATTGCAGAGCGCGAAAACATAAGTCTTGAAAAAGATGCGGCTCTGCTCCTTGCCCGTCAGGCGCAGGGAGGTATGCGTGACGCCATAGGACTTTTGGAGCTGTGCGCCGCAGGAGGCGCGGATGTTACTGCCGCCAGAGTATCGGAGCTTTTGGGTCTGTCGGGCTACGACAGAGCGACAAGGACTTTTGACTGTGTAAAGCAAGGGGATATGGCGGGGCTGTTCTCCGTTGTGTCAGAGGTGTACGGCGGCTCGCAGGATATTTCGGTATTTTGGCAGGAGCTTATTTCCTTTGCAAGAGATATGCTGGTGTGCAAGTATTCGGATGACATTACGGCTTATCTTGACATAACCGACACGGAAACGGAAATGCTTCGCGGCTGTGCTGCAAAGTTCAGCCTTGCGGAGCTTATATACCATTGCCGTGTGCTTGACGAGGCAATGGCACGTATGCAGCGCTCCCCGCAGAATAAACGGTGTACGGCGGAGCTCGCGCTGCTTCGTATGTGCCGTCCCGAGCTTGACAATTCCACGGAAGCGCTCAGCGCCCGTATAGCAAAGCTTGAGGATGCGGCGGCGCTGGGAACCTTTACGGCTCCTGTCACTGCTGCCGTGCCTGCGGCAGAAGGGGCAAAAACCGACGCTGATACGGTATCCGCCGGGGGTTCTCCTATAGCTTCTTCCACGGCATCACCAGCGGCAGACAACCGTTATTCCGCACCCGCAGGTACCCCTCCCGCAGCGGCGGAGGGCGCCGCCGTTGACGCTTCTCTCCGTGCTCGGTCACCTGCGGGTGAAGCGGAAAATGTGCGGGAAAGTGCAGGGAGAAATAAGACAGAAAAAAGTGATATAAATATGGCTGAAGATTCTCCCGCCCGCCCTGCGCATACGGAATCGGCAGAGCGGGTAGGCAAAGCGCCGTACGGCGCAGGAAACGGCGAGTATGTGCCTGCTTCAGACATAAGCGAGGTGCTGGCAAAGCTTGACGTCGTAAACCGCGGGCTTTCCGAGTTTCTTGCAGACTCCTCGGTCAGCGTCTCCAAGGACGGTAAAAGGGTGAGGATTTCCGCAAACGGCTTCGGCGTTGCCATGCTGTCCACCGATGCCGCAAAAGCGTCCCTTGCCGACGCTTTTGCCCTTGCGAAGCTTACAAACGGCAGAGCCGATATAAGCGTGGAAAAAGCAAAGACCGGTGCTGCGCAGAGCTCAAGCCCCGCAGACGAGCTGTCGGATATGCTTTGAGTTTTTGAAAAAATCAGTTTCTTTAAGCTGTGAATTAAGATATTTTTGAAAGGAACAAAGTACCATGAAAGCAAGACTCCCCCAGGGGCGCGGAGGCGGCCCCGGAAATATGCAGAGCATGCTGCGTCAGGCTCAGAAAATGCAGGAGGATATGGCGGCGCTGCAGGAGGATCTGGACAGCCGTCAGTACGAGGTTGCCGCAGGAGGCGGAGCCGTAAAAATAAAGATAAACGGCAAGCTGGAGGTTTCCTCCGTGGAGCTTGACCCCGATGTTGTGGACCCCGATGATGTGGAGACGCTTCAGGATATTCTCACCGCCGCCATGAACGAGGCAATCCGTAAGGTAAACGACACTAACAGCGAGGAAATGGGCAAGATCACCGGCAGCCTTAATATGGGCGGTCTGGGTATGCCCGGAATGTTCTGATATGGCGGAGTATCCCGAACAGCTTGAGCGTCTGGGCGACTGGTTCAGGCGTCTGGACGGCATAGGTAAAAAAACGGCAATGCGGATGGCATTCAGCGTCCTCGATATGAATGAGGAGGAGGTGCGCGATTTTGCCGCCTCCATGATTGCGGCAAAGACGGATATCCGCCTTTGCAAAATATGTCAGAATATTTCCTCCGGTGAAATATGCCCCGTATGTGCCGATTCAAACAGAGACAAAAGCGTTATATGCGTGGTGGAGGACTTCAGGGCGGCTACCGCGGTGGAAAAGGTGCGTGAATACAGAGGAATGTACCATGTGCTTCACGGCGTTATTTCTCCCATGAAGGGTATAGGCCCCGACCGGCTTAAAATCCGGGAGCTTATCGCCCGTCTTGACGGCAGCGTAAAGGAAGTTATCATTGCCACCGACCCCACACCGGAGGGGGAGACCACGGCAATGTATCTTTCAAAGCTGATTTCGCCGCTGGGCGTGAAAATCAGCCGCATCGCAAACGGAGTGCCCGTTGGCGGAGACCTTGAATACGCCGACGAGATAACCCTGAGGAGGGCTCTTGAAGGGCGTTACAGCATGAACTGACGCGGCGGTGAATAATTATTCATAATTCGAGGCATAAAGCAAAAAGAAAGGCGCGGAAAATGGCAAAAATTCAG
>CAMFEL010000165.1 GCA_945949385.1 uncultured Clostridia bacterium | reverse complement strand
GTTGCATAACCGGCAGGTACAATAGTCTGTATTATCCATGGGAGCCACGGAAATGCGGTCACAGTTGTAGCCTCTGGAGAGAACATTCTCAATCTTTGCAAGCACGTTGTCACGCACAATGATATAATTGTCTTCCCTTGTATAGCAGATCTGGGTATCGTTGGTAAGTCCGGGATAATAGTCTGCCATAGAATGTGCCGTGCCCACATATCCGACGGAGTAGCCGTATTTTTCGCTTTTTTCCAGAGCACCGCGGTTTTTCCAGCTTGACATCTTCAGCTTAAGCGCGGCATGAAGATTCTCTTCCTTGTAAACACTTACCTTTTTGCCGGAATCGTCATAAGAATAAACATGGGGCGAATAGGAATAAGTCTGACTGTCGCGGTCCTTGATAACGGGGATGTGCCTGTAATGTGTATCCTCCGCAATGTCAACAGCCTGATTTTCGTTAAGAAATTCGTTTTCGGCGTTAATGAACACCCAGCCGACAAATCTTTCGAGAAACTCGTAAACGCCGTACATACAGCCGCGCTTTTCGCCGCCGGTAATATATACATTGCCCTGCTCGACAAGAATATCAACACCCTCGTCGCCCAAAGCTCCGGTAGAATCCGTTGCAATAAGAATAACATGCTCCGCTTCGGAGTCAGTCACTATGGGAAGCTCCACACCCCGCGCAAGCTTTATGTATTTCTGAAGCTCCGACGCGGCGTACTGCACATTCTGATTTGACCCTGCGGGATATGTGATCTCAAAAGCGGAGATCTCCGTTTTGCCTATAAGAATGCGCTGAAGCTGACATCCGCTGTCTCCGATAACATCGCGACCCGCAAGTATGCAGCACAGATAATAAACATCCTGCCCGTTCCGTCTGCCGTCGCCGTTAATGTCGGCAGACACCTTGTTGCAGGTCACGTCTTTGCCGGTCAGCCAGCATTTCAGCATATAGGAATCCGTTCCGTTTATCTTTCCGTCACCGTTGACATCGCCGATACATTGGGAAGTTTCCGCTTCCTTAATGACAGCCCCCGCGGGAACACATACCGCTCCCGCAAGCATCAACGTGCAAAGTAACATCGCCAACGCTTTCTTCATATCAAGCACCTCACTTGCCGTCCTAATTTGCGGACATTGTTATAAATATTATAATAGCAAAATTATAATCATTTCGCAATCCAAAAAGAAAAGCAAAACTAAATTCTACCTTTTTAACAATTATTCCGTTCACACATTGTGCAATTATCCCACGCGCAGCGAGGGACACGGGACAGAAATAAAAAACATGGGGCTCCGCCCGGTTCTCCGTCGAGACGGAGAACCTTACCCCGCTTAGTACCTTTTTTGAGAAAAAGGTACTAAGAACCCCAAAAAACTTTTAGAAAAAGAAGTCAAAATAGTTATCGAGATTACAGGAAACTTTGTTTTGCTGTTTTTTAAGTACAGCAATACTTCGGTTCGTGCAGTACTTTTGTATAAAATGTTTTCTTCTTTTTCAAAAGTTTTTGAAGATTGTCAAGGGACTTTTCTCAAAAAGTCCCTTGACCGGGGTAAGGGGCGGAGCCCCTATGTATTGTATTCATTTTCAGATCTCGTCGCACAGACGGGCGGTAAGGAACTTGTAGAACTTTTCCTTATCAATCCACTGCGCCGCCACTTCCATTTCCTTGCCCCGTACAGGGTCAATAAGCGTAAGGGATTCGTCGTTGGTGTAAATAGGCAGCCGCTCAAATCTTATATTCTCCCGGGCAAATACGCAGTAAACGCCCACCGTATCAAACAGAGGGGAGGTAGGGCCGTAGTAATTCCAGGGCACATCCTCCATCCAAATATCGGTACATTCAACCATAGCGCCGACAAGAGGATCTGTCTTGCCGTACTCCCTGATTTTTTCGAAGTAAGGCGTGTCAAGAATAATATTGCCGGAAACATCAAGAGGAACAAGCAAAACATCCCAGTCGGTTTTCTCAACACCGCGTCTCCATGCATCAAGGTCACAGCGGATATTCCACTCGCTGTTAAGACCGGGATGCCAGCCGGGGAAAGCGTTGTTGTAAACATTTCCAGCAATAGCGACCACTCGGCTCTTTTTGGTAATACGCGGTTCTTTCTCATAAGCCTCCGCCAGATTTTTGAATGAACCGATGGCAAGAACAGTAATCATCTCATCGGAGTTCATAATGCAATCTATAATAGCGTCAGCGGCATTCTCACGAACATCGGGATATGAAGAGAGGTCGTAATCCTCAACCCACTTTGCTTCATGATTGTAGCTTTCCGTACCGACAGCGCCGATACCCACCGGAATGTCCGTGCGTCCTGCGATCTCCAGAGTTTTGCAAACAAGCTTTGTCTTGTAAACGGTGTCATACTCGTTGGTGGTAACCAAACGGATATCTATCTCGGGACTTTTCAGCGCCATGACAAGCGCCCAGTTGTCGTCAATATCGCTTCCGATATCGGTGTCAAAAATAATGGGTATAGGTTTTTTCATTTTTGTAGCCGTGCCTTTCTCCTCAAGTTTCAATTATGCAATTGTTGCGGTTTAAGTAGCTTTGCGCCGAAGCCGTAAAACGGCAATGCTTACGGCGCCCGTATGATAATATCACAGTCAGCGTAGCCGTGTCAAGGCAAAGGGCGCAATTAACAAAAAAGAAGATTGCACCGATTATCTGACCGCACCAAAGCGGTAGAAATACACTTTACACGTCACTTTCCCGCGCTGAGATCGGGGTAAGAAGTATCAAATACGGAGCCCGTCACATTGCTCGTTTCCACAGGGATGCCTGACTCTGTTCCGTTTCCGCTTTGCAGAACATAAATCATTCCGCAGAATATCTCTCCGAGCCGCTGATTGATTTCTCTGTCATCAAAGGAGCATACCCCCGTGGCGGAAAGCACGCACATCCCGTAGGTGTAGACCCACATCTGACGGAAAAGATGCTCCGCCGTTTTTCTGTCGGCATTATAATCTCTCATAATAATGGCAATATCGTTTTCCCGACCGAAGGGTATTTCTGTCATAGCCTCGTCAAAATCATTGCCGTTATTAGTTTTTCTCATAAACAGCAGTTTGAACAGCTCCGGCTCGCGGGTGGCAAACCTTACCCACTGTATGCCGCGCATTTTAAAGGCGGGACGGTAGTTTTCGGCAATTGCCATATATCCGTCAAAGCAAGCCTTTGCAGACCGTCTCACTTCGTCGCCCAACTCGTTCATATCGCGGAACACGGTAAATATAGGGGACGAGGAAGTGCCCAGTCTCTTTCCCACCTCTCTGGCGGTCATGGCTTTTTCTCCCTCTTCCCTTACAAGGCGGAAAGCGGCGTCAATGATTTCTTCTTTTGTAAATTTGCGTTTTGGGGGCATAGACGTACCTCTTTCGTTTATTTATCGTTGCGTAACTAATGTTATATAACTATATTTAATTATAAATCCTCATATGGGATTTGTCAAGTATGAAAACATCTTTTCAGAAAACTCCTTTGGCAAAATTCCACGCGGATATGAACGGTTTTTCAGCAATTTCAGATTTGATTATTAGCTGACAGAGGTGAAGAGAGAATTTTCGAAGGGACTGCTGTCCCGGCAGCCTAAGATTCAAGTCTCGCGGTAAACCGTAAGCAACGCTCGGGAGCGTGTCGACAGCAGATTTGGAGTTACTCACAGAAGGCAAGTTATATAAAGTTTACAGTATATTTGGGAATTCAGATTTGATTATTAGCTGACAGAGGTGAAGAGAGAATTTTCGAAGGGACTGCTGTCCCGTCAGCAGTCCCTCCGAGCCACCCTGCACGGCAAAAGGGAGGGGAGGAAATGGGTCTCCTCCCCTCCCTTTAGAATCCCACCCCACCACTCGACACGGAAGCAA
>CAMFEL010000164.1 GCA_945949385.1 uncultured Clostridia bacterium | reverse complement strand
AAAAAATGACAAATCCGAACCCTTCACCGATTGGTATTAGGTTCGGATTTGTACTGTTTGGTGCACCTGACAGGAATCGAACCTGCACGGTTTCCCACCGGATCCTAAATCCGGCGCGTCTGCCAGTTCCGCCACAGGTGCATGATGATATTTTATCATATTCACATCTTCGTGTCAAGAATACAGACTGTTAATTTGAAGCCCCGCCGATTGTATAATTATAAGTACATTTTTCAAAAAGCCGATGCTGAAATGTTGACACCCGCGCCGAAAAGTTATATAATAAAATGAATAGTTGCTTTAAGGAAGTGAATCAATGTATAAGGATAAAAAAGTCGTGTTTTCGGGGATACAGCCCTCCGGCTCTCTGACCATCGGAAACTATCTGGGTGCGCTTAAAAACTTCTCCGCTTTTTCGGAGGAATACCGCTGCTACTACTGCGTAGTAGATGAGCACGCCATTACCGTACGCCAGAACCCCGCGGAGCTTCGCCGCAGAACTTACGACACTCTGGCGCTGTATGTTGCCTGCGGACTTGATCCCGAAAAGAATGTGCTGTTCGTTCAGAGCCATGTCTCCGGACACGCGGAGCTTGGATGGATTCTGGACTGCTACACCATGTTCGGCGAGCTTTCCCGCATGACGCAGTTCAAGGACAAGAGCAAAAAGAACGCCGACAACATTAACGCAGGTCTGTTCACCTATCCCGCGCTTATGGCGGCAGACATACTCCTGTATCAGACGGAGCTTGTCCCCGTAGGAGACGACCAGAAGCAGCACCTTGAGATCGCCAGGGATATAGCGACCCGCTTCAACGGCATATACGGCGACACCTTTATAGTGCCCGACGCCTTTATAAACAAGACTCCCGCGGCGCGCATCATGAGCCTTGCGGAGCCTACCAAGAAAATGTCCAAGTCCGACGAAAATGAAAACGCCACGGTTCGTATACTTGACGACCGCGACACCGTTATCAGAAAGTTCAAGCGTGCCGTTACCGATTCCGAATCCGAAATATGCGCAAGAGAGGGCAAGGACGGCATTATAAACCTTATGTCCATATACGGCGCCTTTACGGGCAAAAGCTTTGAAGAGATCGAGCGGGAATTTGACGGCAAGGGCTACGGCGAATTCAAGCTGGCGGTAGGCGAGACCTGCGCAGACGCTCTCGCACCCGTACAGGCGGAGTTCAAGCGTCTTTCCTCCGACAAGGCTTATCTTGAGTCTCTTATGGCAAAGGGCGCAGCCGAAGCGCATCACGATTCCCTGCGTACCCTTTCAAAGGTCCGCCGCAAGATAGGCTTCACCGAACGCCCCCGCTGATGATATGCCGCACACGGTAGAAATAAACTGCGCCGTCGACCGTATTGAAAACGCAACGGCAGTCATAATTCCCGACGGCGGCGGTACTCCTTTTGAGATTTCCGCGCTCTCTTTCTCCGGGCTCATCGAGGGACAGGCGTATACGGCGGTGTTTGAAGACGGCGTCCTTACGGCAATGCACCGGCGCGAGAGCGGCACGGGCAACGCGGCAAGACTAAAGAATCTGTTTGATAAAAGCAAAGATAAAAATTCAAGAGGTAAAAAATGAAAACAAGAGCAGTAAGACTTTACGGTGTGAACGACCTGCGGTGCGAGGAATTTGAGCTTCCCGAAATCGGCGACGACGAAATTCTCGCCCGCGTCATTTCAGACAGCATTTGCATGTCCTCTCACAAAGCGGCGCTTCAGGGCGCGGCTCACAAAAGAGTTCCCGATAATGTAGCCGAAAATCCTATTATTCTGGGGCATGAATTTTGCGGCGAAATAATACAGGTAGGCAAAAAGTGGCAGGAGCAGTTCAAGGAGGGCGACAGATTTTCCATTCAGCCCGCCATCAACTATAAGGGCAGTCTTGCGGCTCCCGGCTATTCCTACCGCAACATAGGCGGCGGCGCCACGTATGTTGTAATTCCCAACGAGGTCATGGAATGCGGCTGTCTGCTGCCCTACAACGGCGAAGCCTTTTACTACGGAAGCCTTTCCGAGCCTATGAGCTGTATCGTCGGCGCGTTCCATGCCTGCTATCACACCACCCCCGGCAAGTATGTCCACAGCATGGGCATAGCAGAGGGCGGCGCTATGGCAATACTCGCAGGTGCCGGTCCCATGGGGCTTGGCGCTGTTGACTACGCAATACACGGTCCCCGCCGTCCCCGTCTGCTGGTAGTAACGGACATTGACGACGCCCGTCTTGAAAGGGCGGCTTCGCTTATAACCGTTGAGGACGCAGCCGCAAACGGCGTTGAGCTCAGATACATAAACACCGGAAAAGAAGAAAACAATACGGAAATGCTGAGATCTCTCACAGGCGGCGACGGATATAACGATGTATTCGTATTCGCTCCCGTTAAACCCGTTGTGGAAATGGGAGATGCCCTGCTGGGTCGCGACGGCTGCCTTAATTTCTTCGCCGGCCCCACCAACTCTCAGTTCTCCGCTATGTTCAACTTCTACAATGTGCATTACGGCGCGACCCACATCGTGGGCACCTCCGGCGGAAACACGGACGATATGATAGAGGCGTTGCGTCTTATGGAGCAGGGCAAGATCAATCCCTCCTGCATGATAACCCACATAGGCGGTCTTAATGCCGATGCGCCCACAACCCTTGACCTGCCTAACATCCCCGGCGGAAAAAAGCTCATTTACACCCATATTGATCTGCCGCTTACCGCCATTGCGGACTTCCGCAGCGAAGCGCAGAAGGGCGGAGAGCACGCCGCTCTGTTTGCAGACCTTGCGGACATATGCGAAAAAAGCAACGGGCTTTGGTGTCCCGCAGCCGAAAAGCGTATTCTCAAGGAAGCTACCATAGACTGACAGACTGATATTTACGGGGGACTCAAAAAGTCCCCCGTATCGCTTAATTTACAAGGAGCCGGAACAAAAATGAAAAAAATCGCAAGCTTTACCGTGGATCACGATTTTATAAGACCGGGAATGTATGTGTCCCGCACAGACGGGGACACAGTTACCTACGACCTGCGCACCCGCCGCCCCAATGCCGGCGATTATATGGACAACATAACTATGCATTCCGTGGAGCATATGTTTGCCACATATGCCAGAGGCGGACGTCTGGGAGAGCGTGTAATATATTTCGGTCCCATGGGCTGCCGCACCGGCTTCTATCTGATTATGCGTGACAGAGACCGCCGTGACGACTATGAATATGTCAAGGAGACTCTTGAAAAGATCATAGCCCATGACGGGGAGATGTTCGGTGCCTCTCCGAAAGAATGCGGGAATTACAGAGAGCTTGACCTTGAAGCCGCAAAGCGGGAGGCGGCAAGATACCTCCGGGCACTTAAAGAGCGCGAAGAAGCGGGAAAGGCGGATCTTGAATATGACAGACAGTAAAGCGCCCGCCGCGTTTAACATAGGCATTATAGCCGCCATGCAGATAGAGCTTGACGGCATAGCGGCAAAACTTGAGGATATAAAAAAAGAGACCGTGGGAAACATACAGTTTCTGTGCGGCAAATTATACGGAAAGAAAATAGTATGCGCCGTTTGCGGGGTAGGCAAAGTGTTTGCCGCCATGTGCGCGCAGACTATGATACTCAAATATTCCCCTGCCTGTATCGTCAACACCGGAGTTGCCGGCGGGCTTGCAGAGGGACTTCGTGTCCTTGATGTGGTGGCGGCGGACAGCGTTGTTCAGTACGATATGGACACCTCCGCTCTGGGAGACCCCGTGGGAATGATTTCGGGTATAAACACTGTAAAAATCCCCTGTAACGAAACTGTTCTGTCAGCGCTTAAGGCAAGTGTAGAAGCAGTGGGGGCACATTGCGTATGCGGTACCGTTGCCTCTGGTGACAGATTTATCGCCGATGCAAAAAGCCGCGAATATATAAAAAGCACCT
>CAMFEL010000163.1 GCA_945949385.1 uncultured Clostridia bacterium | reverse complement strand
CTTCACCTCAGAAAGCCGAGTCTTAAAGCAGCAATTGAGAATAAGAAGAGCAACGAATACTCAAGCGGCTAGGTAGTTGAAATATCCCCCGCAGCGGGTGAAAAGATTAGCATCGGCGAGACCGTGACCGTGTATATATGCGGCGGCTCCGAGGAGGGCGACGTAAAGGTGCCCGATTTTGTGGGCATGACCGAAAAAGAAGCTTTTGCAAAGCTTATAGAGCTCGACCTGCTTCCCGGCAAGGTGACATATGTCAAGGATAAGGCGGAAAGGGGCACGGTTATTTCCCAGGGCGAGGAAAAAGGCTCCAAGGTTGCAAAATATACGAAGATCAGCTTTAAGGTAAGCGGCGGACCCGACTTTGACCCCGAAAATCCCGACGCTACAAAGCCCGAGACCACCGTGGCTGAGACTACCAAAAAGCCTGAGACTTCAAAGAAGCCGGAGACCACGGAGCCTGTAACGACCGAGGAAACAACAGAACCCGTGACAACGGAGGCTCCCGATTCCGACACCACCGGCGATGACTCTGCTTCCTCCGATATCATACCCGCTGATGCGGACACCTGACGGTAAGGCGGTTTCATTCTGTGAGTGAAAATACTTTTAAGGGAATAATACTGTGGGGAGTGGGCGGACTTTACGGAGTCCGCCCTTATCCCGAAATATCCGTCACCGACACGGACATTTCCGAGGACGGCGGCGTGTATGTATGCCGCGCAAGGGGAGTTTTCCGTCACGAGGGGCTGACCCCTCTGCCGGGAGACAGCGTTACCGTATCCCGTGAGGGCGTAACTGCCGACGGGAGTCCTGCCGGTGTGATTGACGCCGTAGGTCAGCGCAGAAACAGCCTTGTGCGCCCGGCTCTTGCAAACCTTACCCATCTTTTCACCGTAATACCGGCGGCGCAGCCGACCCCTGTGCTGACAGGTGCGGACAAGCTTATATGCGCGGCGGAAAGCCGCGGAATAGAGCCTGTCATAGCGGTGACAAAGGCGGAGCTTTCGCCGGACAGCGCCGAAAAAATACTGAAGATATACAGGGGCGCGGGCTTTGCCGCGTTTGAGCTTCGGGGAGACGGCAGTCTTGACGGCGAGCTTTGCGCATATCTTGCAAAACAGGCGGCGCGTGGCGTGGTTTGCGCTGCCTTTGCGGGAGTGTCAGGCGCGGGAAAGTCAACGCTTATGTCCCGCATTTTCCCCGATCTGCGGCTTGCCACGGGAGAGCTCAGCCGAAAAATTCAGCGCGGCAAGCATACTACCCGCCGCGCCGAGCTGTATCCCGTAAATGCAGGCGGCGAGCTGTGCTTTATTGCAGATACTCCCGGCTTTTCAGTAATGGATTTTTCCCGCTGCGACTGCGCAAGCACCTCTGACCTGCCCTATCTGTTCCGCGAGTTCGCGCCTCTTATGGGCAAGTGCCGCTATACAAAATGCACCCATACCTCGGAGGAGGGTTGCGCCGTGCTTGAAAAGGTGGCGTCGGAAGAGATTTCCGAAAGCCGCCACGCAAGCTACTGCGAAATGCTTGAGGAAATACGCAAAAATCCTCCGTGGAAGAAAAACGGCAAATACAGATAAGCTTATAATTATTTTTAATATTTCAATATAAAAGAGGTTTTCAAATTGACTAAGACAGACATTTTTTCCGGTTTTCTCGGCGCAGGCAAAACAACGCTCATTAAAAAGCTCATTTCCGAAGCCTTTAAGGGCGAGAGCCTTGTAATTATCGAAAATGAGTTCGGCGACATCGGAATCGACGGCGGCTTTCTTCAGGACGCCGGAGTGAATATTACCGAGATGAATTCCGGGTGCATATGCTGTTCCCTTGTGGGAGATTTCGCAGCCGCTCTGAAAAAGGTGGTGGACGAGTACGCCCCCGACCGTATCCTTATCGAGCCCTCCGGAGTGGGCAAGCTTTCCGATGTTATAAAGGCGGTGAAAAACGCAGGGATTCCCGACCTTGAGCTTAACAGCTTTACTACCGTTGTGGATGCGGGCAAATGCAAAATGTATATGAAGAACTTCGGAGAGTTTTTCAATGACCAGATAGCAAGCGCCGGCACGGTGGTAATGAGCCACACAAAAGGTCTCAGCGAGGAAAAGCTGTCAAAGGCGGTTGAGCTTGTAAGAGGCGTCAACGGCGACTGCGAAATAGTCACCACCGACTGGGAGCTTCTCAGCGGCGACCAGATACTGGCGGCGATGGAAAAGAGCATGACCCTGGCGGATCAGCTTCACGCTCTCGAAGAAGAGACCTGCCCCGTATGCGGCGGTCATCACGAGCATAAGCACGAGCACGAGCATGAACATGAGCATGAGCACGAGCACGAGCATGAGCACGAGCACGAGCATGAGCATGAGCACGAGCATGAGCATAAGCACGAGCACGAGCATGAGCATGAGCACGAGCATGAGCATGAGCATGAGCATGAGCATGAGCACGAGCACGAACATGAGCACGAACATCATCACGACCACGGCGAGGGATGCTCCTGCGGCTGTCATGACCACGATCATCATCACCATCACGCCGACGAGGTGTTCACAAGCTGGGGAAAGGAGAGCGCCCATACCTACACGAGAGAGGAACTTGAAGCAGCCCTGAAAGCGCTTGAAAACGAAAGCGAGTACGGTATGGTGCTGCGCGCAAAGGGCATCGTTGCAGGCGAGGGATGCTGGTATCATTTTGACTACACTCCCGGGGAAGCCGATATCCGCGAGGGCAGTGCCTCCACCACAGGCAGGCTTTGCGTTATCGGCAGCGGCATCAGCGAGGGCAGGCTGGACGAGCTTTTCGCGTGACAGAATAATACTATAAGAAAGGCACAGACCGACATGAACGATATTCCCGTATATCTTGTGACGGGCTTTCTTGAATCCGGAAAGACCACATTTATTCAGGACACCCTGCAGGACAAAAAATTCTGCACGGGCGACAGTATTCTTGTGATAGCCTTTGAGGAGGGAGAGGTCGAGCTTGACCCCACCCTTTTCGGCGGAGACGATGTGGCGCTGGAGACCGTTGAAAACAAAGAGGATATGTCTCCGGAGTTTTTCATAAAGCTTCAGAAAAAGCACCGTGCCACGAAAATACTTGTTGAGTATAACGGTATGTGGCCTCTTGCAGACCTTTACGGAGCGGCGCCGGAAAACTGGATCATCGGACAGCAGATACTGTTTTTTGACGCAGCTACGGTGCAGAGCTACAACACCAATATGCGCAGCCTTGTAGTCGACAAAATACAGAACGCCGACCTGATTGTATTCAACCGTATTACGGACGAGACCGATCCTATGGAGTTTCACAGGCTGGTAAGGGCTCTGTCCCGCAGTGCCTCCATTATTTACGAAAAGACAACGGGCGAGATCGCATATGACGAAATCGAAGACCCGCTGCCTTTTGACAAGGAAGCTCCCGTCATTGTTATAGAAGATAAGGACTATGCGCTTTTCTACCGCGATCTTGTGGAAAATCTTGAAGATTACCGCGGCAAGCGCGTGCGCTTCAAGGCAATGGTTGCATCCGATAAATCCCTGGGGACGGGGACTATGTTTGTAGGCCGTCATGTTATGACCTGCTGCGTGGAGGATATACAGTACACCGCCATGGTGTGCAAGTGGGGACGCAGCGACGATTGGAAGAGCTACGATTGGGTTACTGTTGAAGGTGTGATTGATATTAAGCGGCACAAGGCGTATGAGGATGTGGGGCCGGTGCTTAACGCCGAAAGCGTTGCTGCGGCGACAGCTCCCGAACCGCCCGTCGCTACTTTCTATTGATTTTGGCTGATATGTCGAAAAGTTTTTTCGGGATTTCAGATTTGATTATTAGCTTATAAAAATGGAGAGAGGATAATTCGAAGGGATGACGCGCCGCCGACAGTCCCGCAGAAGCTCACCTTGCCCCGGTTAAGCATATGCGAGGCTCTGCCTCGCGCTCCGCTTAGA
>CAMFEL010000162.1 GCA_945949385.1 uncultured Clostridia bacterium | reverse complement strand
CATCGGAACAAAATTTGTGAAAAATTTTCACAATGTTTCAAAAGCTTTCAAAATAATTGACAAATTGGCGGAAATATTCTATTATGAGTATAGATTATAAAAGGACGGTACTGCATATGCGCAGATTTTTAAGTGTTCTTCTTGCTGTTGCAACGGTATTTTGCCTGATACTGTCGTTTCCTGCGGCAGCGGCGGACCGCACGGTCGGTGACATTAACCTTGACGGGAGAATCAACGGATCCGACGCTCTGCTTTTGAAAAAGCTTATAGCCGGCACCTATACCGTAGATGATAACAGACTTGCCGATTTGAACGAAGACGGGCGCATAAACGGCTCCGATGCTTTGTTGCTTAAAAAAGTCATCAGCGGCACATACACTCCCCCTGTCTTTTCTGACGGTAACACTGTATCCCTGTCGGATTACACGGTAATATATCCCGCAGATGCTACCGAATATGAGATGTACGCAGTTGAAATACTGTGTCAGCGGCTCAGCGACTCATACGGTATAACCGTTTCAATCGCCGACGACAGTACGGCTGAAACCGAACATGAAATACTTATAGGTGCTACTTCCAGAAGCGAGAGCACCGCGGATGTGACACCGGCGAAAAATCAGTATATGTTCATGCGCAGCGGAGAAAAGCTTGTGCTTCAAGGCAAGGATTATATGATAGGCGGCGCCGTTGCGGCCCTTTTCGGTGCGGCTGACAGAAACGGAAAGATCAATCTTGACACTGTCAGCAGTACGGCGGCTGCATCCGATTACGCTCCCACCTCCGCCGACAGCGTTATCCTTATGATTGGTGATGGTATGGGAACGAATCATATTACCTTTACCAACCTGTGGGTAAGGAAAAGCACATCATGGGCGTATAATTATAACGGCTTCACCGCCGCTAAATTCCCGGCATCGGGCAAATGTACCACGCTCAGTATAACAGAACTCGGAAGCGACGGCAATTTCTCCACCGCCGTTACCGACAGTGCCGCTTCTGCTACCGCTCTTGCTACCGGATGGAAAACGCAGAACGGCAAGCTGGGTATAAACGGCTTGGGTATCAGCGTTAAAAATATTCGCGAGCTTGCGGCGGAAAAGGGTCTTGCCACCGCCGTGCTTTCAACGGAAGTAACAACGGGAGCGACCCCTTCGGGCTTCACCGTTCATAATGTCAGCAGACAGAATAAAGACGAAATAGCCGCCGCACAGCAGGAGCTTATAGACAGCGGAAGCATCACGTATCTCAAAGGTGATATGCCGGGAGAGCATGACCTGCTCAGCGAGACAAAGACTGCACTTACAGCAATATCCTCCGGCACGGACGGCTTCTTTGCCATGATTGAGGAAGCATATATAGACAAGGCCTGCGATATAAGCTACGGCTCCGGATATACCAAAAACGATATTGCCATGTTTGTCAGTCGCTTTGACGAGGCGATAAAGTATGCCGCTACCTTCTGCGCATCCCGTCCCGGAACGGTACTTATCGTTACCGCTGACCATGAGACGGGAGCCTTGAGCGCCGCAGGTGAGGTAACAAACAACGGAAAACATACTGATCTGCAGGTTCCCGTGTACGCAATGGGATACGGTACGGAAATCTTTAACGGTACCGTATGCGACAATTCGGATATTGCAAGGTTTATGGCTTCCGTATACGGCGAAAGCAGCTTCGGCGGGGACTACTCCAATATGAATTAGTGCTTTTTAAGTCATCAGGCGCGGCACCTAAAAGTGCCGCGCCGATTTTTTAATTTTTTGTAAACACGCTCCCAGTTGATGTTCAGTTAACATTGCACTGATAATATATGGTATCAAAATGGGGAGGTATGGCGGTGTTCGGTTATGTTTCTGCCGATTCGGCGCTTCTTAGCGAAGAAGATATGAAGCTTTACCGCAGTGTATACTGCGGGCTTTGTCATGCCCTGTCGCACAGACACGGCGCATTTGCAAGGATGACGCTGAACTACGATATGGCGTTTCTTGCCCTGCTGCTTTCCTCCGTGTACGGTGTCGGTTTTGAAAAATCCGGCAGGATTTGTATGCCGCATCCCGTAAAAAAGCAGGATGTCAGCTCTAATGAAATAATCGATTACGCGGCTGATATGAACATAATGCTGTCATATAAAAATATAAGAGACGATTGGGAGGACGACAGAAATCCTATGTCCCTTGCGGCGTCGGGTATTATGTCTGCGTCCTATGTCCGCCTCAGCGCAAAGTATCCGCGGCAGTACTGTGCGATTGAAAACTGCCTTTCAAGGCTTTCGGAAATCGAAAAAAGCGGCGATCCTTCACCTGACAGTGCTGCAGACGCTTTCGGCACACTGCTTGCCGAAATATTCATATGGCAGACGGACGCGCTCAGCGACAGGCTGAGAGCTTTCGGCTACGCCTTGGGGCGCGCTGTGTACATAATGGACGCGGCGGTGGATCTGAAAAAAGATCTGAAAAAACAGAGATATAACCCTCTCGCCTTTTTCAGCGGGGACAGAGAAGAGCTTATATGCGTGCTTATGGGTCAGTGCACAAAAGCATATGAGGCTCTCGGTGTCCGTGAATATAAAAGTATCTTTGATAATATTCTGTATTCCGGCATATGGACGAAGTACAGACTTATGAACAGTAAGGAGGCGGGGCGGCGTGGCAAAGGATCCGTATAGCGTACTCGGCATTTCCCCCGGAGCAAGCGACGAAGAAGTAACAAAGGCTTACAGAAAGCTTGCGAAGAAGTACCATCCCGACCTTAATCCCGGAGACGAGGAAGCTGCCCGAAAAATGTCGGAGGTAAACGACGCATACGAGCAGATAAAAAATCCTTCCTCTGCGCGCTCCGGCGGCTATTCCGGTGCTTCGTCAGGGGCGGGAGGATACTCCGCCTCCGGCAGCGGCTTCGGCTTCGGGTTTACCGGTTTCGGTCCCGGCTTCGGATTTTACGGCGGGGCGGCGGACGGCGAAGAACAGTATTCATATATTGAAGTTGCTAAGGCTTTCATGCACCGCGGCAGGTATACAGACGCTCTCAATGTGCTTTCCAATATAAAGAAAAGAGATGCTGAGTGGTATTTTGTAAGCGCGGTATGCCACTCACAGCGCGGAGAGGTCATTATTGCCATTGAACATATAGAGCAGGCGGTGCGCCTTGACCCAGGCAACGCCGAATACCGCAGGGTGTATGACACTCTGAAATCCGGCGGAAAAGTATACAGTGACCGCAGAGCAGGGTATTCCTCCTCTTTTTGCAGGGTGCATCCCCTTGTGGGTGCGTGCATTATGTGCGCGGGACTCAACCTGTGCTCCAATCTTTTCTACTGCCTTTTCTTCGGATACGGCAATCCGAATAACGGAGGAAGTGCCGATTCCGCGCCCCCCGGCGCATACACTCAGCAGGCTCAAAGCGGTGAAGATGAGGCGGAGTCGCTCTATACACTTGAAAACGATAATTATAAGAACAGGATATAAGATAAATGCGATTTGATGAAGCAAGAAACAGCGGTACGCTTATAGGAATTGACATCGGCTCCACTACGGCAAAAATTGTCGTCATACGGAGCGGCGAGGTGGTTTGGGAGCGCTACGAGCGCCATATGTCGCAAGTGCGCCTTAAAACTCTTGAAATGCTGCATGACGCTTCCGATGCAATAGGCGGCGGAGAAGTGCGCGTTTGCGTTTCCGGCTCCGCAGGTCTGGGAATGGCAAACGCGGCAGGACTGCCCTTTGTTCAGGAGGTTTTTGCCACCGGAGAAGTTGTAAAGACGGTTGCCCCCGAGACCTCCGTGGTAATTGAGCTTGGCGGAGAGGATGCAAAGGTCATATTCTTTGAGGGCGGCACAGATGAAAGAATGAACGGAAGCTGCGCGGGCGGCACGGGCGCTTTTATTGACCAGATGGCGACACTTTTGAATGTTACGCCCGACGAGCTTGACGAGCTTTCACTGAAAAGTGAAAGGATATACCCCATAG
>CAMFEL010000161.1 GCA_945949385.1 uncultured Clostridia bacterium | reverse complement strand
GTTTCCGGACCGATATCCAACCCCATATAATCAGCAGGAATTTTATCCGCGGGAGCCGTCAGCCTCGGTGTTGTGTCCGTGGGAGCGCTGTCTGTGGGAGACTTCTCCGCAGGAGCGCTGTCAATCGGCAAATACGCGGCGCTGGGGGATCATGCAAAGGCTATGATAGCCATAGGCGACACAAAGGCCGCAGGCAGCCTTTTCAGCCGGGTCGGGGAGCTGAGCGGAGCGGATATTTCCCTTGTAAAGACGCTTCTTGACGAAAATGTGCCGGGATACCTTTCATGGGCGGCGGCTCTGTTCAAAATGTTCATATGATACCACGGTATGCACAATAAAGAAAGGGAGAAGCGGGGTTGCTTCTCCCTTTTACATTTTCCAAAATACTGCAAGGTCAGCGGGCAAGATACACAAGCACATCCCGCATTTTTTCAAGTGATTCCACGGGTATAAACTCGAAAATACTGTGGAAATTTGCGCCGCCCGTGGAAAGATTGGGACACGGCAATCCTTCCCATGAAAGCCTTGCGCCGTCCGTGCCGCCTCTTATGGGTACGATTACGGGCTGTGCTCCCGCGCTGCGCATGGCGGCCTTTGCCTTTTCGATAAGCTCCATATGAGGCAGTATTTTTTCTTTCATATTGTAGTAGGTATCCGTAATATCCGCCACGAAGGTGCCCTCTCCGTACACGCTGTTCATATAGGCGCACAGCTTTTCCACAAACTCCTTGCGCCTCTCAAAACGCTCTCTGTCATGATCCCGCACTATCATATTTATAACGGCCTGCGACTCGTCGCCGCTTATGTCGGTAATATGGTAAAAGCCTTCGTAGCCCTCTGTATGTGCGGGGGTCTCCGCCGCCGGCATACGGTTTATAAGCTCCGCCGCCATAAGAACGGCATTTTTCATCTTGTTTTTCGCGCTGCCGGGATGGATATTGATGCCGTGAACCGTGATTCTTACCGCCGCCGCGTTGAAATTCTCGTATTCTATCTCGCCCAGCTCGCCGCCGTCTACGGTATACGCCTTTTTCGCTTTGAAGCGGCTGTAATCAAAGTGATCTGCTCCCCGCCCTATCTCCTCGTCGGGTGTGATGCAAACCGCCACCGCTCGGTGGGAAACATCGGGATGGAACGCCAGATACTCGCAGGCGCTGACGATTTCCGCAACGCCCGCCTTATCGTCGGCGCCAAGCAACGTGGTTCCGTCTGTCACCACCAGCTCCTGACCCTTGTAGCGGGAAATAAAGGGGAACTCCGCTTCCCGGAGAACTGCGGCGCCCAAATCTATATCCCCGCCTTCGTATTTTACGATCCTTGCCTTTACATTTTCTCCGCTGACCGCAGGGGAGGTGTCCATATGCGCCACAAAGCCTATGGCCTCGTCTCCCTCTCTCCCTGCCGTGGCGGGAAGATAGGCGTAAACATAGCCGAAACCGTCCACTGCCACATCGGAAAGTCCCATTACCTCAAGCTCGTGGGCGATGCGTGCCGCAAGAGCGCGCTGCCTTTCGGTGGAGGGCACGGTGTCGCTGCTCTCGTCGGAGGCGGTGGAAAACGAAACATAATTCAAAAATCTGTCAAGTACTTTCATCTTTTTATCTTCCTGATCTTTCGGTATTCTTCAGCCTTTCAGTATAAGGCTTGCAAAGCTCTCGCCCTCGGTATGACCCTCAACTCCCAGAAGCTCCTCGCAGGTAGCCCCCAGGTCGGCAAAGCTCAGGCGCACCCTAAGGTCTGTATTGCGTATTCTCCTGCCGTATACAAGCACCGGGACATACTCTCTTGTATGATCGGTACCGATGTGGGACGGGTCGCAGCCGTGATCCGCCGTAACTATTACGCAGTCGTCCTCTCCGAGCTTTGCGCAGAAATCCTCCAAGAAAGCGTCAAACTCCGTAACAGCCGCGGCGTAGCCTTCGGTGTCGCGCCGATGGCCGTATTTCATATCGAAATCCACTAAGTTTACAAAGCAAAGCCCCCTGAAATCGCGGCTTTGAAGCTCTGCGGTCTTATTCATGCCGTCCGTATTGCTGACGGTGTGTATCTCCTCGCTTATTCCCCGGTGGGCGAAAATATCCCCTATTTTGCCTATGCCGATAACATCAAGGCCCGCGGCGCAGATCTCGTCGCACACGGTGTCTCCGTGAGCGCTGAGGGCGTAGTCGCGGCGGTTGGGCGTGCGGGTAAAGGGGTACTCTCCCGCAAAGGGACGGGCAATCACCCTGCCCACCGCAAGAGTTCCGCAAAGCGCTTCTCTTGCTGTCTCACAGCAGCGGTAAAGCTCCTCAACGCTGACAACATCCTCGTGAGCGGCTATCTGAAAAACGCTGTCGGCGGAGGTATATACGATAAGTTTGCCTGTTTTAATATGCTCCTCGCCGTAGTCCTTTATAACCTCGGTGCCGGAATACGGCTTATTGCACAGCCAGCCTCTGCCCCATTTGCGGCTGAGCTCTTCAAGAAAGTCTTCGGGAAAGCCGTCGGGAAAAGTGGGCATTGCGCTCTCGGAGCTGACTCCCGCTATCTCCCAATGACCTGTGACCGTATCCTTACCCGCAGACGCCTCCCGCATTTTGCCGAAAGCACCTATGGGATTTTGACATTTGGGATATGAAGCGTCTACTCCGCTGATATTGCCTATGCCCAGACGCGTCAGAAACGGCGCCGAAAAGCCGTCGCTTCGGCAAAGGGCGCCGTAGGTATCCGCTCCCTCGTCCGTGCCGTCGCCGTTTGCAAAATCGGCAGCGTCGGGTGCCGCTCCCACGCCCATACTGTCCGCAACTATAAGAAACACTCTTTTAAGCTTTTTCATTTGTACCTCCGTATACTCCTCGGTAATTTAATTGTATCACCCTTGCCGCCTTTCGTCAAGGAGTAAGTACATATGCTGAGGGCGTCTTCCCGTTATCCGCTGCACGTCTTTTCCATTACTGCCTTAAATTGATGGTACCATACCGCCCCTCTTTTGATTATAATGGTAGTAAGGAATTAAAATTATTCGGCAGGCGGCAGAAAGCGGATTCTCCGAGCTTTTCCCGGGAGCCGTCCCCCGTCTGCCGGCGGAAAAAAGGTACTTTAATGGATGTAATAAAAATCGGCACAGGCAATATGATAGTTATTCTCACAAAAGAGGATATGACAAAATACCGCATCAGTCCGGAAACTCTGGAGGGCTTCGGAAAGGAAACCCGCTCGGCGCTGAGGCGCATAGTAAGCGACGCGGGAGAGGACGCCGCCGGCGGCGCTAACGAAAAACTGCTGGTGCAGGTGTTTCCATCAAAAGAAGGAGGCTGTGAAATGTTCGTAACACGGGTACCGTCCGTGTCCTGCTCAGACATACAAAATCATTACATACATACTGTTTCTAAAGAGATTTACTTGTTCTGCGAAATGGAGGAGCTTCTTGCGGCGTGCCGCTCTCTTGCCGGCGCGGGCTACTGCGGGGAAAGCCGCGCATGGGCGGACACGGACTCTGAAAACCGACGGTATTTTCTGGAGCTTTGCGACGAGTACGGACATATGTGCGAGTTCGGTGCGCGCCGACTGCCCGGAGGTGCGCGGTATTACATAAACGAACACTGCTCGCTTATATGCACGGACGCTGTTGTGCAGCTCGGCGCTTTGGCGTAATAATATACGAGGCTCCGCCTCGCGCTCCGCTCGGGGTGCTTTTTAGAGAAAAGCACCCCGAAACCCCGAAAAACTCAAATAGGATAAGGAAACAAGTACTTCCAAAGCGCACCGCCGGCAGCCCCACAGGGCGCTCCCCAACCGGCTGAATAAAGAAGCAAAGCAACGCTTCGAGGCGTATTGGCAGCAAACTTGGAGTTACCCACAGAAGGCAGGTTTTTTAGAATTGATAGTGTTTTTGGGAATTCAGATTTGATTATTAGCTGACAGAAATGGAGAGAGGAATATTCGAAGGGACTGCTGTCCCGTCAGCAGTCCCTCCGAGCCACCCTGCACGGCTAA
>CAMFEL010000160.1 GCA_945949385.1 uncultured Clostridia bacterium | reverse complement strand
TCCCTGCTGGCTTCTTGCGGATGCGAAGAATATCTGCATGAGTTTACCGTACCCGTGTGTCTTTCGGGAAGCGGATATGCGTCTCTCGGCCATCGGGACTGGCTCGGCTCCCTTACGGCGTTGGGCATAAAGCGCCAGGTTCTGGGCGATATTGCGGTGGAGAACGGCAGCTCGGCCTATGTTTTTGCAAAGCCTGAAGCGGCGGCGTTTATTGTTAAAGAAATGAAAAGCGCGGGACGGGACAGGGTAAAGGCGGAATTTGCCCCCGAAGGCGTACAAATCTGCCCCGATCCCAGCTTTGAAAAGCTGGTTTCCTCCGTGGCGTCTCCCCGTCTTGACGGAGTGGTGCGCGCTCTTTGCGGCGTTTCCCGCGAGGCGGCGGCAGAAATAGTTTCCGGCGGCGCGGCAGAGCTTAACTATCTGCCCGTGCAGGACGCGGACAGAAGAGTATGCGCAGGTGATGTGCTTTCCGTACGGGGATACGGCAAATTCATAATCGACCGCTGCGAGGACGAGACCCGCCGCGGCAGAATACGGCTTGAAGCAAGAAAGTATATATAAAACAGCAGTCAACGAAAGGATAAAAAAATGGCAGACGGTGATGTAAAAACCTTTTCAATCATTCGCAAGGGCTATAACCCCGAAGAGGTGGACGAATATATAGACGAGCTTGAATCAAAGCTTTCATATTACCGCACCCGCAATGCGGAGCTTGATCAGAAGCTGGAGACGGCGCGCAGGCTTATAAAGCGTTTTTCCGCCTCCGAAAACGATCTGAGACAGAATATCGCCGATTCAAAAAGAGCCGCCGCGGTCATGATTTCGGAAACAAAGGACCGTTGTGACACGTTGCTTGACAAAACAAGAGAAAGCTGCGGCGAGATAATATCCGATCTTGATATGCGTGTGGCGGAAAAGCTGAACACCGTTGATGTTATGAAAGCAAGCGTCGCAGCTTTCAAGGACGAGCTTTTCAATCTGTACAGCTCTCACATTTCACTTATTGAGTCCCTTGCAAAAAGCGCGGAGGAGTTTACCTACGAGCCGGATTACACTCCCGTTTCCGATGCGGTTGAGGATTTTGAAGCACCGGGAGACCCTCACGCCGATGCCCCCGTTTTTGAGGACTACCCGGAGGAAAGCATTTTTGAGGAAGCTAAGACCGAAGCGGAGAAAAGCAAAAGCTTCGTTCTGAACGAAGCACAGGCTCCCGCCCGTGCGGAAGACTTCACCGCACCCACTGCCGGGGAAAAAGCCGCGCTGACCTCCCACGGCAGCGGCGAGAACGGTATGTTCGCTTTTGAGACCGGTGCGCTCGCTGACGGGGCGGAAAGCGAACAGGAGCAGGAATTTGAAACCGGTGACGGCTTCGATGATATATTTGACGACATTGACGAAATAAGCAGAGCGCAGAGCGAAGCTATGGCTGCGACTTCAGCCGAGCAGGACGCAGGGGAAACCGGCAGCGGCGGTATTTCCTACACCGAGACAGAGGAAGCTGTTGAAGCCGAAGAGGAGAGCGATGCCGACGCATTTGCCGGCGGAGAAGCGGACGATGCCGAGTTTGCAAGCGACGGACTCGGAGCCGATGATGACGGCGAAGAGGACGAACCGGATGCGGCTGACGAGGCGGACGGAGAAAGTGACGGGGACGGTGCGGGTACCGTCGCACGTTCAACGGCGGAAGAGGAGCTTGACGCCGCCGTCAGAGAGGTTTTCAACACCCCCGCAAAAAATGAGGATACCCGCGCCGACGAGGACTATTTCAAGTTCCTCAGCGATTTTGCAAACGGAGACGACGGCAACTGAATGCCGCGGAAAGGATAGCAGATGCTTTACTGTATACTGATCACTCTTGCCGTAGTTTTGCTGGATCAGGTGTCGAAGCTGCTGGTAGTCAGATTTATTGCCGAGGGTGAGATCGTGCCCTGCATTGACGGGCTGTTTCACCTTACCTACATCAACAACGAAGGCGCCGCTTTCGGAATCTTACAAAATCACCGCTGGGTGTTTATGGTCATATCGGTTATCGCCATTGCCGCCATATTCTTTTATATCGCTAAGGAAAAACCCAAAAGCATGTGGGTAAAGACCTGCCTTGCATTTATAGCGGGCGGCGGCGTGGGAAATATGATAGACCGTGTTTTCCGCGGCTCCGTGGTGGATTTTATAGACTTTGAGTTTGTGAAATTTTATGTTTTCAATGTGGCGGACGCCTTTGTGACCGTAGGCTGCGCCGTGCTTATATGCTACGTTCTTTTTGTGGAGCTGCCCAAAGAGGCAAAGCAGAAAAAGCTTTCCGCTTCCGATACTTCCCAAGCTTCCGAAGCCTCCGAAACTTCCGAAGCCGAAAAGGGCAAAGAGGAAAGCGAACGTAAGGATAACGACAGGGATGAGTGAAAATTTATTTTTTGAAATTGATACGGAGGCCGAGGGCGAGCTTTGCCTGAAGGCTTCCGACAAAGACATCGGCAGCCGTGCCGATGTTTTCGTTTCCGGCGCCGCCGGAATCAGCCGCAGTGCTGCGGCTCAGCTTACGGAAAAGGGCGCGGTGCTTGTTTTGTCAAAAGGCGCCGCCGCACCCGTGACCCTTAGAAAAAACTACCGTGTGGCGCAAGGCGATGTTTTTTTCGTAAGACTGCCGGAGCCCCGTCCCTGCGAGGCAAAGGCGGAGGATATTCCTCTTGACGTTGTCTACGAGGATGAAGACGTTATCGTTATTAACAAGCCTCAGGGCATGGTAGTGCATCCCGCTCCGGGACATACGGAGGGGACCTTGGTATCCGCTTTGCTGTGGCATTGCCGCGACTGTCTTTCTGACATAAACGGCGTAATGCGTCCCGGCATCGTTCACCGAATTGACAAGGACACCAGCGGACTTATAGCCGTGGCAAAAAATAATGCCGCTCATCTTTCCCTTGCCGCTCAGCTTGCGGATCACTCCCTTTCAAGAGTGTACTATGCCATCGTTCTCGGCAGACTGCCGGAAAACGGAACAGTTGACGCCCCTATTGCCCGCCACAAAACGGACAGAAAGAAAATGGCGGTGGTGTCGGAGGGCGGCAGGCACGCCGTTACACACTACGAGACCCTTGAGGAGCTGTGCGGCTTTACGTTTGCAAAAATGCGCCTCGAAACCGGGCGCACCCATCAGATACGGGTTCATATGGCGCATATAGGCCATCCCATTCTGGGAGATACCGTGTATTCAAATCCCACGCAGTTTGAAAAACGCCATCCGAGACTTTTGTCCGGGCAATGCCTGCACGCCGGGGAGCTTACCTTTATCCATCCGCGGACGGGTCAGCCCGTTACCGTCGCCTGTCCCCTGCCGGAAAACTTTGATAGAGCTCTGTCGCTGCTTCGGCAGGCGCAGTAACGCCCGTTTTTCTTCCGAAGCCTTACAAAACGGGGCAAATCGGGGCAAATCGGCAAAATGCAACCTGAAGTTTACATTTTGATACGGCAAAACGGTGGTCATTTGAGGCAAAAACCGCTATTATCTGTGTATACGATGAAAAACGGAGGACAAAAAATGACAACGGGCGACAAATTATCAAAGCTCAGAAAAGAAAGAAACTACACGCAGGAGCAGCTTGCGGATCTGCTTTGCGTATCAAGACAGGCTGTCAGCAAATGGGAAAGCGACGCGGCGTTTCCCGAAACGGAAACGCTTATACGCCTAAGCGAGCTGTACGGCTGTTCCCTTGACTACCTGCTGCGGGACAAGCCGGAGGAGGCGGAAACGGATGACGGCGGGACGGCAGGCGGCGCGGAAAACAGCGCGGCGGACTGTGCGGTAAGCAACGCGGCGTCGCTTATCAGAAAAGCATTTCGGGAAAGAAAAAGTCAGAAGACCTTTCGCGGGCTGCCCCTGTGGCACTTCGGCAGAAACGCAAGAGGTGTTATTGCCGTGGGGATGAACGCCCGGGGAATAATTGCCGTGGGACTTTTCTCCCGCGGAGTCATATCCGTGGGGCTTCTGTCCTTCGGACTGCTTTCGGTGGGTATGCTGTCCCTGGGACTGTTGACGCTCGGAATGTTTGCCGCAGGCGTTTTGTCGGCGGGCTGTTTTTCCGCAGGAA
>CAMFEL010000159.1 GCA_945949385.1 uncultured Clostridia bacterium | reverse complement strand
TGACGCCGATGATGGAGCAGTACTTTCAGATAAAGGATCAGTACAGGGACCATATACTGTTCTACCGTCTGGGAGACTTTTACGAGATGTTTTTCGAGGACGCACAGATAGCGTCCAGGGAGCTTGAGCTGACTCTTACCGGGAGAGACTGCGGCGAGGGCAACAGAGCACCTATGTGCGGTGTTCCTTTTCACTCAAGCGAGAGTTATATAGGACGGCTTATATCAAAGGGCTATAAAGTAGCTATCTGCGAGCAGACCGAGGATCCGGCAACCGCAAAGGGCCTTGTGAGACGGGAAGTTATAAGAGTGGTAACTCCCGGTACTGTTATCGAGGATTCGCTTCTCAGCGACGGAAAGAATAACTTTTTTGCTTCCGTTTATGTGGGAGACGGAGTATGCGGAGTATGCTTTGCCGATGTTTCCACGGCTGAGTTCAAGGCCACATATTTCAGCGGCGGCGACTTTTCCAAAGAGCTTCTGACGGAGCTTAATTCAAACGCCCCCTGCGAGATAATAACGAATATCGAGCTTTCGCAGCTTCCGGATATTGAGCACTACGCCGCCGACAGAAGTATAATGGTGACACCCCGCCTTACCTCCTATTTTGACGCATCCGCCCTTGACAGATACGAGGAGCGCTTTGGTAAATTTGAGGGAGACCCCGAATTTATGCCGGCGGTATGTGCGGCGGGCGCGGCTCTTGCCTATGTTGCCGATACGCAAAAGGGCGATATTTCCTACATAAAAAACATAGAGCTGTATGTAAATTCCCAATATCTTGAGATGGATCTCAGTACAAGGCGCAATCTTGAGCTTTGCGAGACCATGCTCACAAAGGATAAAAAGGGAAGTCTTTTGTGGGTGCTTGACAAAACAAGCACCGCCATGGGTGCCCGTCTGCTTCGCTCCCTTATCGAGCATCCGCTTACCAATGTTGCGGAAATAGTACGCCGACAGCGCAGCGTTGCGGAGCTGCTTTCGGCATTTATGCTCCGCGAGGAGATAAGAGAAACACTTTCGGGCGTTCTTGATCTGGAGCGCCTTATGACCCGTATCACTTACGGCAGCGCCACCGCCCGCGAGCTGCGTGCTGTTTCCCAGACTATTGCCGTGCTGCCGAAAATTAAAGAGATGCTGTCGGGCGCGGAAAGCGAAGAGCTTGCCGCCATATGGAGCGATATTGACGAGCTTTGCGACATAAGAGAGCTTATTGACAGCGCCATTACGGACGCTCCGCCTTTTCAGGTCAGAGAGGGCGGTATGATCCGCGACGGCTACAACTCCACCGTTGACGAGCTTAGAAGCATAATGAACAACGCCGGCGACTATGTAAACGCCATTGCGGAGCGCGAGCGGGAAGCAACGGGAATAAAAACTCTGCGTATTGACAGCAACAGAGTGTTCGGCTATTATATCGAGGTTTCCAAATCCTTTATAAATCAGGTGCCGGACAGCTATGTGCGCAAGCAGACCCTTGCCAACAGCGAGCGCTATATCACCCCGGAGCTGAAAGAGCTTGAAACTACTATTTTCGGCGCGGCCGATAAGGTAAAAAATCGTGAGTATGAGCTGTTTGTGCAGGTGCGCGACAAAGTGGCGGAGAATTCCGTAAGAATTCGCAAGAGCGCCGCGGCGCTGGCACAGCTTGATGTTTTCGTAAGCCTTGCCGAGGCGGCGGCGCTGAATAATTATGTCTGTCCCGAGGTGGATATGAGTGATAAGCTCATAATCAGAGACGGACGGCACCCGGTTGTTGAAAAATTCGTAAACGATGCGTACTTCGTGCCTAACGACACCGAGCTTGACACGGGTGCAAACAGAATGATGCTCATAACGGGACCGAATATGGCTGGAAAATCCACATATATGCGGCAGACGGCGCTTATAGTGCTGATGGCGCAGATAGGATCCTTTGTCCCTGCAAGGGAAGCGCGTATCGGCGTTGTGGACAAGCTGTTCACCCGTGTGGGCGCGTCGGACGACCTTGCCTCCGGTACCTCCACATTTATGCTTGAAATGCGCGAGGTGGCGTATATCCTTGCAAACGCCACCAAAAAGAGCTTTATAATCTATGACGAGATCGGCAGAGGAACAAGCACCTTTGACGGTATGTCCATAGCCCGCGCCGTGCTTGAATATACGGCGGGCAGGAAGCTTGGCGCAAAGACCATGTTCGCCACTCACTACCATGAGCTGACTGAGCTTGAGGGTCAGGTGGATGGACTTGTAAACTACAATGTGGCGGTCAAAAAGCGCGGAGACGACCTGACATTTCTCAGAAAAATAGTCAAAGGCCCCGTGGACGAAAGCTACGGAATAGAAGTGGCAAAGCTTGCGGGTATACCGTCGGAGATAGTAAAGCGCTCAAAGGAGATACTGGCGGGACTTGAAAACTCAGACGGCAAAAGAAGCGCCGAAAAGCATACGGAAAGCAGCAAGAGCGAAAGCGGAGAAAACGCACTCGAATCTCTCAGCATAATGGATGTGTACCGCGACGATGTATGCGAGCAGATAAAAAAGACGGATATAAACACCCTTACGCCTATTGAGGCGATGAATCTTATTTTTGAGTGGAAGAAAAACCTCGGCGGCTGATACTTTCGGAGAGCGCCGGATAAAAGCACACGGAAAGGAGGAGTACCGTGGGACGCATAAATGTGCTTGGCTTTGATGTGGCAAATCTGATTGCCGCAGGAGAAGTGGTAGACAGACCGGCGTCCGTTGTCAAGGAGCTTTGCGAAAACGCCATTGACGCGGGTGCTACGGATATTACAGTGGAAATACGCCACGGCGGTACTACCCTTATCCGTGTTTCCGATAACGGCTGCGGAATCGACCGCGAGGATATGCCCCTTACCGTACTGCGCCACGCCACCAGTAAGATAGCCACGGCGGAGGATCTTGCCACTATCGGAACACTCGGCTTCAGAGGCGAGGCGCTTGCCGCCATTGCCGCAGTCTGTAAGCTGAAAATGTATTCCCGCCCCACCTCCGAGCAGATGGGCTGCGTTATGTACTGCGAGGGCGGAGAAATAATCGACATCGTGGAAGCAGGCTGTGCCGCAGGAACTACCGTGATCGCCTCCGAGCTGTTTTACAATGTGCCCGCACGCAGAAAATTTCTGAAAAAGGACGCTTCCGAATGTGCCGCAGTTACTGCGGTCATGGAGAAAATCGCCATGTCCGTCCCCCATATTTCCGTACAGTATGTAACTGACGGCGAGCTTCGTTTCAAGACGGTGGGTGACGGAGACCTTCGGGGAGTAATATACTCCGTGTTCGGCAAAGCCACCGCATCCAGAATGACCGCCGTTGACAGAACTGACCAAAGCGGTATAAGGGTAAGCGGCTATATAGGCGAGCCCGATCTTGTAAGAGCCAATAAGAATTCGGAAAACTTTTTTATAAATTCCCGCTTTGTAAAAAGCCGCACCGCAATGGCGGCGCTTGAGCAGGCGTATTCCACCCGCATACCGTCCTCCAAATTCCCCGTGTGCGTGCTTAATATTCAGCTTAATCCCGCAGCAGTGGATGTAAATGTTCATCCCTCAAAGCTTGAGGTAAAGTTTGCAAACGAGAGAATAGTGTTTGAAGCGGTATATTACGCCGTCCTGAACGCCTTGCAGGCAGGCGCGAGCCGCCCTGAAATGAATATAGGAATTCCTTTCTATTCGTCAGACTCCCGACGGGAAGAGGAAAACAGTCCGAAAAGCGGCTTTGCTCCAAAGCCTTTTGAACGGCGGACGGCAAAGAATATATACCAGGGAAAGAGCGGGGAAGCGCCCGACAGAGCCTTGGATTTTGAAAAATCCACCGCCGAACCCGATAATACAGCAAATAGCACCGCGGAGCGCACCGATGCCGGAGATACTTATATTAAAAGCAAACCGGAAGACACCGCTTCTTTTGACGGCGCGGCGGACAGCGCGGATGTGACGGCAGCAGCCGCACATATGTCCGGCAAAGCGCAATACGAGACTGCGGTGCCCCGCCGCGATCCACTGTCTGCATTTGTGCCGGTAGAGCGCGACAAAGGCGAAAAAAAGACATCTCAGCTTACTATCGACGCCGCAAAGACTGTTTCCACGCATCCTGCGGCCGATGC
>CAMFEL010000158.1 GCA_945949385.1 uncultured Clostridia bacterium | reverse complement strand
GGCGCCGCCGCCTGCGAGATGGAGGGCGCGGCTGTCGGTCAGGTATGCTTTGTAAACCGTGTGCCTTTCGGCGTTTTGCGCGCCGTATCGGACTGCGGAGACGGCAGCGCGCCCGAGGATTTTCCCACCTTTGCAAAAAAAGCAGCGGCTGTTTCCTCAGGCGCCGTAATTGAATTTGTAAAACGCATATAAGCAGCTCACAGAACAAGCAAAAGGTCAGATCAAAGTCAAAGGAGTGTCTGTCGTGGATTGGGAGACTCTTGAAAATGAGTGTCGGGAATGCCGCAAATGCCCTCTCGGGAATACAAGAAAAAACTGTGTTTTCGGCACAGGCAGCAAAAGCGCCTCCCTGATGTTCGTAGGCGAGGCACCGGGCGCAGATGAGGACAAAACGGGTATACCCTTTGTGGGAGCGGCAGGCAAGCATCTTGACCGCTTTCTCGAAGCTGTGGGGATTGACCGCGACAGCGTTTATATTGCAAATATTCTGAAATGCCGTCCTCCGGAAAACAGAGACCCGCTGCCGGACGAGCAGGATGCCTGCATAGGGTATCTGCGTGAGCAGGTAAAACTGATACGCCCGAAGCTCATCGTGTGCCTGGGCAGAATAGCCGCTATGCGACTTATCGACCCGGATTTCCGCATTACGAAATCCCACGGCACCGTATATAAGCGCGGAGCCTTCCTCATAAGCGCGGTTTATCATCCCTCCGCCCTGCTCCGCGACCCCCGCAAAAACGAGGATATGTACAGGGATATGAAAAAAATAAAACTGCTTCTGGACAGCACCTCTGACGAAGTAACGCCGATACAGCGCTGAAAAACAGAAGCAAAAAACAGGCGGGCTGAGCCCGCCTGTTTTTATATATAATCTTATTTCTTATACATAGGACCGTATGCCGCGCAGGCACGGAAGTCCTGACCCTCTTTATCCATACCGAAAGCGTTGAAGCAAGCGGGACGGAAAATATCCTCCTCGGGTACATTGTGCATTGCAACGGGTATGCGGAGCATTGAGCACATTGTAATAAGGTCTGCGCCGATATGACCGTAGCTGATGGCACCGTGGTTGGCGCCCCAGTTGTTCATAACATCGTATGCGCTCTTGAACGCGCCCTTACCCGTAATACGGGGAGCAAACCAGGTGCTGGGCCATGTGTAGTCGGTGCGCTTCCACAAAATCTCGTTGACCTCTTCGGGCAGGCGCACTGTCCAGCCCTCCGCAATCTGGAGCATGGGACCGAGACCCTTGACAAGATTAAGTCTTATCATGGTAACGGGCATTTCCGCGTCGGTATAGAAACGGCTGGAGTATCCGCCGCCTCTGAAGTAGCCAAGATCGGCGTAGTTCCAGGTTACATTCTTCATAACCTCGTCGCAGTCCGCGTCCGTCATATCGTACCAGGGCTTCATAACGGCATTGCCGTTTTCGTCCTTTACGGCACCGCAGCCGTCAAGGCAGGCAGCGCCGGAGTTGATAAGATGTATAAATCCGCCTGCCTCAAGAGCCTTGCCCTCAATATCGTAACCGGAAGCCTTCTTTACCGCGTCTGCGCTCCAGTATGTACGTACATCGGCAAAGATCTGTGCCCGGTTGGTAAGCAGTTTCATAAACATCATGCCCAGACCGTTAAGCACATCGTTTTCGGTGGCAAGCACATAGGGCTCTCTGGGGCCGTTCCAGTCAAAGGAGGTGTTAAGCAGCGCCTCGGGAAAATCGCAGTTGGGATAGAAGTCCGTCCACTGACGCTGACCCTGGAAGCCGGCTGCCAGTGCGTTGTGACCCACCATTTCCTCCTCTGCTCCTGCGGGGAGGTTTTTGTTTCCGCACATAAGGTCCTTGATAATGACCATCATCTTGACTACAAATTCCCAGTCGCTGTCCTTCTGTGCGCGGGAGCGCTGAAGCTCTGTGGGGTTCTTGTCAAAGCCCTCTATGCACTTTTCCTTCGCCCACTTCAAAGCCTTTTCGTACTCTTCATGGTCGTAAATGCCCTCTGTCATACGGCGGATTATCTCCACCTCGTCAACGGATTCAACTCTCATACCGAGATACTCCTCAATAAAGGAGGAATCGATAATGGAGCCGCCTATACCCATACAGATAGAGCCTATCTGCAGATAGGATTTGCCGCGCATGGTTGCGCAGGCAACGGCAGCGCGTCCGAAGCGGAGCAGCTTTTCACGGACATCCTCGGGGATCTCGGTAGCGTCTGCCGCCTGAACATCGTGACCGTAAATACCGAAAGCGGGCAGCCCCTTCTGCGCGTGGGTCGCCAGAACGGAAGCAAGGTATACGGCGCCGGGACGCTCCGTGCCGTTAAAGCCCCATACTGCCTTTATGGTGTTGCGGTCCATATCCATAGTCTCCGCGCCGTAGCACCAGCAGGGGGTCACGGTAAGCGTGATGTCAACGCCCTCTCTCTTGAATTTCTCGGCGCAGGCAGCCGCCTCGCCCACTCTGCCGATAGTGGTGTCGGCAATAATAACCTTTACCGGCTCGCCGTTGGAATAGCGAAGATTTTCGCTGAACAGCTTTGCCGCGCTTTTTGCCATATTCATGGTCTGCTCCTCAAGGGACTCGCGTACCTTGAGCGCACCGCGGCGTCCGTCGATAGTGGGACGAATGCCGATCACGGGATATTCACCTACAAGTCTGTTTTTTGCCATAGTATCAAAATTCCTTTCACAGAAATATTTACTGCTATCATATTACCACAAATTGCACACAAGTTCAAGAATTGCGGCGTTAAATTTGTAGTTTTGGTAAAATTTTTTTATTCACATTTTTTGTATTGAATTAAGCGGTTCAAAATACTAAAATTAGTAAGGTTTTTCTGATACGCTTAAATGCAAACGGAGATATTATAATGAAATGGACTGAAAACTATACCGTAAACGCCCACGACACCGACCTTAACGACATTCTGAGCCTTACGGGAATGCTGCGCTACATTCAGGACGCGGCGCACTGTCAGATGGCAGGCGAGGGTCGCTCCTACGAAAAACTGTATGCTCAGGGAAAGGCGTTTGTTATTTCCCGTCTTTCTCTCAGCATATACGGAAAAATATACGCCCACGACAAAATACAGGCGTCTACCTGGGCCTGCGAGTCCACAGGCGTTTCCTTTCAGCGCTGTTACAGCGTTGAGCGCGACGGGGAGATAATGGCGGAGGCGTCGGGAATATGGGCGCTTCTGGACACAAAGACCGGCAGACTTATTCGCGTTTCCGACTTCCCCAACAACTACTGCATGGACGCTCCCCTTGAGCTGGATATGCCCTCTCATTTCCGTCTGCCCTCCGAAATTCCCCTGACCCTTGTGGGTGAGAGAACGGCGGAGTATCAGGATGTGGACATAAACTGTCATATAAACAACACCCGCTATGGAGATATTCTGTGCGGATATATCCCCGAAATGAAGGGGCGGCGCGTAATAAAGTTCAGCATCAACTACTGCGGAGAAGCGCGGCTGGGAGAGAACATCAAGGTCTATATGGGGCATACCGGTGACGGCGCATATATTTTCCGCACCCTGCGCGAGGGCGGAAAAACAAATGTGGAAGCGGAGATCCTTACGGAAAAGCTGTAAGCCGTGAAAGTGCGGCAGCCCGCAAGTATTTTCCCGACAGTTATTGACAAAACAAATTTAAACCTATATAATTATTATACTTCAGCACGGCGCTGCAGCGATCACTGCGGCGCTTTGTCTTTTAAGCAAAACGGGGGTAACTATGACTAACGTACCGGAAATGTTCGGCTGTCAGGTCTTTTGCGACCGGGTAATGAAGGAAAGGCTGCCGGAGGATATTTACACTCTGTGCAAAAAGTCCTTCAACGACGGCAAGCGAATGAGCCTTGAAGTGGCAAATGAAGTTGCTAACGCCATGAAAGACTGGGCTATCGAGCACGGAGCCACCCACTATACTCACTGGTTTCAGCCCATGACAGGCATCACTGCCGAAAAGCATGACAGCTTTATAAAGCCTGTGGGAGAGGGACGCGTGATTATGGAGTTTTCCGGCAAGGAGCTGGTACGCGGCGAGCCGGACGCTTCCTCTTTTCCGTCCGGAGGACTCAGAGCCACCTTTGAAGCCAGAGGCTACACGGCTTGGGACCCCACTTCATATGCTTTTATAAAA
>CAMFEL010000157.1 GCA_945949385.1 uncultured Clostridia bacterium | reverse complement strand
TTTATCCTTGACAGTATACGGGAGAATTATCGTATGACGAATATAGCAATTCTCGGTTTCGGCGTTGTGGGCGGCGGTATTACCGAGGTGGTTGAACAAAATCAGAATGCGCTCAAGACTTTTTGCGGCGACGGGATTTATGTAAAATATATTCTCGATCTGCGTGATTTTCCCGATTCACCCTACGGCGACAGAGTGGTGCACGATATAAACATAATTGCTTCCGACCCCGAGATTTCCGTTGTGTGCGAGGCTATGGGCGGCGTAAATCCCGCTTTCGACTTTTCCGTGCTTCTTATGAAAAACGGAAAAAGCATGGTCACCTCCAACAAGGAGCTTGTGGCAAAGCGCGGCGTGGAGCTTTGCGAGACCGCTGCCGCCTGCGGCGTCAGCTATATGTTTGAGGCAAGCGTGGGCGGAGGTATTCCGGAAATACGCGGCATGAGAACCGCTCTTGCTGGAGACACGGTGACCGGTATTGACGGCATACTTAACGGCACCACAAACTACATACTTACAAGAATGAAAAAGGACGGCGTTACCTTTGAGGCGGCGCTTTCCGAGGCGCAGCGGCTCGGATACGCGGAGAGAGATCCCGGCGCGGACATTGACGGACTTGACGCGCAGAGAAAAATAATGATACTTTGCGCCGTTGCCACGGGTTATATGGCGGACGAGAGCGAGGTTTACGCCGAGACTCTGCGGAACATTTCGCCTCTCGATATGGACGCCGCTGTCCGTTGGGGCGGCACCGTAAAGCTTGTGGGCAGTGCTCGTATTGCGGACGGGCGGGCGTCTCTGTACGTTTGTCCCGCTTTTGTGCCCGCTTCCTGTCCTCTTGCTTTTGTGGATGATGTTTACAACGGCATTTCCTTTACAAGCCCCGTAACGGGAGATGTGATGTATTACGGCAGAGGCGCCGGCAGAATGCCTACTGCGGGTGCTATGGTTGCGGATGTTGCTTCCGTCGCCGCGGGACTTGCAAAAAAAGAAAAGCCCATGCGCTGGCAGCATTCTCCCGACGGCTGGGTCATACCCTTTGAAGAGCTTGAATTCTCTTATTATGTAAGAGTAAAAACGGACGACAGAGCGCAGACGCTTGAGGCTGCGTCCCTTGCCTTCGGCAGTATTGCGGAGCTTGAGGGCACCCCCTCCGGCTACGCTGAGTATATAACCTCACCCCTGCGGGAAAGCGAAGCAAGGCGCTTCTTCGGCGGCGCCCTCTGCAATGCCGAGTCCCTTATCAGAATTTTGAAATAAACGTGTATAGGAAAACAGCAGGGCTGCCTCGGCAGCCCTGCTGTTTTGACGGTTATATACGAGGCGCTGCCTCGCGCTCCGGTTAAGGGACTTGCCTCCAAAAGTCCCTTAACAATCCTCAAAAACTTTTGGAAATCAGGAAAGACTATTATTCATAAAGACTGCACAAATCACAGTTTAGCTGAACTTTATTGACAGCTAAACAAAGTTTTCAGCAATTTTGTGGCTTCAAGTATGACCCCTTACCCAAAAGTTTTTTGGGGGTCTCGGGACCTTTTTCTCAAAAAAGGTCCTGAGCGGGGTGCGGGGCAGAGCCCCGCTTTAATTTCCCGGGGCGGAGCCCCGCTGTAATTTCCCCGGGCAGAGGCCCGCTGACAAAAAAAGCAGTTCGGGGCGGAGCCTCGAACTGCTTTACTCATCTGCACCCTGCGAGTGCGGCGCCGATGACGGTGCCGAACTGGGCGTATTTGGGAATAATGAAATTCATATCGAACATGCGGTTCAGGTTTTCAAAAATTTCCGGAGCCTGGGACACGCTTGTCAGGTTGCCGGTCAGTACCACATTCTTCAGCGAATAATTGCGGGCGGCAAACACGCAGACCATACCCACGGTCTCGAATACCATATTTATTAGCGCCAGCGCCAGATCGTTTTTGGTGGCGATGTCGCTGACATTGCCGAAGTTGGAGGCGGTCATGGTGTCGGCAAAGCCGGGGACAATATCCTGCTTTGTAATGTCGTTTATTTTCAGGTCCACATTTCTCAGATCACCGCTTTTTGCAAGCTCCTCAATGTGGGAAACGGTGTCCATACCCAAAAGCTTTTTGGAAAGTCCCACCAAGGTGCCGCCGCCGACTCCCGTACCGCCCAGATACAGAGGGCGGGAGCCCTTTTCGGCGTATACAAGCGCGGTGCCCGTGCCAAGACTTGCGATTATGGCCTTGTCGTAGCTGCAAAGGTACAGACCGCCCAGACCGATGCAATCGAATTCCGGCAGTATGTGGCAGTCCAGCGAGTAAATATCCTTTTTTACATAAGACGAGCCCACTCCGGTTATCATGACCTTATCAATATCCGAAAGCGTAAGAGCGTTTATGTCCGTAAACTTTCCGAAAGCGCCGTACACGGAGGTGATGGGGTCTGCCGCGCGGACGAACAGGGGCTCTATAAGCTCTCTGCCTCCGTTTGTTGTGTCAAAGCCCACGATTTTGGTGGTGCTTCCGCCCACATCGATTCCGATTATTACCTTTTTGCCCATTCAGCGCATCTCCCTTTTGCATTTTGCTGTAATATCAATACCATATAATACCATAAACTGCCGCTGAATGCAAGCATAAAGACCGATTCGCTCCCGATTCACTCCCTAATTGCAGTAAAGAGATGCCATTTCACCGTAATCCGGCGAGCATTTTCCGTCGGTTATGTACCCGGCAAGCACACAGGCGAACATTACGGCGCTTCGCTTTGCCTCCGTCAGGGAGTTTGCACAGGTGCCGAATTCCATAAGCAGAGCGCAGGGGGAGGTGTCCTGATAAAACGAAGCGCACCTGAGGTCAATGGGACGCATAAGTGTGCTGTTTTCCGTCCACAGCTTTGACTGCAGCCGCAGGGCAAAGCTCAGGTTGTCCCGCCATGTGACATGAGAGCTGCCGCCGCTGTCCGTGCCGCACACTATCATAAGCTGCGCGGCGTCCTCGCCGTCAATGGTTGTGACGGATCTTATGTAACCCGACTCCGCGTTTCCTATGCAGTCGCGATGCACATCAAAGATATATTTGACGGTGGGGTTTTCAGAAAGCACGCTGCGCACAGCCAGCGTGCTTTTGTCGTATGCACCGCTCCAGCTTTCCTCATCGAACATTTCCGTCAGATGAATAACGCCTATACCCTCATGCTCAAGCACATCGGCGATTACTTTTCCCACCGCCACCGTGTTCTTTTCCGTGTCCCTGCTGCGGAAAGCGTTGTCAGCCGTGTCCGCATATGCCTCCGTGCCGTGGGTGTGGTAAATAAGCACAGCGGGCTCCCCCGTGTCTCCCGCACTGCCCGCCATAACGGGAAGGGCGGGGGATGCGGCAAGGAGCGCTTCAAGATCGGGCGTGTAATCTGTTTCGTTGGAAATTGAAATGCCGCCCTGCGCCTTGCTTGACAGATCCTCGTTTATAAAATTGTATTCAACACCTGATGCGTCTTCTTTTTCGCCGCCGTCCGTTTCTCCGTTTTGTATAATATCCTCTCCGCTGTCCTTCGAGTCGCTTTTGCTGAACTCAAGATTCGGGAGGATCATGGAAACGAGCCTGTTCTGCCAGCCGTCCTTTAAGTATTCCACGGCGTTTGCCGCGGCGGTTATGTGCAGGGAAAGGCTTACCCCGCAAAGCAAAAGACAGGATATGATGACGGCGGCTCCCGCCGCCCGCCTCCCTCGTGTGTGACCCACGGGAAAGGGTGTGTAAGTGTCCGTACTGTCCGGCTTGCGAAAATTTTCCCGCGTACCCTCTCCGCTTTCAAGTTCTCCCGACGCCGCCTCTCTGTGCGGCAGATACTGAGTATCCATAATAATATTCCTTTCCCGCTTTATACTGCGTCCGATTTTTCGAGCCCGCCCTTCGGCGGGTCTGCTGTCCTTCGGTACAGTATATTGAGAGAAAGCAGGGAATATTCGCCCGCGCCTTTTTGCATCCCGAAAGCCTCCTGCTAACGAGGCGGTTCAAAAGAGGCTTTTGCCGATGGTTAGTCCCGCCGCAGCGGAGGCTCCCCTGTGTAAGGGGAGCTGTCGCCGAAGGCGACTGAGGGATTGTTTGGGAAATCACAGTATGACGACCCTGCGTCACGGCAAACGCCGTGCCACCTCCCTTTGCACAAGGGAGGCGAAAGAACCCCGCCGCATTTGC
>CAMFEL010000156.1 GCA_945949385.1 uncultured Clostridia bacterium | reverse complement strand
TTACGGAGCGATTCAAACGGGGAGAGATCAACGATGCAGGCGGCAGTGCGTCCCTTATGGTCAGCAAAAAAGGAAAGGTGAACCTTTCCGTACGCGGCAGTATCGGAAGCGGAGAGCCCTCTGAAATCTCCGAAAAAAAGGAAAAGAACTATATCCTTGACGGTAGCGAGGATTTTCTCGTACACCTGGGTATTTCAGATAAAAGCGGACGTGTCCATGACAAAAAACAGGCGAAATTCCGTCAGATAAATCGCTTTTTGGAGCATGTTGGAGATATGATGAAGCATCTTCCGAAGGACGGTGTGCTTCGTGTGGCGGATCTGTGCTGCGGCAAAAGTTATCTCAGCTTTGCGGTATGCTACTATCTTACGAGGGTGCTTCACCGAACAGCTATTATTGATTGCGTTGACCTTAAAGAAAGCGTTATGGATTTCTGCCGCCATATTGCAGCGAAATGCGGTTTTTCCGAGATGACGGCGGGTGATGTGTCGAGGTATTCTCCCGATACCGCGCCCGACCTCGTAATAAGTCTTCACGCCTGCGATACGGCAACGGATATTGTGCTTGAACGGGCGGCGGTGCTCGGTGCTTCTGCGGTGCTTGCAACGCCTTGCTGTCACCGAAGTCTCAGCCGCAGCCTTGATTGCAGGGAGCTTGATTTTATTGCGGGGAACTCCGTGCTGAAATCAAAATTCTGTGACGCCGCCACCGACGCGCTTCGCATACTGCGGCTTGAAGCCTACGGGTACAGCGCGGACGCGGTTGAGCTTATCGACCCGGAGGACACTCCGAAAAATGTTCTTATCAGGGCGTACAGACCGGACGGAATAGTTTACAAAAAGAAAGCCGCGGCAAAGCTTTCTGAATATAAAAACGCATACAGATACCTTTGCGGAAAGGAAGCTCCGCCGTTGAGCTTTGAAAATGCAGAATGAACGATAAAGAAAATATATTATTTGACCAAAATGCCGACGAGGGTGAGCGGCTTTCGGCGCTGTCATCTCTCGGCTTGCCGGAAGTACAGCGCGGCGGTGAATGGGTCAACAATCATATACATACTACATATTCCTTTTCTCCCTATACTCCGTCAGCGGCTGTCTACTGCGCGAGAAAAGCGGGGCTTTCCACCGCGGGGATCATGGATCATGACAGCGTGGGCGGGATTTCGGAGTTTATTGCGGCGGGCGAGATTATTTCAATGCCTGTTACCGTAGGCTTTGAATGCCGTACGGATGTGTCGGGTACTCCTCTTGAGGGGAAAAAGCTTAACAATCCCGACCAAAATTCCGTTGCTTATGTTACCATGCATGGTATTCCCCATCAGAATATTGCTGAATGTGAAAAGGTACTGTTGCCTCTCAGGGAAAAGCGGAATATTCGCAACCGCAAAATGTGCGCAAATATCAACGAAATATGCAGAGACATAGGCGTATATGTTGATTTTGATAAGGATGTGCTTCCGCTTTCCATGTATGACAGGGGCGGCAGCGTAACGGAGCGCCATGTGCTTTTTGCCCTTACAGAAAAGCTTGTCGGCGGGGACAGAAATAAGGACATAAAGAGAATTGAAGCGCTGTGCGGTACTCTTGCGCAGAAAACCGCCGAGAAGCTACTGAGCGCTCCCGAAGAGTACTATCTCTATGATGTGCTTGGTGTTTTGAAGTCAAGCCTTGTGGGGCGCATATATGTGGATGCCGACGAGGAGCTTATGCATATTACTGAGTTTTGCAAGCTTGCTCACAGGGTCGGCGGCATATGCGCTTACGCTTATCTTGGAGATGTGGGAGAGAGTCCCACGGGAGACAAGGCGGCGCAGAAATTCGAGGACAGCTATCTTGACATTCTTATGCCTGCACTTAAGGATTTCGGCTTTGATGCGGTGACTTATATGCCCTCCCGGAACACAAAGGAGCAGCTTTCAAGAATTATGCGTCTGTGCGATGAGTACGGATTTTTCCAGATAAGCGGAGAGGATATCAACTCCCCCAGGCAGTCTTTTGTATGCGAAGCGATGGCACAGTACAGACATCTGTATGACGCTACATACGCACTTATCGGTCATGAAAGACTTGCTTCAATTGATGCTGCAAACGGTATGTTCAGCGAAAATACTTTAGCTTCAATGCCCTCTCTTTCCGACAGAATACGGTATTTCGCCGAAGCGGGAAGAGAAGTTTTGCACAAAAAAATCTGAAAGGTCGATGATTTATGGACAGTTTTGAAATTAAGAGCCGCGCTGCCGCGATTGCGCCGGTTATAAGAATGGCGTACAGTGCCGAGGGAAAAGCATATGTATCTTTTGCTGCCGAATGCAAATGCAAAGAAGCGGTAAAGGACGCCGAGGCTGCAGCAGAGGCAGTCAGAAACGGTGCGAAATGCGTTTGCGTTGAAGGGGTCGGCACATTTACAGTTACCGACGCGCAGGGCGGCGGCGCTCTCAGCGGGAAGATCGCGATCGTTACCGGCAGCGCTCAGGGCTTCGGTGCCGGAATCGCGGAGTTTCTGGCGTCAAAGGGTGCTTATGTTGCCGTGGTTGATATGAACGCGGACGGCGCACGTGCCGAGGCGGAAAAGATCATGAGTGAGCACGGCACCCGTGCCATAGCCGTCAGCGCAAACGTGACGGACGAGGACAGCGTAAAGGCTATGATAGACGAAACTGTCTGTGCTTTCGGCGGACTTGACATTTTTGTGAACAATGCCGGAATCGTGCGCGCCGGCAGCCTTGAGGAAATGACGAAGACGAATTTTGAGCTTGTTACAAGCGTTGACTATACGGCGTTCTTTATCTGCACAAAATACGCTACCGTGCCCATGAAGCTTCAGAGAAGCATTTCTCCCGACTACATGGCGGATATTATTGAGATAAATTCAAAATCGGGACTTGAAGGCTCCAACAAGAATTTCGCATATGCCGGAGCAAAATTCGGCGGCATCGGACTTACTCAGTCCTTTGCCATGGAGCTTGCGCCCTACGGGATAAAATGCAATGCCGTCTGCCCCGGAAACTTTCTGGACGGTCCTCTGTGGAGCGATCCGGAAAAGGGACTGTTTGTGCAGTATCTCAAAGCGGGGAAGGTGCCGGGAGCAAAAACCGTTGCCGATGTGCGCGCCGCTTATGAGGCAAAGGTGCCGCTTGGACGTGGTTGCCGCGTTGAGGATGTAACGAGGGCAATTCAGTATATAATCGACCAGAAGTACGAGACCGGACAGGCTCTGCCCGTAACCGGCGGTCAGACTATGCTTAACTGAGCTATCCGACATTTTTTAATTCAGAAGCTTATGAAAACTCGGGTCAAATACTTACTGTGTCTGCTTTGCGCCGTGTCGCTGCTGCTTTCTCTGTGTGCCTGCGGCGCTGAGAAAAAGCTTTGCGGTACATGGTACAACGATTTCAACGGCACGCGCAACGCCGTGCAGTTTTATAAGAATTCCGACGGGGAATATATTTATATATGGGCGGTTTACGATATTGAGTCCGATACCGTGACTTCCAATACGGCCGGGAAATACTCCGTCAGCGGAAGCCGTCTGACTCTTATCGGCACCGATTCTTCGGAGGAGCTTACTTTTACTTATTCGCTGAAGGGAGATTCTCTGACGCTTACGGGGGATTCTGTAGATTTGAAGCTTACTAAATATACGATTGATGAATGACTGGCAATTATATACACTGAAAAAGAGAGGATTATCCTCTCTTTTTTGGTGCGCAAAACACTTACGTCTTTTTTGGGTCAGAATCGAAAATGGAAATAATGAATGAATTGGTTGCGGAATGTATATGTGATGTTCATTATTAAATCTTGACAATTTATACCGTATGTTTTATACTTAAGTTATAAAGATTCAATTTGGAGGTTAATTGTGAAAAGAATTATTTCGTATTTTCTTGTTATTACAATACTGGTCACCTGTATGATTCCCGCATTTACAATTAACGCAGCAGACGGCGCGAAAATTTCCGCTACGGATGCAACTCCTGTTTTCGGAGATACTTCGTTTGAGAGCGAAATAACCGTTGCCGATAACCCCGGCATAGCTGCTCTTGAGATAGTTGTGTTCTTTAAGACCGCAGATATCTCATCTGTAGACGTTGATTTTACGGGAACCGTGTATGACCCGGAAAACTGCGGTATCGGCAGTGTTATTGCCGGTACCAATAACAAGG
>CAMFEL010000155.1 GCA_945949385.1 uncultured Clostridia bacterium | reverse complement strand
CACGTTTCCGCTGCTTTCCCCGCATACCCGCGCCAAAAATCTTCCCCGCGGCGTACAGAATGACAATCCAATATTCCGCTCGGCACAGGCTCCCATAAGTGCAGGAGACGCGCCTGCGTAAGAAAAACTGACTATGGCCTGAAGTGTATGCAGCGGATATCTGGCGACAACCTGCTTTTCTTTGTTGGCAAGGACATTCTCTCCTTCCAAGGACAAGTATATATCTTCGGATGTTACAAATAATGTGTTTAAAAGCTTCTTCACGGTGTTTTCTCCATAGCTGAATTCAGATAGTCTGACACGGAACGGTTTTTCATAAGCCTTGGCAGACATATTTCTTTCAGCGAGCAGGCATTGCAGGCTTTTGCGGCTTTTACTTTGGGTGTGCAGCCTCTTTTATACAGATCATGCATTTGCACAAGCATATCCCGAACCTGATTCTTAAGCTCTTTTGTAAAGCAGATATGTTCACGCCTTCGTGTTTCGCCGTAATACAGCGCACCTTCTCCGATATTACAGCACAGCATAGTTTCCAGACACATTGCCTGAGCACATAATTGAAGAATATCCGCGTTGCATTCTTTAGGCGAACCCCGTTTATACTCTATGGGGTATGGCTGCCAAAGTCCTTCCTTGCCGGGCAAAGGAATGCCGTTTGAAGAGCGGTGAAACTCTACGACATCACATTGCCCGGTGACTCCCAGCTCTGCGGAGAAGACGCTTACGCCGCGCATTACAAGCACATCCCCGCGGCTTTCTTCAAATTCTCTGTTATGGGCATTTTCATGCATCAGTACTCCGTCTACGGTGCGGTAGTTTTCTGCCCACTGATTCTCTATATGTATCAGCGCCCATTGACGGCGGCAGAAAGCAAAATGCTGAAGACCGGATATCATGAGAAAATCGTCTTCCGAATAGCTCACCCCATGCGAATACAGGTAACGCCGTCAGGCATTTTCTCTTCGTCCACGCTTACCTCATAATCCGAGTACGCTCTCGGAGAAACGACTTCGGGATTTTTACAGGCTTTCACAAGGTCAAACAGCTTGTACGCGGGAGTGTTGCCCAGCTCGGAATCGTGGCGGAAAACTATAAGTTCCCGTACTGCCATTTTCCCGCGAGCTGCGGAGTGATCGTTTTCAAACATGTTCAGTATAGCCTGCCACAGCAGTTCAAGATCTTTTTCGGAAAAACCGGTGGCTTTACGCGCCAGATTTGCGGAAATATAACCTTCCGCTCTGTAAAGTCCGTAAGGAACGATGAACTTTCTGCCCATTTCCGTTTCTTTCTTTTTCGCGTCTGCTTCAGTAGTAATTGCAACACGTGTGATAGTCACTTCTTGGGGAAGAATAGGATCTACGCTTCTTGCAAAGCCCAGCTGTACCGGTCCGCGTACCTGACCGCAGTTCAGCGCGCCTTTTACAAATGTGGTCATAACGGCGCCGAAAGTACGGATATCAAAGAAATTGGAGCACATAAAGTCGCGGATCTTTTCATCAAGACTGTCATCCTTCTTTTTTTTCTCTTTAAGTTTGGACGGATCTATTCCGACATAGGCGCAGGCTTCTGCGTCGCTGCGGTTCAAGGGGACATTGTCTTTTACATAAATGCGGTAGCCGGACTCGCCATCTTTTACGGTCTCCACATAATTGCGTATCTTTCGCTTCAGGCATACATCAGTCACCAGACCGTAACCTGTCTCGGGGTCAATGCGGGGCATATTGCCGGCGTCGGGGTCTCCGTTGGGATTTCCGTTCTCCACGTCAAAGAAAATAACAAATTCGTAACGGTTCTTAATTGCGCTCATAATTATTTATCCTCCTTTTTTGCATAGCGAGATTGTTTTTGATGATAGTAACCGAGGTTAAAGGAACCTTGCTCGGGTAAAGACAGGCGGGTAGGGTAGGCCTCGGAGAGAATATCCTTTATCTCTCCTATTCGGCGGTCATAGGATATTCTGAGACCGGTGTCGAGCTTTCTGAGATGCTTCTGACACAAGTTGTCAAGAATCGGGAATATTGTAGCCGGAGTGGCAGAAGCAGAATTGAAATACTTGTCTTTGATGGTGGCGTTGATCCCGGGGTTTTCGGCCTCCTGTACTGCTTCATATGTGGCAGAAGCAGAATTGAAATACTTATCTTTGATGGTGGCGTTGATCCTGGGGTTTGCGGCCTCCTGTACTGCTTCATATATTGCAAACAGGCGTCCCAAAGTATAAGGTATATTTGTGCTGTTTTTATTAAGGCTCACGGTTAAAACCTCCTTCGGACAAAGATTACTTGGATTTTTCAGATAATACGCTTTCAAAATGGCTGCGCGTCCCGGTGTAATATCCCGTTCCGCACGGATGCGGAGCATGGTTGCTTCCAATAAGGATGCCGGGTAAGCGGTACCGGAGAATATCGATCTTGCGGCGGCTCCGGCCATTACCGGATTTGGGGATTTGTCATTGGATTTTGTGTTGACCGTTTCTTTCAGCAATGCCCACAGCGGTGTAAGGGGGTAGCGTTTTCCCGCAATATCCATACGTTTGTGATGCTCATTGACATTCCGCATCAGCTCTCCGAAAGAGCTTCGGTGGAAAAATCTGACTGAGAGTCTCGCGGCGTTCGGCGCCAGACCGAGAATATAGAACGGGCGTCCGGGATCCAGCCTCAGTTCTTCACAGGGAAGACCGTTTGCCAGATTATTTATGGCTGCGTACAAGGCGTCGGCGGATATGCTGTCGGGAACACTGTCTCCGAACAAGGACAAGCCTGCAAGCAGGTTGTACTGCGGCTCAGCTCCCTGTGCCCAACACACAACGGTAGTGTCTCCGATGATGTGAACGTTCTCTCGGTCGGACAGAAGATAGTTTAATGCTGTTGTATAGGCATAAGCTGCATATTTTCCTACCGGTGCATTAAGACTTTGTTCCTTCCCGTAGGAGCAAAATGCTGAGGCATTAAACGATACAAGTGCCGCGCCGCTTGACTGTGCCCCTGCAACGCCTTTTACGGCGGGATGAACCGGTTCTGCAATATCAGTGTTCCCGGTAACCAGGCACTGAGTCAATTGCCCTTGCACGGAACTGTAATTCGCGTCCCATGCCGAACGGATTTTCGCGTCTTCCTGAGCAAATATACCACAAACACGAAAGACAATATTCACGCCTTTTATAAGATCTTTCAGGCAGTCAGACAAAACGGGATTTTCCTGTGCCTTTTCAGGCTGCCATGTATCGAAAAAGAGAAGAATCGCATTTGCAACAGGTGAATCAATACTGTCCAAAAGCTTGTGGTGCAATTCGGCACAGGCACGGAAGCAATCAAGACTGCGCTCCGGTTTTCCTTTTTCATCAATTCCCAACAGATAACCGGAGTTGTCCCATAGAAAATTGGATCGTATTCCGCTTTGCCGAGAAACCGGAGAGGGAAGCTCCATAAGTGTAGGGCGCAACTGAGTTTTCTTCCCAACCTGGACTTCATTCAAAAGCGGTACGACATATTCAAGGGCGCCACTTTTGTCTAAACATAGGGCATAACTGATTTTCACGGTATTCCAGCCGGGTTGTGAAATTTTTCCTTGATGAGCCAAATCTTCATAAAGCTTTGTTAAAGCCTGAAGGGTCATCTCTTCACCTCCTCGCTGTAAATGGGCGGTACCTCCAGTACGCCGTCCCGAAGAACGGCACGGAAAAAGCGGGGGATGATGTTCTCCTGATCGGAATAGTCCAGATCAAGCAACATCCAACCGAGATCCTTTTCTCCTGCCAGTTCCTCCGGGCAGGGCGGAAGCTGCTCGCATAGTTTGAAATGTGCGGGAAACTCGCGAACACCGAAGCAGGGCTGGTGGTAAAATTGCCCTTTCTCAAGACGGCGTCGCATAATATCCTGAAATTTTCCGGGGTTGTCCGTGCTGTTTGCCAAAGCGGTCATCTCAAAGTGTGCGTCGATAACATATCGCACATCCCGCAGCACCATTGCGGCGCGCTGCTGAATGCTTTTGGGTGTGGCAATATACATCTCTCCGCCGTTTTCCATAACGCTTTTCGCTTTTCTTGCGCTTACTGTGTCCTTGACCTCGTTTCGCCTTATGTTGGTGAATCTGACGGGAGCACAGACATGAATACTGTCTACGACCCATTTCATGCCCGGGTGCCAGTAAATAGCGTCCAGCAATCCGCGGGCGGCGGACGGGGTCATTACATCATAGCTGACACGTTCGACTTTCAATTCCGGTCTTGAAAAGCAGGCATAATCGCCCCAGCCTTCAAGGGATATT
>CAMFEL010000154.1 GCA_945949385.1 uncultured Clostridia bacterium | reverse complement strand
CTTGCTTCAAAAGCAAGCGGCTATCCTATTGCAAGGGTATCCGCGAAGATAGCAATCGGTATGCACCTTGACGAAATAATGCTTGCAAATACACCTGCGTCTTTTGAGCCTGCTCTTGACTATGTGGTGACGAAGATGCCCCGTTTCCCCTTTGACAAATTCTCCTCCGCCAACAACAAGCTTTCCACTCAGATGAAGGCTACCGGTGAGGTCATGAGCATAGGCAGAACTATTGAAGAAAGTCTGCTGAAAGCCGTGCGCTCTCTTGAAACGGGTGTTTGCCACTTGTATATCAGAAAATTCGACTCTCTCACCGAGGAGCAGATGCTGTCCTATATTGCCGACGGCACGGACGATCGCATATACGCTATTGCCGAGCTTATGCGACGCAACACGGACATCGGTCTTATTTACGACGCCACGAAGATCGATATGCTGTTCCTTGAAAAAATAAGAAATATTGTCCGCACGGAAAAAATGCTCAGTGAAAACAAGGGAAATCTTGACGCGCTGAGGGCGGCAAAAAGAATGGGCTTTTCCGACGGGTTTATCGCAAAGCTTTGGGATATGACCGGCGAGGAGGTTTACAAAATCCGGTGCGACGCCGATATTTTCCCGGTATACAAAATGATAGACTCCTGCGCTTCGGAGTTTGAAAGCTATATACCTTACTTTTACTCAACCTACGAGGAGGAAAACGAGTCCAAGGTTTCGGACAAACAGAAAATCGTTGTGCTGGGTTCCGGTCCCATCAGAATAGGTCAGGGCGTGGAGTTTGACTATTCCACCGTTCACGCCGTTACCACTATTAAAAAATCCGGCTACGAGGCGATCATTATAAATAACAATCCCGAAACCGTCTCCACCGACTACACCTGCTCCGACAAGCTGTATTTTGAGCCTCTCTGCACCGAGGATGTTATGAATATAATCCACATCCAAAAGCCGGTGGGGGTTATTTCTTCTCTGGGCGGTCAGACTGCCATAAACCTGTCGGACAGCCTTTACAGGCGGGGCGTTAAAATTATCGGTACCGACTGTGCGGCAATCGAAAAGGCGGAAAACCGCGACTCCTTTGAAAAGGTGCTTGAAAAGCTGAATATTCCTCAGCCTAAGGGCAGGGCGGTCACAAAGATAGAGGACGGTGTTGCGGCGGCAAGGGAAATCGGATACCCTGTGCTTGTGCGTCCTTCTTTCGTGCTGGGCGGCAGGGCTATGCAGATAGTTGCCGACGAAGAACAGCTTCGCCGTTATCTGCGCACTGCGGTGGAGATAGATGAGGACAAGCCTGTACTGGTGGACAAGTATATTGCGGGCAAAGAGCTTGAGGTGGACGCGGTATGCGACGGACGGGATGTGTTCGTTCCCGGAATAATGGAGCTGGTGGAGCGTACCGGTATTCACAGCGGAGACTCTATCAGCGTGTATCCTACTTTCAGCATAAGTCAGAAGACAAAAGACACTATCCTTGACTATACTGAAAAGCTGGGGCTGGGGATCGGTATTGTGGGTCTTTATAATATCCAATTCATAGTGGATAAAGACGAAAATGTTTATATTATCGAGGTAAATCCCCGTTCCTCACGCACCGTTCCTTTTCTCTCTAAGGCAACGGGTTACAGCCTTGCTGATATTGCCACCCTTGTGATACTGGGCAAGAGCCTTCGTGAGCAGGGCTTTGACAGAATATATCCCCAGGAGAAAAAACGGTGGTATGTAAAGGCTCCGGCTTTCTCCTTCTCAAAGCTTCGCGGACTTGACGCTTATCTGTCTCCGGAAATGAAGTCCACCGGAGAGGCGATCGGATACGACGCAAAGCTTACAAGAGCTTTGTACAAGGCCTTGAAAGCAAGCGGTATGAGCGTGATGAATTACGGCACCGTGCTTGCCACAATTTCCGACAAGGACAAAGAGGAGGCTTTGCCCCTTATCCGACGCTTCTACAACATGGGCTTTAACATTCAGGCGACGGAGGGTACGGCAAAATTCTTAAAGGAAAACGGCATACGTACCCATGCGCTGAAGAAAATCAGCGACGGCAGCGACGAAATTCCGAACGCTATCAGGCAGGGATATGTGACCTATGTTATAAACACAAGAGATATGAACTCCTCGGGAGTTTTGTCCGACGGTCACGAAATACGCCGCTGTGCCGTGGAAAACAATGTGACTATGTTTACTTCTCTGGACACGGTAAAGGTACTGCTTGATGTGCTTGAGGAAACAACTTTGGGTATTTCCACCATTGATGCATAAGACGCATAAGAGGGATAAATGAAACAGGAAATTTTTGAAATTAAAGAAAACAAGCTTCTTGCGCCGAAGGTTTACAGAATGACTCTTGCGGGGGATACCTCCGGGATCTCGGCTCCCGGTCAGTTTGTAAATATTAAGCTTGACGGCTTCTTTTTGCGCAGGCCTATTTCCGTGTGCGATTGGTGCGAAAACTCGCTTACTCTTATATATAAGACCGTGGGAGACGGCACCGAGGCTCTCGCGAAAACGAGGGCGGGTGAAAAGCTTGACATTCTTGTGGGACTCGGCAACGGGTACAGCACGGAGAACAGCGGACTTCTTCCGCTGCTTTTGGGCGGTGGGGTTGGCGTGCCGCCGCTGTATGCTCTGTGCAAAAGGCTTGTGGGTGAGGGGAAAAAACCGAGAGTAATTCTCGGCTTCAACACCGCTTCGGAAATATTTTACAAGGACGAATTCCGTGCTCTCGGCGCCGAGGTGACCGTTACTACCGCCGACGGCACAAGCGGCATAAAAGGCTTTGTTACCGAGGGTATGAAAGATACGGAATACACATACATCTACGCCTGCGGCCCTCTGCCTATGCTGAAAGCGGTGAATTCTGCCGCAAAAACCGGGGGACAGTTCAGCTTTGAGGAGCGTATGGGCTGCGGCTTCGGCGCCTGCATGGGCTGCAGCTGCAAAACCAAAGGCGGCGCCAAGCGCATATGCAAGGACGGTCCCGTGCTTGAAAGGGAGGAAATTCAATGGGAAACACTGAAGTGACTCTGTGCGGTCTGCGGCTTGACAACCCCGTAATACCCGCAAGCGGTACTTTCGGCTACGGCTATGAGTTTTGTGAGCTTTACGATATAAATATCCTCGGCTCAATATCGGTCAAAGGCACTACGGCGGAGCCGCGGTTCGGAAACCCCACGCCCCGTATTGCGGAATGTGCTTCCGGTATGCTCAATTCCGTCGGTTTGCAAAATCCCGGTGCCCACAAGGTGCTGACGGAGGAGCTTCCCAGACTGCGGGAGTGTTTTCACAAGCCGGTAATGATGAATGTCAGCGGCTTTTCCGCAGACGGATATGTAAGTGCGGTGGAAATACTTGATGCAGACCCATGTATCGGCTGGTTTGAGATCAATATTTCCTGCCCCAATGTTCACGGGGGCGGACTTGCTTTCGGCACTTCCTCCGAAAACGCCGCAAAGGTAACGGCGGCGGTAAAGAAAGTGACAAAGAAGCCAGTCATAATAAAGCTTTCTCCCAATGTTACGGACATATGCGAAATTGCCAAAGCCTGCGAGGCGGCAGGCGCCGACGGACTTTCGCTGATAAACACTCTTCTCGGTATGAAAATCGACCTTAAATCAAAAAAGCCCCTGCTTGCCAACAAGACCGGCGGTCTGTCGGGCCCTGCGGTAAAGCCTGTGGCGGTCAGGATGGTCTATCAGGTGTGGGAGGCGGTTAAGATCCCCATAGTGGGAATGGGAGGAGTCTCAAGTGCGGAGGATGTGATTGAAATGATGCTTGCGGGTGCCTGTGCAGTGGAGGTGGGTGCCGCAAATCTTGTGTCTCCTTTCGCATGCAGGGATATAATAAACGGTCTTCCGGAAGCAATGGAAAAATACAAAATCAATAATCTAACAGATATAATAGGAGCGGCGCACTGATATGGGTAAAGATGTTATAATTGCCTGCGATTTCGCATCAAAAGAAGAATGTCTCGGTTTTCTTGACGGATTTCGGGACGAAAAGCCTTTTGTGAAAATAGGCATGGAGCTTTTCTATGCCGAGGGTCCTCAGATCGTACGGGATATTAAGGCAAGAGGTCATAAGATATTTCTTGACCTTAAGCTGCACGATATTCCCAACACCGTGAAAAAGTCAATGGCGGTGCTTTCAAGGCTTTCCGTTGATATGTGCAACCTGCACGCAGCGGGCACACGCGCCATGATGGAGGCGGCTCTTGAAGGACTGACCCGACCCGACGGTTCAAGACCTATACTTATTGCCGTGACACAGCTCACCTCCACAAGTCAGGAGCAAATGGAAAATGAGCTGCTTATAGACGGCAAAATGGAAGATGTTGTAATGAAATACGCCGAAAACGCAAAAAGCGCGGGACTTGACGGCGTAGTTTGCTCCCC
>CAMFEL010000153.1 GCA_945949385.1 uncultured Clostridia bacterium | reverse complement strand
CTTTTAAACATATGGATTCCCTTATACCGCGTATGGGCGGCAATTACACAATTGGTATTGTCTCCTCCGACAGGAAGTGAGGTGTTGGCAAGATACGCCGCTCCCTTAGCCATATTTTCCATGCTTGCGCCGTTATAAATCGGAAGTTTAACATCGATTGAGGGAATTGTAATGTAAGCAAGTATATCACTGTCAATTCCGTAATCGGAGAGTAAAAAATCCGGTTTTTCATACGACAGCTGGTCGATCAGTCCGCTTTGCCCGCTTACATACAGCCTCTCATTATAATCGAACATCGCCTTGCGCAGTTGGGCATACGGAAGGTCGCATTCATCTGTAACCGAATCATCCGTCTGAAATTCGTCTGTTTTAAGCTGTTCAAATTGGTCAATCGCTTGATTCGCCTGCATATTAAAGACAACCCTCAGGGCAATAGGATAAGCAAAAAAGCCAATGCCGACAATCAACAAGATAACAGCTATTATTCTAATCAGCTTTCTCATGCTTCTTCCTCCGTATCAAGTCTTTAATCGCACTTCCAAGCAGCAACAGAACAAACACCGCCGTAATACCGATGGCCGCAAGCTTTGTATAGTCCTCCCATGTCATTTTCTTTTCGATTTTCGGTTCTTCGATCAGAGCTTCATCCTTTTCCTCAATTCGTCTGCCGTGTACCAGCAAACGATGGGTATTCTTACCATAGGGAGTGCAGGTGATCAGAGTCACAAGATCCTCGCCCTCCTGTATAAAAAGAGAGGAACTGTCGTCAGGTTCGACTGTCTCGATATCGTAAACCTGATAGGTTAACGTCTCGTCAAGAACGTGAATACGAAAAATACTGTCTTGTTTTAGCAAATGCAGATCTGTGAAAAGACGTGCAGACGGCAAACCGCAGTGCGCCGATAAAACGGCATGTGTAGTTAATCCCCCTGCAGGCAGCGACGTGTTTTCCAAATGCCCTACACCGATCAACAATGTTTCTTCCGCTGTTCCGTGATAAATTGGCAGATACACATTAATCGCGGGAATCTCAATATATGCCATTACATCATCAAAAGCCAAAAGCTCACTATACTCGCCGTCGGTTAGGGGGTAAGCGTCCGGGTCAAACGGGTCTGTCAGCACCACGGCGTTTTCAAAAAGACTTTTGTTATAGCGCCTTACTGCCTCTTTCTCTTCCGCAATAACCTCAGGACTTAATTTGGAGAGGTTTTCCGAATGCTGGGTAATAGCTTTACTGCTGTTTTTCGCATAAAGATAGTTGGAAACGGTCGGATAGAGGAAAACAGCGATTCCGGCGAGAAATACAAGTACAATCAATATGGTCGGCAATACTTTTTTCACACTGTTTTCCTCCTTTTTATATTTTTAAAAAAGGGGGCGGAAACTGCTCGCCGCCCCTTTTAAAGAAACTTGGAATTACTTGCTTTCTTTTGCTTTTGCTTTTTTGCGAGAAACAACAAACAACACAACTGCGCCAACCATGAGCGCAATACCGATCACGGTAAAGATTACAGTACCGGTACCGCCCGTGATCGGGAGCTGGATGCCGCTTTTATTAGGAACCTGAACGGTGTAAATACCGGCGGTTCTCGCTACATCTTCAGCGGTAAAGTTCACCTTTACGGCATTGTCGAGAATGTTGTAACCCGAGGGAGCCTGCGTTTCTACGAGGTAGTAGTCATAATTTGTACCGTTTGCCTCATACTTTGCAAAGGTGGCGGCGCCGTCGGTACCGGTGGTCAGATCGCCTTCAAGTTTTATTCCCTTAACTGTTGTATGAGGAATTTCCACGGATTTTCCGGCATCAATTTCAGCCCGTGTAGCGGTTCTGTACAGATCGAATTTTGCACCGGCAAGCTTAGTGCTATTATCACCGTAAACGTACTTATCAATCTTAATGGCAAAGGTTGTTACATCAACTGTACCGGTTTTCTGCTTATGAGAATTTTCAACAAAAGGATAGAAGGAATAGTCAAATGTAACGGTGTTGGTTTCCTTATCATTCACTGCGGTTGTGTTGTCATCGTGAAGGGTGGCGGTGTATGTAATCACAAGCTGTTTTCCGCCGTTTGCAGACCAGCTTGCGGCATACTTATCTGTATCAACGCTTAATTTAAAGGTATATTCAGTAGTTGCGGTTGTATCAAGAGTATAAGCTGCAGTATCAACATCCACTCCTTCAATTTGAACCTTTATTGAAGTGGTATCAAGAGTAAGTCCGTCGGGCAGAAGGTCGGCAACATAAAAAGATTTATCTGTTGCCTGTGCCGCATAGGTGGGAATATCAACCGTAATCGTATAGGTTACCTTTTCGTTCTTGGTAACGCTGGTTTTGTCGGCGGTCTTAGTTACAGTAACCTCTTTATGCTTAGCACTAAAGGTTACATCGTCAATAACATATTTACCGTCAACAACGGTCGGTTCAACCTTTTGGAGCATTAACTGGTAAACTGAGGTTGTAGAGGTCGGGCGGATAAAGTATTCGCCCATTGCAAGGTCTGCAAAGGTGGCAGCGCCGCCTTCAGCAACAGTCTCAGCAACAGGAGTAATTGATTTGCTTGCAATATAGTTCGGAAGCCCTGCCAGCAGTTTTTTCAGATCATCGGAATCATTTGCAAGCTTTGCAAACTCTTCAACTGTTGTCGCTGTGGAATTAAAAGTAGTATTGCCGTCAAAATAATCGGCAAAAGCACTGTTCCACGCATAAGTCAAAGTGTTATTTGCGGCGTTATAGGTAAGGTCTACCACTTTATAAGCCGCAAGCTTATCGTTTTCTACTGCGCTATTGATTGTGATAGAGGCTTTTGAGTCGGCCGCAACATCTCTCTGTGCCGCAAACACGCTCATCGGAAGTAAACCGATAGCCAAAACAAGAGTCAATAAAAGGGTTACTAATTTTTTGCTTTTCATTTTCATTTTCCTTTCGTTATTGATTTTTATTTCTAATTCGGCTTATTTTAAACCCAAACAAACCGATTGCCGCTGAAGCCAGCAGCGTGAGTCCCACCGCTGCATACCAACCGCCGGTAATATTTAATCCGGAAGTGGGCATATGCAGCGTCAAATAGTTCGCAAGTTCAATATTTACCTCCTTTGCTGTAATTTGCTTAGATATTTCATCATCGATCAGGGCGGTTTTGCCCGAACCGTTAATGGTGATTTTTTTAGCCTCGCTTAGCAAGCGATAGCCTGCAGGCGCCCTTTTCTCAATCAGGAAGTACTCGGTATTCGGTATCAGCATACCGTCGAAAACCGCGGTTGCGGTTTTACCGTCCTCGCTTAAAACCGTAACACAGGAGGCAATCTCGGTGCATTTAATACTTTCTTCCTTATAGACGACGGTTTTATCGCCGCCGTCATCCCTTTGGTATAGGGTGAATTCTGCACCGGCGAGGGGCACCTTGTTTTCCGACGTTGATTGGTCGCCGTCGATTTTAGAGACATTAAGAGTGAACTTTTTTTCAAAACGCGCGTAATAGGTTGCGTCGCCTACAGTTGTGTAGCCGATTTTTGTTCCGCTGTTTGTAAGCATTTCGTCCGGGACTTTATTACCCTCAGAGTCATACCAGCCCACAAAAATATATCTATCTCCCACTGTTGCGGCAGAGCTTACCGATACTCCCGCTTCGTCGGTATGTGTATATATGCTGAGTCTTGCCACGTCATCGTCGTTTGTATTTTCCCACAGGTCTCCGTTTTGTACCTGACGAATAAATTTCTGCGTAACCGTGGGCACAAATCTTGCGTAATAGGTTGCGTCAACGGCGGTTGTATAGCTTATTGTTACTCCGCCGTTTATAAGCATACCCTCCGGGACCTTATTACCCTCAGAGTCATACCAGCCCACAAATTTATATTTTGCTCCTGCGGCGGCGGTGGAGCTTACCGGGCTTCCCACCGCGTCGGTATAAGTGTATCGGTCAAGATTTGCGATATCGGAAGAATTTGTACCTTCAATATCTGTCCATCCGTCGCCGTCCTTTACCTGACGAATATAGGTCTGAGTAATGGTGTTGGAAAACCGTGCGTAAAAGGTTTTTACGCTTTCCTTTGATTCAACAAAGGCGTATTCTTCATTAGTGGTAATAAGCTTTCCGCTTTCATCATACCAGCCGATAAATTTACAACCGCTCTTTGCAATCGCCTTGACAGTTATCCTTTCATCGATTGCGGCGTGGTAGGACTTGCCGCCGTCCGCATTATACGCGTCATTGTAATTCTCATCTGATGTATTTGTTACGCTTGTAATTTCAACCGTTCCGCCATCAGTTGAATTTATGTACTCGCCTTGATCCACAAGCTGTGGAATAAACGCCTGTCTCCAGCGCCATTGTGCTACCATGGTGAGACCTCGGTGGACATTTGCATAGAGCTTCGTTTCACCGCTGTCATTCCATATTGCACCCAAAGTTTCTCCGCTCTCGTCATTTACGAGTGCTTCCGTTAGTGCCACGCTTCCACCGTAAATCTTAAAA
>CAMFEL010000152.1 GCA_945949385.1 uncultured Clostridia bacterium | reverse complement strand
TATTTATCTGTATGAACTCCTGATTGGGGTGCTTTCTTCCACCCTGCGGAGGTACATTTGCAACTGTACCTTCAAGAATTTTAAGCAGTGCCTGCTGAACACCCTCGCCGGAAACATCTCTTGTAATAGAGCGGTTTTCGCTGCGGCGGGAGATCTTGTCGATCTCGTCAATGTATATAATGCCTTTTTCAGCAGCCTCCACATCGTAATCCGCAGCCTGTATAAGACGGAGCAGAATATTTTCCACGTCCTCTCCCACATAGCCTGCCTCAGTAAGAGTGGTAGCGTCGGCAATTGCAAAGGGCACCTTCAGAGTTTTTGCCAGAGTCTGCGCAAGGAAAGTCTTGCCCACACCCGTTGGACCTATGAGAAGCACATTGCTTTTCTGTATTTCTACATCCTCGCCGCTGTCTTTTTTACCTGCAGCGTCCTTGTATAAAAGCCTTTTGTAGTGATTGTAAACGGCGACGGAAAGGCTGATTTTTGCCTTTTCCTGACCGATTATATAATTGTCAAGGCTTTTCTTTATCTCGGCGGGGCTGGGAAGGGTTTCGGCGCTGAGTGAAAACTGTGAATCCTCGTGGGTATGTTCATAAATAATCTCGTTGCAGGCTTCGATACAACTGTCGCATATACAGGCGCCCGTTGGAGACGGTATAAGGAACATAACCTGTTTTTCACTTCTGCCGCAAAAAGAGCAGCGCCGCATTTCATTTTCGGTATTCATAGAATTGACAGTACCTTTCTGACGATTTTTGGCGGTGGCTGTCAGCGCTTTTCGATCACCTTGTCAACAAGTCCGTAAGCCATAGCCTCATCGGCAGACAGGAAATTGTCGCGGTCGGTGTCTCTTGCAATGACATCAAGAGGCTTGCCCGTGTTTTTTGCAAGTATCTCGTTAAGTCTCTCACGGGTCTTGAGAATATGGTCGGCGTGAATCTTTATGTCTGAAGCCTGACCCTGCATGCCGCCAAGAGGCTGATGTATCATAATTTCGCTGTTAGGCAGAGCAAAGCGCTTGCCTTTGGCGCCGCTGGAAAGCAGGAAAGCTCCCATGGAAGCCGCCATACCTATGCAGGTGGTGGAAACATCACACTTGATGAAGTTCATAGTGTCGTAAATCGCAAGTCCTGCGGAAACGCTTCCGCCGGGGCTGTTGATGTAAAGGCAGATATCCTTGTCGGGATCCTGAGCCTCAAGAAAGAGAAGCTGTGCGACAACAAGGGAAGCAGTGGTGTCGTTTACCTCGTCTGCGAGGAAAACTATCCTGTCGTTAAGCAGACGGGAGTATATGTCGTATGCACGCTCACCTCTGCTGGTCTGTTCAATAACGGTTGGTACGAGAGCCATAATGTTTATATCCTTTCTGTTGATTTATCGGTTAGTATGTTTATCACAGCGGTAAAGCCGCCGGAAATACGGGAAATAATTCTCCCAGAGTATAATCACCGCTACCGAAACGGAAGCGGTGATGTAAATGCTTTATTTTTCGCTGTCAGCGGCAGGCTTCTTTGCTGCTGTCTTTTTTGCAGCAGGCTTCTTTTCGGCAGCCTCGCCGTCGGCCTTCTTTGCAGCAGGCTTTTTAGCGGGAGCTTTCTTTGCGGGAGCCTTAGCTTCCTCCGCGCTGTCCTTCTTAGCCGCGGTCTTCTTTGCAGCAGGCTTCTTTTCGCCTGCGCCCTCTGCTTTATCTGCATCGGCAGTTTTCTTTGAAGCAGACTTTTTAGCGGGAGCCTTCTTTGCCGGAGCGCTTACTTCCTCGGCTGCCTCGGCGTCTGCTTTCTTGGCGGGAGCTTTTCTTGCGGTGGATTTCTTTATTACAGCGGCGTCTTTAAGGAAATCAACTGCTTTCTTAACCTTTATATCCTCTGCAAGAGCGTCCGCTTCGATAGACTCCTTGATCTTGTCGGCCTCCATATTATATGCCTCTGCAAGGCGTTTATATTCAGCTTCAATCTCTTCTTTTGCAGCGGTGATGTTCTCAAGCTCTGCAATCTTTTCAAGGGCAAGGCGTGTCTTAACCTGCTTTTCAGCCTGAGGACGCATCTGAGCGCGGAGGGTATCAAGATCGAGACCGGTGTACTTGAAGTAAGTGTTAAGGTCAAGACCCTGCATACGGAGTCTGGTGTCATAGTCGCGGACAAAGTTTTCCGTTTCGGTTACGAACATTGCCTCGGGAATATCGGCATCCAGCTTTTCGATAACAGCGTCGATAAGCTGATTTTCCATAGCGGCTTCAGCCGCATCATCCTTGCTCTTCTGAAGCTTTGCCTTAACATCAGCTTCATACTCGGCAAGAGTATCGAAATCAGAAACATCGCGTGCAAATTCGTCGTCGAGAGCAGGAAGCTCTTTAAGCTTCAGACCGTTCAGCTTTACTTTGAAAACTGCGTCCTTGCCGGCAAGCTCTTCGGCGTGATACTCCTCGGGGAACTTAACATTTACATCAAACTCGTCGCCGACCGAGTGACCTGCGATCTGATCCTCAAAGCCGGGGATGAACTGACCGGAGCCGAGTACAAGGTCGCTGCCCGCTGCCTTACCGCCGTCAAATGCTTTACCGTCAACAAATCCTTCATAATCAATGTTTGCGGTATCACCCATAGCGGCTGCTCTGTCCTCAACATCGATCATTCTTGCGTTGCGCTCGCGAACTCTGTCAAGCTCAGCGCTGACCTCTGTGTCGGTAACCTTTTCAACCGCCTTTTTCAGCTCAATGCCCTTGTAGCCGTCGATCTTAACTTCAGGCTTTACATAAACCTTTGCAACAAGGACAACACCGTTTGCGTCGTCAACGGATTCTATATCAAACTCGGGACGGCTGACGGCGTCTATGCCGGATTCCTTGAGAGCCTCTGCGTACGCGTCGGGAATAAGGTCATTGATGGCATCCTCGTAGAATACGCCCTTGCCGTACATCTTTTCGATAATGGAGCGGGGAGCCTTACCGCGTCTGAAGCCGGGAATAGTTATATTCTTCGCCTGCTTTTTATAAACTTTGGTGACTGCTGCGCCGAAGGTCTCGGCGTCTACCGAAATCTTCAGCTCATAAAGATTTTTTTCGATTTCTTTTGAAGAAGTTAAACTCATTTTTAATCTCCTTAGTAATTCAATACATAATAATCTTAGAATATAATACAGTAATTCTACAAAAAAGTCAACAATTTATTTGGAAATATTTCCGTTGAGTCAATGTCGAGTTTTGTATATATTGTATATAAGCTTAGTAATCAAGGGGCATGGTTATCATGGGAACGAAATTCAGGTAGTCAGCAGAAATGAGCGTCATAGATATTCCGTCGCTGACGACAGTTTTCGGCAAAAGATAATTCCCGTGGATGTGCCCGAAATAGCAGTTTTTGATGTTGAATTCCTTCATTGTATCAATAAACTCTCCACAGCGGAAATCCTTGAATACGGGAGGGAAGTGGAAATATACCAGAATATCCTTGCCGCTTGCCTCTCTCAGTTTTTCCGCCTCGGAAAGGCTCAGCCGCAGGCGGATATTCTCCCGCGCCACAATCTTTTCGTAGTCTGCGGTTTCGGTTTGCTGAAGCTTGTCATCAACATACCAGCCGCGGGTCCCGGCAATAATATAATCGTCGCACTCAAAAGCGTTGTTGTATAAAAGCTCAAGAGTGGTTATTCCGTTTTGAGTAAACAGATCTTTTATCTTTGTGACGGTCGACCACCAGTAGTCGTGGTTTCCCTTGCCCAGAATTTTCTTTCCCGGCAGGGAATCTATAAACTTCAGATCGGGCAGAGCGCCTTCCAAATCGATAGCCCATGAAATATCGCCGGGTACGACCACCGTGTCCGCGTCGGTAACGACGGCACGCCAGCATTTTTCAATTTTCTCCGTGTGATTTGTCCACCGCGGGCCGAATATGTCCATAGGCTTGTCCGAGCCGAGAGACAAGTGAAGGTCTGCCATGGAAAACAGAGACATATGCTCCTCCTTACGGTCTATTACGGTTAAGTACGGTTAGTACGGTTAAGTACAATTCAGTTCAGTGCTCCAGTATGTATTTTGCCATATCCGCGGGGTCAACCGTGTCCTTAAATCTTAAGGGCATTGTGAGAGTGGCAGTCAGCGGAGCAGGTGCCTTTGTGTTGCTGATTCTTTCAAGGGTGGAAAGGATAACGGCAGGATCGTCACCGTCGGGTACGGTGCCCAGTGCGCAGCAAACATCGTATGCAAACTTGTAGGGGCTTGCCGTGGAGACTACAACGGTAGGAGTAGCGTCTCCCGTATCGCTTGCGTACTTCTCGTAGCTTCCGATGGCAACTGCTGTGTGAGTGTCGGCGAGATAGCCGTATTTTTCAAAAGTGCGGCGAATAGCGTCCGCGGTTTCATCCTCCGTGCAGCAGTACCCCTCAAAGCTGTCTCTGATTTTTGCCATAACAGTGTCGGGGGCGGTGTATTTTCCGCACGCTGACAGCTTTCCCATACAGTCTTTTGTAACCTCTGCGCCGCCGGTAAGGAACAGAAGGCGTTCAAGATTGGAAGAAATCAGTATGTCCATAGAGG
>CAMFEL010000151.1 GCA_945949385.1 uncultured Clostridia bacterium | reverse complement strand
AACCCCACCCTTATGCAGGCGGCGTTCAGGCTGGGCAGGGAGAAATTCTACGACTATTTCCTGTCCTTCGGCTACGGGGATGTTACGGGAATAGATCTGCCCAACGAGGCAAGGTCCTATTACCACAGCTATGAGGATTTTTCAAATGTTTCTCTGGCGGTATATTCCTTCGGCCAGACCTATAAGACTACCCCCATACAGCAGCTTACCGCCATATGCGCGGTGGCAAACGGCGGAAATCTTGTCACTCCGCACCTTATGAAAGAGATTACGGACGACGACGGCAATGTGCTTGAGGAATACGGCACAAAGATAAAGCGTCAGGTGGTCAGCAGCGCCGTATGCGACAATATTGCAGACATTCTTGAAGAGGGAGTAGCTACGGACGGCGGCGCCAGAAACGCCTATGTCATGGGATACAAGGTAGCGGCAAAGACCGGTACCTCCGAGAAAATAGACGAAAAGGATGCAAGCGGTCAGACCTTTTTGAGAGTGGGCTCCTGCGTTGCGTTTGCTCCCGCAGACGACCCTGAGATAGCGGTCATAATCGTGGTTGATGAGCCTATGGGCGGCAGTGTGTACGGAAGCGTGGTGGCGGCGCCTTATGTGTCGCAGCTTTTCTCAAATGTGCTGCCTTATCTCGGATATGAGCCTCAGTACACGGAAGCGGAGATTAACAGCGTGGAGCTCAGCGTGCGCGACTACACCGGCTTTACCCTGGACGACGCGAAGCTTGATGCGGCAAACAGGGGCTTCAGAGCGGTTGTTGTGGGCAGTGGAGACACCGTTACGGGTCAGGTGCCCGCGGCGGGCAGCTCAATGCTTAAAGACGGCGGGAAGATTCTGCTTTATACGGGAGGGGAGACTCCGAAGGATACGGTGGAGGTCCCCGATGTTTCCGGCATGACGGCGGAGGCCGCAAACCGTATGATCATAAATGCGGGACTTAACATAAGCGTCAGCGGCACATCCTCCAATTCCGAGGCGCTGGTTGCGTCTCAGACCCCTGCGGCGGGAACTGCTGTTCCCGAGGGAACGGTAGTTGAAATTACCATGCGCGTTGTAAACGGTGTGGCGGACGACTGAAAAACACAAAAAGGCAAATGTCCTCCGGAAGTTGAAAGATAACTTTTCGGAGGACATTTATGAAGCTTTCTGAAATACTTTCGGGTCTTGAATATACCCTTTCCGGCGCCGGGGAGGATACGGAAATAAGTATGCCCGTTACAGACTCAAGAGAGGCGACAAAGGGCAGTCTGTTCATATGTATAGACGGCAGCAGACGCTGCGGGGCGGATTTTGCCGCCGATGCCGTAAAAAAGGGAGCCGCGGCGTGCGCCGTTCAGAAAAACAGGTCGGAAAAACTCCGTGGGCTGCCGTTGGTGACGGTTGAGGACGCAAGGCTGTGCGCCGCCGCGGCGTGGAATAATTACTACGGGCGCCCGGGGGAAAATATGAGGCTGTACGGCATAACGGGCACCAACGGTAAAACCTCCACTGCGGCGTTTCTTGAAGCCGTACTGCGATGCGGAGGCAGAAAAACAGGCTCTATCGGCACTCTCGGCTGCTCTGCGGGCGGTGAGACAATAGAGCGGCGCGGAGCGGAGGTCTCCGACATTCCCGCGGCAATGACCACGCCCGATCCAAAATACCTTTATGAAGAACTGCGGCTTATGAGAGACGCGGGCGTCACCGATGCGGTAATGGAAGTATCAAGCCACGCTCTCGTGCAGAAAAAAACGGCGCCGCTTCGCTTTGAATGGGGGATCTTCACAAACCTGTCTCCGGAGCATCTTGACTGCCATAAGACAATGGAAAGCTATTTCCGTGCAAAGGCTTCGCTTTTCGACAATTGCCGACATTCGCTTGTCAATTCCGACGATCCGTGGGCGGCGCGTCTTTCCGGTATACGGGCGGGAGCTTATCTTGCCGACAAGGTGAAATGCTCCTCCGACGGGGTTTCTTATACTTTGAACTACGCCGGTAGGAGCCTTCACATATCCACCTGCGTGGCGGGCTCATTTACGGTATACAATACCATGCTTGCGGCGGTGTGCGCCCTTGAGGCTGGGATCGCTCCCTGCGCCGTGGAGGAGGGGATCGCCTCGGTTCGGGCGGTGCGCGGCAGAATGGAGAAAATTGCCGACAGGAAAGTATACGGCTTTGATGTGCTTATTGACTACGCTCACACGCCGGCAGCCATGGAGGCGTCTCTGTCGGGACTTCGGGGCTGCGGAAAGCTTACGGCAGTATTCGGCTGCGGAGGGGACAGAGACCGTGAAAACCGACCGGAAATGGGGCGTATTGCCCACAGGCTGTGCGACAGGGTTATAGTTACCTCCGACAATCCCCGCACCGAGGACAGACTTGCCATAATCGAGGATATAAAAAAAGGCATACCGGACGGCGGCTGTGTGGTGATCCCGGACAGGGCTGACGCCATTTGCTATGCTCTTGAGACCGCTGTCGCGGGGGAGACCGTCATACTTATGGGTAAGGGACACGAGGACTGGGAGACGGACGCCGCAGGCAAAAAGCCGTTCAGCGAGCGGGATATATGCCGCAGGGTGCTCAAGCGCAAATACGGCAAATGACTAAAATACATCTCCGGTAAATATAACAATAAGTGTTGACCCGCAAAGCAATAGGTGATATAATTGATATATTAAAATACAGCGCATAGTTTTATGCAAATGACTAAAATAGGCAGGAGAAGTATATGCAGTATCCCGTAATGTATGTGGTGGGAACGGTTTTGACATTTGTTCTGACCGTGGTGCTTGCCCACTTTCTTATCCCCGTGCTGGCCTCAAAGAAAATGGGACAGAAAATACTGGAGATTGGCCCGCGCTGGCACAAAAACAAAGAGGGCACTCCCACAATGGGCGGCATTACCTTTATTGCCGCTTCCGTCCTGTGCGGCGCAGCTATGTGCGTTTTTATCGCCCTGCGCGAGGGTACCGCCGCGGCGGCTCCCCTTATTATGACTCTTGCCATGGCGCTGGCGTCGGGACTTATCGGTATAATCGATGACAGGGCGAAGCTCAGAAAACAGCAGAACGAGGGACTTACCTCTTCACAGAAATTCCTGCTTCAGCTTCTTTTGTCGGGACTGTATCTTCTGGGTATGCGGCTTATCGGAGCCATAGACACCGTACTGCGCATTCCTTATACTTCCGTAAATATTGAGCTCGGCATTTTCTATTATGTTATCGCACTTCTGCTGCTTTGCGGCATTATGAACAGTGTAAACCTGACTGACGGAATAGACGGTCTCGCTTCCTCCGTTACCTCAGTCGTGGCGCTGTTCTTCGGAGCGGCCGCATTCTTTGCGGGGAAAACAGACCCTGCGCTCGCGGCGGTTTCCGCTCTGATGCTGGGAAGCTGTACCGGCTTTCTTGTGTATAATTTTTATCCCGCAAGGGCGTTTATGGGTGACACGGGCTCGCTTTTTCTGGGCGGGCTTACGGTGGGAGCCGCGTTTCTTGCGAAAAATCCGCTTATTATTGTGGTCTGTGGCCTTGTCTACATATGCGAGACCGCTTCCGTTATGCTGCAGGTGGGGTATTTTAAGCTGACTCACGGCAAGCGCCATTTCAAAATGTCGCCCATACATCACCATTTTGAGCAGTGCGGCTGGAGCGAAGTTAAAATTGTCGCGGTATTTACCTTTGTCACCGTGCTGTTCTGCGTCGCAGCTTGGTTCGGTCTTTGAGGATAAAGAATTCAACAGTTTGCAACAGTTTCAAAAAGCATCAGGCGCGCAAAGCCGTCGGAAAGGAGCAAAGCGAGATTTATGAATCGAAACGGAAACGATAATTACTCCGACCGCCGCGCTCCCATGCAATCGGGACGGAGCGGTGCGCAGAGCACATACCGGAGCGGTGCGCAGAAAACAAACCCGGCCGGTGCGCGAAACTATGCGCAAGGCGTAGAGAGGGACGCAAACCGGGGCGGTGCGAAGAGCACATACCGGGGCGGCGCGCAGAGAACAGCTCAAGGCGGACAGCGCCGCAAGCCGTCAACGGGAGTCTATCCCCGGAATACCGCAGGGGCGGCACAATCTCGCAGTGCTTCTGCAAATCAAGGTGTAATCGGCGCTTCGGCGTCGGGCAAGGGAGCTTCAACCTCTCTGCAAAGCGGGCGCAGGGCTCCGGTCAGAGTTCGCAGAGCCGCAGATGTGACGCGGCGCGGCGGTGCAATGACCGCCAACGAGCAGCGCTCTCTTGCAAAGCGCGAGAAAAAGGAAAAAGAGTGGGAATCGGGCATACAGCGAGTACGCCACGGAGTGGACCGACCGCTGACCGTCATTATAATAATCCTATTGTGCCTCGGCACAATAATGGTGTTTTCCGCAAGCTACCCCAACGCCATAACGGAAAAGAACGACGCGACCTATTACATCCGCCGTCAGCTTCTGTGGCTTGCGGTGGGCGCGGCGGCAATGATAGGCGCTTCTTTCATACCTCATCAGCTTTACAAAAAGGTCACACCTGCGGTGGCAATAGCCACCATGGGACTGCTTGTTCTCGTGCTTATCATCGGTACAGCCCGCGGTGTTGCAAGACGCTGGCTGTATGTTGGCGGTGT
>CAMFEL010000150.1 GCA_945949385.1 uncultured Clostridia bacterium | reverse complement strand
GTTCTTTTACCAACTGAAAGAACATATCGTTCGCCTGTTTATCAATCTCAGCAATCTGTGAATTGAGTTTAGACCACATGAAGGTCGAAGTTGAGTGTCTCAAACCTCTGTATTTTTTGCACCAAATCAAATTACAATGACAATGCCAACAGACCCACTGAGGATGATACCGAAGTGGAACTTATTATCGATTTTTATCAACGCTTCCTATATAGAATGAAATATATGATGAAAGTCGGCAATGAAAAGGGGTACAATTTGATTTCTTTCATGGGGCCTTGAAAACAGGGTTGCAACCTGCAAAACTAAAATGCACCAAACATTTCGGTCTTGACACCTTTTCATGTTTGGGATATAATAAATTAAATAAATATCGGAGGCTGTAAATGGACAATTGTTTTGACAAAATTCTGTATGAAGGCATTACCTTTGACGATGTGCTCCTTATCCCGCAGAAAAGCGAAGTTCTGCCGGCTGACATTGATCTGCACACCAAGCTTACCAACCGCATTACGCTGAATATACCCTTGCTCAGCGCGGCTATGGACACGGTTACCGAGAGCGAGCTCGCTATCGCAATTGCGCGTGAGGGCGGCGCGGGTACTATTCACAAGAATATGTCCATTGAGCAGCAGGCCGATCAGGTCGAGCGCGTCAAGAGAAGCGAAAACGGGGTCATTACAAATCCCTTTTATCTGCATCCCGACAACTATGTTTACGAAGCGGACGAGCTTATGGGCAAGTTCAAAATCTCCGGAGTGCCGATATGCGACAATGAGCGCCGTCTGGTCGGTATTATCACAAACCGCGATCTGCGCTTCTTGCCTACCTACAACATCCGTATCGAAGAGGTTATGACCAAGGAGAATCTGCTTACCGCAAAAGTGGGCACCACTCTTGAAGAGGCAAAGGAAATCCTGTGCCGCGCCAAGGTGGAAAAGCTGCCTCTTGTGGACGACGATAACAAACTCTGCGGACTTATTACCATCAAAGACATTGAAAAAGCCTCCAAGTACCCCAACTCCGCAAAGGACGAGCACGGCAGACTGCTGTGCGGCGCCGCTGTGGGCGTTACCAAAGACATACTTGAGCGCGCAGGTGCTCTGCTTGCCGCAGGCGCCGACTATCTGGTGCTTGACAGCGCTCACGGTCATTCCAAAAACATAATCAACTGTCTTTCAAAGCTGAAAGAGGCATATCCCGATTCTCAGGTTATCGCCGGCAACATTGCCACGGCTGAGGCTGCGAAAGACCTTATCTCCGCAGGTGCCGACGCCATTAAGGTGGGTATCGGCCCCGGCTCCATTTGTACCACCCGCGTGGTTTCCGGTATAGGCGTGCCTCAGATCACGGCTATCATGAATGCGTACAGTGTGGCGGCGGAGGCGGGCATTCCCGTTATCGCCGACGGCGGTATCAAGTATTCCGGCGACCTGCCCAAGGCTATTGCCGCAGGCGCAAACGCAATTATGATAGGTTCTCTGTTTGCAGGCTGTGAGGAAAGCCCCGGAGCAAGCGAGATATATCAGGGCAGACGCTTCAAGGTGTACCGCGGAATGGGCTCTATTGCGGCTATGGAAAGCGGCTCCAAGGACAGATACTTCCAGGAGAACGCCCGCAAGCTTGTTCCGGAGGGAGTTGAGGGTCGCGTGCCCTACAAGGGAGCTCTTGCCGACACGGTATTCCAGCTTATGGGCGGTCTTCGCAGCGGTATGGGCTACTGCGGCACTCCCGATATAGAATCTCTTAAGAATAACGGCAGATTTGTGAAGATCTCCTCCGCGGGACTGCGCGAGAGCCATCCTCACGATATTAACATAACAAAGGAAGCACCCAATTACAGCACTCAGTCCAACTGATGTCGAAGAAAGGTACGGTAGGAATTATGAAAAGAATATTCGCACTTCTTTTATGCGTTTCAATGCTTATGGGATGCCTTATTATCGGCACCTCGGCGGCGACGGATCTGGAGTTTTCCATGAAGGGCGCTTCGGGAAAGCCCGATGACACCGTTACGGTTGATGTAAACCTTGACAAGAACACCGGTACATGGTGCGCCAAGGTTGAAATCATTTACGACAACAGATACCTGTCACTTATCTCCGTTGACAACGGCGATGTGTTTGCAAACAGTGAATACACCACCAGCGCTCTTACCGCCGAGAAGGACGGTAAGGGATGTCTTACCTACATTGCGTTTATGAACGATGTGGACGGTGTGAACACCAAGACCGGACGCTTTTTCAGCCTTAATTTTCAGATACTGAAAGCCGCGCCTAACGGTAATTACGAGATAAAGCTGGAGTTCCCCGATAACGGTGACGGTTGGTTCTTCACATCTTCCGTCGATTCGGCAGGAAACTTGGAGTTTACGAACAAGGCCGTTTCCTGCACAAATAAAGCATATGTTGCCGTCAGCGGCTCTGACGCAACCGAGCCTGTAACCGATCCCTCCGACAGCCTTGTAGTTACTACCGCCGAGGGTCAGACAACAAAGGCTCCCGATACCGCATATGTTACTGACGAGGACGGAAAGCTTATCCAGAACGAGGACGGCTCCTACGAGACTTATGTTATAACAAATAAAAACGAAGTACCGCCCAAGTATGTTTTCGACGAGGACGGAAACCCCGTTACCGATGTTTCGGGTGCCCCCGTGACCGAGGAGCCCGACGAGACTACCGAGCCGAACACCGAGGCGGAGAGCATCGAGCAGGCAAATAAAGAGGCAAAGCGCCTTAAAATCGGTCAGATCGCTATAATCGGCTGTGTTCTGATTGCTGCCGCTGCGGCTGTGGTCATTATTATCGTTGTGACAAAGAACTACAAAAAGAAGGACGACACGGACGGCAAGGGAGAATAATCTCTGCTTTGACATTATTCCGTTTCGCATACAGGTCTACACCGACCCACCCCGTCATAGTATTTTACTGATACGGGGGTGCGGAATATGGTATTTGAATATGCGGCGGATTTAGGTAGGGACAGGCGTATGCGGGCGGCGGTGGCTTTTGCCGCCGTCTGCGTTTTCGCCCTTTTCTGCCGTCTCGGCTCTTTGCTCAGCTTTCCGGCGGGAGGTGCGGTCATTCTTTCCTCACCGTTTTCGGAGGGCTTCGGAGCGGGATGCGCAAGGCTGTGCGCACCCGATTTTGCGGCGCTTCTGATTTTTACTCTGTGCCGCGGTATCCGCCCGATGCTGGCTGCCTGCGTTGCCGTATTTTCTTTGTGCGGCGCCGCTATGGGAGCATGTGCGGCTTTCTGCGTGCAGAATTCCGCGCCGTACGGCGCTTTGGGCATAATGATTTCTTACGGCGCAGTGACCGCTCTTTGCGCGGTTTACTGCGTGATGCTGTGCGCTCCGGGAGATGCTCGCGGGCGTGTCAGGGCGCTGTGTTACCTTACCGTTAGCGGTGCCGCCGCGGTTTTACGGATAGTCCCGTATCTGTTTTTATGAGTTTTTGAAAATTCCCAAGGAAAGGCTGGGTTGAAAATGCCGAAAAAATACCCGAATATGAATGACGCCCCGGACGAGCCTGAGCTGAAAAAAAGGCGCTCTCTCAACCCCTTTGAGAATATGTTCCGGCGGGACGGAAAGGGTGTGGACAAGAACGAGACCGATATTATGGACAAGCCCGGTCTTGCCAACTTTTTCAAGCTTCTGCGGCGCAAACTCAATCATATATTTTCCTGCAATCTTCTGATGATATTCGGCAATTTTCCCGTGTTTTTCGCACTTGTTGCCTTTGCTTATACAACGGAGGAGCTGCTGAGCCCCGGCAGTCAGCTTTACAGCGTGCTTCAGGGCAGCGCTTTCTTTGACCGCTCGCCGATTATTACGGCTCTTATGGGAATATACGGCAAGCAAGACGCTGTGGCGAACTTTACAACGCTTACTTATGTCCTCTTGGGACTTTCGCTTTTGGTGCTTCTCACTTTCGGACCCGTAAATGTAGGCACGACTTATATACTGCGCAACACCATGCGCGGTGAGCCCGTGTTCGTTATGAGCGATTTCAAATATGCCATAAAGAAGAATCTGAAGCAGGGCATGATATTCGGCGCAATTGACGCGGCGATGATAATAATGCTTGTGTACGATGTGCTGTCTTACAGAATGAACGCCGCCGCTTCAGGCGTGTTCATGGCGCTGTACGCGGCGTCCTACTGTATGATTATTATTTATTTCTTTATAAGAATGTACGCTTATCTTATGATAGTTACATTTGATATGAAGCTTACGAAAATCATAAAGAACAGCATTTATTTTGCAATTCTGGGCATAAAGCGCAATATTATGGCGCTTCTCGGCACTATTGCAGTGGTTGCCCTTGATTTTCTCCTGATAGGGGTGTTCCTGCCTGTGGGTTTGGTGCTTCCGTTTATCATTCTTTTCGGACTGATACAGTTTATGTGCGTGTATGCCGCTTTCCCGAAGATCAAGGAAATTATGATCGATCCGTATTACAAAGAGGTTGAAGCGGGAAACGGAGCGCAGAGCCGTGAGCAGTAAGTGCGCCGTCTGCCGAAACAATAATATACCGTCTGCTGTAACAATAATAAACCGCCTGCTGCGCCATTGGGCGCGGCAGGCGGTTTCAGCCTGTCAAAAAAGCCGAATCAGCAAGAAGCTGAGACGGCTTTTT
>CAMFEL010000149.1 GCA_945949385.1 uncultured Clostridia bacterium | reverse complement strand
TTTTCATTTAGTCGAATGTGTAGTGCTCTTGCAACGCAACGATTTGATGTTCTTCCGTGTCGAGAAGAGGGGAGAGATTCTAAAGAGAGGGGAGAAGATACATCGTCTCCCCTCTCTTTAGCCGTGCGGGAAGGCTCGGAGGGGCTGCTGACGGGACAGCAGTCCCTTCGAAAAACCTTTTCCCCACCTCTATCAGGTAATATCCAAGTCTGAATTCCGTGTCATACAGCAAAAAATAAAGTGTCCCCGCCGAATGCTGTGAAAAAATTGAAATAAAATCTTGTTTTTTTGCTATATCGGTCGATTTGCTTGAAAGCAGCCTGTTTTTATGTTATCTTAAAATCGGAAAACAGTAATTTTAGGAGGACGTATATGAGAAAGCATATAAAAACCGCAATTTCGGTGCTTTTGTCCGTTCTTATGATCGCGGGTGCTCTCAGCGTGGTCGCCGCCGCACAGACCTTTGTAAACGACGAAACATTTACCGTAGGCAACGCGGACGCTTCAGCAGACGGCAAGACAAACGGTCAGGACGCCTATATAATCAAAAGCTATCTTGCGGGAAAAACCTACGCCCTTGAAAACATCTGCCTTGATGCCGCCGATATGAACGCCGACGGAACTGTCAACGCCACTGACGCATATTACCTCAAGTGCCTGCTGGCGGGTAAAATGGATATTTCCGATTTCGAAAACGGCAGACAGATTTACCGCCTGACTATCTCAAAAAACGATATTTCTGACTATTCAATCGTCGTTCCCGAGGGGTATACAAAGGTGAAAAACGCCTACTATGCGGCACAGCTTCTGCAGCGCTATATCAGCGTGGCAACGGGCACGGAGCTTCCCATACTTAATGACGGTACCACCCCCGAAAGAGCAATAGTCTTTCACGATGTTCCCCTGAACTCGGAGCTTGGCGAGGAGCTTGGCACGGAGGGCTACAAATACGGAGTAACCGACGGCGTTCTCAATATATACGGCACCTACCGAGGCAATATGTATGCAGTTTTCGAAATACTTGAAAACTATCTCGGCTACCGTTTCTACGACAGCGAATACACATTCCTCTATAAGCACCGCACGGTGGATATACCCGAGGGAACCGATGTTACGCTTTTGCCTAAAATGAAGTTCAGGTACTGCGGCGGTAACGTCAGACGCGGCTCCGAAACCTACTACATCCCCTCCCGCCAGAACGGCACTCAGCTTTACGGCAAGGCGGAGGAGAGATACGGACTTCAGTACGGTCCCCAGTTTATCAACGCCCATTCCTACGGCTATTACTGGCGTATGGGTACCGGTACCATGCCCGAGGATGACGGAGAAACATCGCTGAGTGAGCGGCTCAAGCTCAAATACGAGTCCGGCGTTCAGCAAAAGGAGTCTTCATGGCAGCCCTGTGCATCAAACGAGACTGCTTACGCCACGCTTTTCAGCGGTCTTGTGGACACCATGCGAATGATAGAAGACTGGGGCAGCCCCGGATATGCCTTTACCACCACGGCAAAGCATCTGGTGGAGGAAGGGCAGAAGACCATGTCCTTCTCTATATGCGACAACGAGGAATACTGTACCTGCCGTTTCTGCAACCTTAAGGCAAACGGCAAGCTTAACATCAATACCGGCGTGTGGACATCATTGCCGGAGGGTTATTCCGGACTTTATGTAGACCTTGCAAACCGCGCCGCAAGGGATATTCAGGCATACTATCCGGGAATGAAGATACATACTATTCTTTACAATCATGATATCCCCGCTACCGTGAAACCAGACAAGAACCTTGTGGTGTTCTACTGCGGTCAGGGCTGTAATAACCATTATATCAACAGCGGCGAATGCACAAATCTGGGTCAGCTCGGCAAGGAGAACAACATAAGCGTTGCAAAGAGCCTTAAAGCATGGGGAGAAATGTGCGCTGAGACCGGCGCCGAGATGTGGTACTGGTATTACGGAATTACCTATCACTACTATCTTGTGGGTCTGCCCTGCATATTCAATATTTATTACGATTACAAATATTTGTACGAGGAGTGCAATGTCAGGGGCATTTACTACGAGGGCGGCAGCTCCGACTACAATTTTGAAAATCTCAAAACATATCTGTCCACCAGAATGGAGTGGGAGCCGGATATGTCCTATGAACGGTACATTGAGTACATGAAAGAGTATCTGTATATGTACTACGGCGACGGATACGAGAAGATTTTCGAAACTTTGACCGCCCGGGAGATATGTACTCTTATGCGTACATCGATGAAAACTATGAATATATGAGACAGCTTCTGTGCGACGCACTGGAGGCGGCTGACAGAGAAGAGTATAAGGAACGCATCAGAATACTGCTGATTTGCTTCGATTTTCTCGGTTTGTCAAGCTCTTATGACCGTATGTATACAGACGGTGACGAAACCTTGCGCGCCCTGTATGAGCAGAGATATACCGATATGTACAACGGCATAAAGGACAGGGATATGGAGCTGTTCTCAAGCTCTCAGTATTCCTTGCCGAATGAAATCGACTTTACCGTAAATCCCATGACACAGATTTATGAGTACGGCAGCAGACGGGAAGGCGTTACCCCGTAAGCACTTTTTATAGGCGCCCGTACCCTTTTTGAAAGGGTACGGGTGCTTTTTGGCTTTTCCTGACGGAGCAATGGCAAAAACGGTCACGGCAGGGAGCAAAGAGTCGGATTCAAATCGGGTACATATCTGCAAATCGGAAGGAGAAAACGGAAATATTTTTGTTCATATTTACATGTAGTGCTTGAAAAATCGTCGGAGTTGTGCTATCTTTATTATAGCAAAATATCTTTTTGGAGGACAAACATGAAAAAAGTGCTTTCATCGCTGCTCGCCTTGCTTATGCTGGCGGGGACGCTTGCCGTCGGCATCAGTGCACAGACCTTTGTAAACGACGATACGTTTACCGTGGGTAACGCCGATGCGTCGGAGGACGGCAATATCAACGGGCAGGATGCCTATATGATCAAGAGTTATCTGGCGGGAAAAACTTATGCCCTTGATAACATCTGTTTCGATGCTGCGGATATGAACGCGGACGGCGTTGTAAACGCTACCGACGCGTACTACCTCAAGTGTCTGCTGGCAGGCAAAATGAGTGTTTCCGACTTTGACAACGGAAAGCAGATCTACCGTCTGACAATCGGCGGAGCCGATATTTCCGAGTTCACGCTGAATGTCGGTGACAGCGCCGAGTCGAACGACAACTCCATGTATGCCGCCGAGATTATGCAGAGATATGTTGAACAGGCTTGCGGTGTACGCCCCCAGAGCGGCAAAGGTGCTCCTGCGGGCGAGCATGCGGTTATATTCAACATTGTTGACATTAACAGCGAGCTCGGTCAGCAGCTTGGGACCGAGGGCTACAAGTACGATGTTACCGACGGAATGCTCAATGTTTACGGTACATACCGCGGAAATATGTACGCTGTTTACGAGATACTGGAAAACTATTTGGGCTTCCGCTTCTACGATGACGAGTACACCTTCCAGTACAAGTTCCGCACCGTGGATATCCCCGAGGGAACAAGTGTTGAGGTTCAGCCTAAGCTGAAGTTCAGATACTGCGGACAGAATGTATCCGAAAGCGTAGAGAATTACTATTACCCCTCACGCCAGAACGGCACCCAGATTTACGGTTACTCAGATGCCCGGTACGGACTTCAGTACGGTCCTCAGTTTATCAACGCTCATTCTTTCGGCTACTACTGGAGAATGGGCACCGGCGTTATGCCCCCCGATGACGGCACCAAGACGCTGGAAGAACGGTATGTTGAAAAGTACAACTCCGGCGTACAGCAGAACGAGTATGACTGGCAGCCCTGCGCTTCCAACGAAACTTCTTACAACACTTTGTTCACCGGTATGCTGGATACCATGAGAAGAATAGAGAACTGGGGCGCAGCCTGCTACGCATTTACCACCACGGCAAAAGAACTGGTTGCACAGGGACAGAAGACCATGTCCTTCTCCCTCTGCGATAACGAAAAGTACTGCACCTGCCGTTTTTGCAACCTTAAGGCAAACGGCAAGCTGGACAAAAAAACCGGAGAATGGATTACTCCCCCCGAGGGTTATTCCGGAGTATATGTGGATCTTGCAAACCGTGCCGCAAGGGACATTCAGGAATACTATCCGGGTATGAGAGTACATATGATCCTGTACAACCACGACATTCCCGCCACCGTAAGACCCGATAAGAACCTTATAGTGTTCTATTGCGGTCAGGGCTGCAACAACCACTATATCAACAGCGGCGAATGTACAAACCTCGGCCAGCTCGGCAAGGAAAACAACATAAAGACCGCCGCAAGCCTTAAGGCATGGGGCGCAATGTGCGCCGAGACCGGTGCCGAGATGTGGTACTGGTACTACGGAGTAACTTACTCATACTATATGGTGAGTCTGCCCTGTATTTTCAACATCTACTATGACTACAAGTTCCTTTATGAGGAATGCAATGTAAAGGGTATCTATTACGAAGGCCAGAGCGGCGGTTATAACTTTGAAAATCTGAAGGCTTACATGTCCGTAAAGATGGAGTGGGAGCCCGATATGTCCTATGAGCAGTACATTGCATATCTCAAAGAGTATCTGTATATGTACTACGGCGACGGATACGAGAAGATTTTCGAGTTTATCGAAA
>CAMFEL010000148.1 GCA_945949385.1 uncultured Clostridia bacterium | reverse complement strand
CCTTGTTATTGGTACCGGCAATAACACTGCCGATACCGCAGTTTTCCGGGTCATATACGGTTCCCGTAAAATCAACTTCTACAGATGAGATATCTGCGGTCTTAAAGAACACAACTACCTCAAGAGCAGCTATGCCGGGGTTATCGGCAATTGTAATTTCGCTCTCGAACGAAGTATCTCCGTACACAGGAGCCGCGTCCGTAGCGGAGAACTTCGCGCCGCCTGCCGCATTGGCTGTAAATGCAGGAATCATACAGCCCACCAGCATGGCAACCAGAAGAACGTAGGAAAGGATTTTCTTCATGATTTAACCTCCAAGTTAAATTTCTACGCTTAAAGTATAGCGCACGCAATGTGAAATGTCAAGTAAAAAAGCGAAAACCGTACTGTTTTTTTGTGAATTTTTTTCACTTTTCCGGCCGTTTTACGAGAGGCGGCGACAACTGTACGCGTTTAGTGACAACAAAGTTATATAAAAGCAAGCGTCAGCCTCTTTGCGAAAGCAAGCAAAGCCGTCGCAGGCAGTAGACCTTTACATGCGTTTCTTTTGCGAAAAGCAAATACAATAAATACGCATATAATAATGAAGGTTTCCGCAAAAAAGTCACAGCGGTTTTTTTATATACGAAACCTCACCCAAACAGCGCTCGCCGTCAAAATAAACTCTCGGCACCCTTCTTGAAATGCCGCACACGAATTCGTAATTAAAGGAGCCCGCCGCCTCCGAGACCTCATCGGCTGAAATATACTCTTCCCCGCAGTGTCCCACGATAACGGCGTCATCGCCCCGTTTCACATCTCCGGCGCGGCTTATATCCACCATCATCTGATCCATACACACCCTGCCGATAACGGGACACCGCACGCCGCCTATAAGTACACACCCCTTGTTCGACAGACTGCGCGGATACCCGTCGGCGTACCCGACGGACACCGTTGCAACGCGCATTTCCCTGTCGGCAACAAACGTATGCCCGTAGCTTATACCGGCGCCTGCCGGAACGGTTTTCACATAAGAAACCTTACCTATAAGCTCCATTGCGGGATACAGCTTCCATGAACGGTCAGTTTCCTCGGACGGATACAAACCGTAAAGCATAATGCCCATTCTTACCATATTATAATGCCTGTCAAGCTCCATAATACCCGCGCTGTTGTCAACATGCTTTACCGGGATCTCAACTCCGCGCCTTTCAAGCATTTCGACAAAGCCGTCAAACAGTTCCCGCCGATGTTTATATTCGGCAATTGCGAAATTTCTTTAACTTCTTCGGCAAACGCCTCATTCGGTTCACCGCCGATCCTACCCATGCCGGTATCAACCTTGATATGAACCGTCGCGACCTTTCCGAGACGGCTTGCCTCTTGGGAAAGCAGCCGTGCATCCTCAAGCGTAAAGACAGTTGCGGTTATATCGTTTTCCGCAATTGCGGAATACTCCGACGGATTCGCGCTGCCCAGAATCAGTATAGGCTTTTTGCATCCTGCCCCTCGAAGCTCAAGCGCCTCGTCGACGCAGGCAACACCGAACTGATCCGCCTTATCCTCAAGATATTCGGCGACTGCCAAAGCGCCGTGCCCGTAGGCATCTGCCTTAATTACGGCCATTATCATAGTGCCGTCAGGGATGCTTCGGCGCACTTTTTCAATGTTTTTGCCTATTGCGCCGAGATCGACACGTGCATAAAATCTGTTGTACTGCATGAAGGACGCCTTCTCCCGTCAAATATCTGTTTCTTCGTTAAACTCTCTCAGAGTCTCTCGGCAAAGCATATCCAGAATTTCCGGTGCCCTGCCGCCCACATTTACGCCGTCTACGGCATAGGCTCCGCGGCAAAGACAGCTTGAGCTTGACACGATAACCTCGTCGGCATCCATCATTTCCGACACGGTAAAAGGTGTCTCATCCACGGGTATTCCCTTTTCCCTGCAAATATTTATAAGATGCGCTCTTGCAATACCCGGCAGTATCAGGCAGTCGGCAGGTGCCGTGCGGAAAACGCCGTTTTTCAGTATGTGGACATTGGAATGGGAACATTCCGTCACTCTCTCCCCGCGGTGAAGGACCGCCTCGTGACAGCCGCTTCTGGCGGTGCGCGTCGCCGCCATTACGCTGGGAATAAGGTTGAGAGTTTTTATGTTGCAGTGATAAAACCGCGTATCCTCTGCAGTAATAAGGCTGACCTTTTCAAAATTGTTCTGAATTTTTCCCGGCTTCAGCATGATCCAGATATTCGCCTGCATATCCTCAGGATACACATGGTTTCTCAGCGCCGTGCCTCTTGTAGCCTGCCAGTATACGAACTGGTCGCCGTCGTCAACCTTTGACACCATAGCACACAGCAGAGCCGCCGTTTCGTCTTTTGTTTCTTTTATTTTAATGTCAAGCATTTCCGCGCTGCGGTAAAACCGGTCTATATGCTCCCTCAGCGCAAATATTTTGTGATTTCTGCTGTATGTAGCGTCATAAACTCCGTCGCCGAAGTAACAGCCGCGATCCAGCATGGGTACATTCATTTCCTCAAGGGGAGCGAATTTTCCGTTGTAATAGCCTAATGTTTTCATACAAATACCTCACTTTCCGTGCGTCCGATACGTTGCGAAGTCACTTGCTGAGATAGTACCGTCCCGAATATGCCTCGGTAATGCTGCCTCCCGCTTCCACGAGGTCGATAAAGGCGCCGTTTGCGTCAACTCCCTTGAGAAACCGTATGGTAGACGACCCCTCTGCGAAGGCAAGGGAGTTCACCTTGCCGGAGGTTTTCTGCGTTCCCTCAAACAGCGCAATATTGTCCGCATCTCTTACGGAAATATTTATGCTGTCCTCGTCAACGGTAACAACAATTTTATAAGAACCGTTTCTGTAAGTTCCCGAGGTTAAATAGTCCGCATTGTCCTCGGAGAGCACCTGCCATTTTTCTCCGTAATAAATATATTCTCCGTCATAACTGCTGCCGTAGCCTCCGCTTTCATCCGTGACACGAATAATTTTCTCCTCCGAAGAATATGTAAGCCGCAGAGTAACTCTGACATCGCTGTAACCAGGGACGGTTGCCTCCGAAGCGTCCGCCTCAAGGCCGTAGACCATGCCGAGAAAGGCCTCGGCGCCCGTATAAGCATCGCACATATAAACATCGTAGGAATACTCCGCTTCATTACCGGTATAAACAAGCTGAAGCGCATATTTATCTCCCAGATAGTAGCCCTCTTTGAAGGGTATACTGTAATCGTCTCTGGGAGCACTGATTTCCTTGCCCTTATTTCCGTTGCCGAAGGCGTCGTAAAACACGGCGCAGGAACAAAGGGACACGCACAGCGCAAGGAGCAAAGCAAAGCATATAAACTTTTTCATATTCAAAAGCTCCTTCGTTAAATTCGGCATAACCGATACACTCAAATAATAGCACAATGAGGCTCCCGTGTCAACAAACATACTGTGAATAAGCTGCAAAACGCCGTTCCTATCCTTGGCTCAGTTACCTGAATCCGGCAAAGCAAAAAGGCGGGGGAACCCGCCTTTTTGCAATATTTCAAAAAATCAGTAATTTTCGGGCTTGACCTGGAAGTAGCTCTGAGGATGAGCGCAAACGGGGCACACCTCGGGAGCCTTTTTGCCGATGCAGATGTGACCGCAGTTGCGGCACTGCCAGATAACGTCGCCGTCCTTGGAGAACACCTTGCCCTCGCGGCAGTTTTCAAGCAGCTTCAGATATCTTTCCTCATGCTCCTTTTCCACCTTTGCCACGCCCTCAAACAGAGCGGCAATGTGATCGAAGCCCTCTTCCTTTGCTACCTTAGCAAACTCTGCGTACATATCGGTCCACTCATAGTTCTCGCCTGCCGCAGCAGCCGCAAGGTTTTCTTCGGTGGTGCCGATACCGCCGTTGAGCAGCTTAAACCACATTTTAGCGTGTTCCTTCTCGTTCTCGGCAGTCTCAGTGAAAATTGCCGCGATCTGCTCGTAGCCATCCTTTTTAGCCTTGGAAGCGAAATAGGTGTACTTGTTTCTTGCCTGGCTCTCGCCCGCAAAAGCCGCCATCAGATTCTGTTCTGTCCTTGATCCCTTAAGTTCCATAATAAATCTCCTTTGAAAAAATAGAAATAATTATTTTATATTATCACCGCCGCAGGCGGGACATATACATTCCATAACAAGGCTTGTCGCCTCAAGCTTAACGCCCGCCGGCAATCCCTTAACCGTAATCTCGGCGTCGGCAACGGGAATGTCGTACATTCTTGCACAGCGCGAGCAAATAATATGAAAGTGATCCTTGGGAAATATATCGAAGCGGTCAGCGCCGTCGGGCACGGTAATGCGCCTGATCTCTCCCGCGTCCGCCATAAGAGACAAATTGCGGTATACGGTTCCCATGGCAATGGACGGACGGCGCTTTTTCGCCAGCAAATATACCGTTTCCGCCGTGGGATGTGTCCCGCCGGCCTCACTCAGCGCCTCGATCACTGCTTTTTTCTGCTGAGTCATAGTTTTTCTCTTTTCATTTATTAGGAATAATTCCTATTCCTATATTACACCGGTTACGCCTCCATGTCAATAGTTTTTTTAATTTTTTGTTAATTTCCACAATCGGTATATACAGTGATTGTAATTTTATATCAAAAGTGTTATAATCTGCTTAACAAGATTAATGCCGCAGGATCCGTTTTGCGGTATAAAGAAAGGCGCTTCAATCTATGAAATACGATTACTCACCGGAAACAGCGGA
>CAMFEL010000147.1 GCA_945949385.1 uncultured Clostridia bacterium | reverse complement strand
AGACGATGTATCTTCTCCCCTCTCTTTAGAATCTCTCCCCTCTTCTCGACACGTTAGAACTGCAAGGCTCTATGTTGAAAGGGCATAACACATTCGACGAAATATAGGGAGCTTGCGCCGTTAGCATAAACTTAAAGTTTCGCGGCGGAAATAAAGCAACGCTCGGGAGCGTGTCGACAGCAGACTTGCAGTTGTACCGGGAAAGCGGGAGTTTATAATCTCTGTCTCGGCAATATTTATATTTGTGATTGTTTTTTGACTGTTTTTTCTCTGTTTTTCACGGAGGGAAAAGGTTTTTTTGTGTTGACTTTTTCCGGCGGTCGTGGTAATATATTATTGCAGTTATAAATGCGAAGTCCTTTGCGACTGACGGAAAAAGTGGAGTTTACCACGGAGAAACAAAGGATTATAAAGCCGACCGTCTGGGCGCACCTACCTTTACGCGGTAAGTGCGCCCTTTTTGGGTCAGCCTTAGGCTTATGGAGGTATAATATGAGAAAAATCGCCGTGATTATGGGCAGCGACAGCGATATGCCCGTGGTCGAAAGAGCTATTGATGTGCTGAAGCAGTTCGGGGTACCCTACGAGGTTCATATCTTTTCCGCACACCGAACGCCCGAGGAAGCGGCTCTTTTCACAAAAAGTGCGCGCAAAAACGGTTTCGGCGCCATAATCGCAGTCGCAGGAATGGCGGCTCATCTTGCCGGAGCAATTGCGGCAAATACCACGCTTCCCGTTGTCGGAATACCTGTAGCTTCCGGCGGCATGGGCGGTATTGACGCGCTGCTGTCCACTGTTCAGATGCCTTCCGGAATACCGGTAGCCACCGTGGCGGTGAACGGAGCCGCCAATGCCGCTCTTTTGTGTATACAAATGCTGGCAATCGAGGACGCCGACCTGGCGGCGGCTCTTGACGCAAAAAGAGAAACCGACAAAAAGAAAGTGCTTGAGAAAGACGCGGCACTCAGAGAAAGCATAAACAAATAATCAAAAAGCATAAATCACATAAAAAGGAGTCAAAAAGATGAAAAAGTGCGAACAGCTCTACGAGGGAAAGGCAAAAAAGGTTTTTGCCACGGAGGATAAAGACTATGTTATCGTGTCCTACAAGGACGACGCTACCGCTTTCGACGGACTGAAAAAGGGCGTTATCGAGGGCAAGGGCGCGGTGAACAACCGTATGTCAAACTATCTTATGCAGTATCTCAGTCAAAACGGTGTTCCCACTCACTTCGTTGAGGAGCTTTCCGAGCGCGAGACTGTTGTGAGACGGGTGGAAATTGTACCCCTTGAGGTTATAGTCAGAAATATCTCCGCAGGCTCCTTCTCCAAGCGCTACGGCGTTGAGGAGGGCATCGTATTCGACAGCCCTACGGTGGAGTTTTCCTATAAAAACGACGATTTGCACGATCCTCTTATAAACTCCTATCAGGCACTTGCGCTGAAGCTCGCAACCAGAGAGGAAATTGACTCCATAATCGCTATGGCGCTGAAGGTCAACAGCCTGCTGAAGGATTATTTCCTGAAGATCGGCGTAAAGCTTGTGGACTTCAAGCTTGAGTTTGGACGCACCTCCGACGGCGCGGTCATCCTTGCGGACGAGATTTCTCCCGATACCTGCCGCTTCTGGGACGCAGAGACAAACATGAAGCTTGACAAGGACCGCTTCCGCCGTGACTTGGGCGGAGTTGAGGACGCTTACCGCGAAATGATGAACCGTGTTTTCGGAGATAACAATGGCTGAACTCAGAGAAGAATGCGGCGTATTCGGAGTTTTTTCCCCGGTTGAAACCGATGTCGCCATGGATTCGTATTACGGTCTGTTCGCGCTGCAGCACAGGGGACAGGAAAGCTGCGGCATAGTTGTCAACGACGACGGACTGTTTCACACATATAAGGACGAGGGTCTGGTAGGCAAGGTGTTCACGCCCGATGTGCTTGCGTCGCTGGGACACGGTACCATGGCGGTGGGTCACGTCCGCTACGGTACTACGGGCGGCGGCGGAAGAAGCAACGCTCAGCCTGTGGTGGTCAATCACATCAAAGGCCGTATGGCTCTGGCGCACAACGGAAATCTTGTAAATTCCTATGAGCTGCGCTCCGAGCTTGAATTGCGCGGTGCCATATTCCACACTACCAGCGACACCGAGGTCATTTCCTATATAATCACACAGGAGCGGCTTCAGTCCGCTTCGATTCAGGAGGCGGTGGCAAGAGCAATGCGCCGCATACGCGGAGCGTATTCTCTTGTAATAATGTCTCCCGCAAAGCTTATTGCCGTAAGAGACCCCAACGGCTTCAGACCGCTTTGCTACGGCAAGAAAGAGGACGGTACATATGTTATCGCTTCCGAAAGCTGCGCCCTTGATTCCATCGGAGCGGAATTCATAAGAGATGTGGAGCCGGGGGAGATACTGGTGTTCTCAAAAGAGGGCATACAGTCTATTAAAGACGCCTGCGGCAGTGCGGCACATTCACCGTGTGTTTTTGAGTATATTTATTTTTCCCGTCCCGATTCCGTTATTGACGGCATATCCGTTCATGAGTGCAGGCTGAGAGCGGGTGAGCTTCTGGCAGAGGAGCTTCCCGTGGAGGCGGACGTGGTGGTGGGCGTACCCGATTCGGGACTTGACGCCGCTATCGGTTACTCGAAACGGTCGGGGATCCCCTATGAAATGGGCTTTATCAAAAATAAATATATAGGACGCACCTTTATTTCCCCCGGTCAGTCCGCAAGGCAGGACGGGGTGAAGATCAAGCTTAACCCCATATCAAGCGCGGTGCGCGGCAAGCGGGTCGTTATGGTTGATGATTCCATCGTGCGCGGCACCACCAGCAGAAGGATTGTAAAGCTGCTACGTGATGCGGGAGCTGCCGAAGTACATCTGCGCGTTTCCGCGCCGCCCTTTCTCAATCCCTGCTACTACGGCACGGATATAGATTCCCGCGACTGTCTTATTGCCTGCCGCAGTACCCTTGATGAAATAAGGGAGAGTATCGGCGCAGACACTCTGGCGTATCTTAGCCTTGAAAATCTGCCCCGTATGCTGGGCGCGGACGGAGGATGCAGCTTCTGCTCCGCCTGCTTCAGCGGGAAATATCCTACGGAAATTCCTACGGATACACATAAAAATCGGTTTGAACAAAAAATTTCGGAAAAGGGAGATTTGTGAAGATGAAAAACAGCCGCAGTGAAAGCTACGCGGCGGCGGGAGTAGACATTACCGCCGGCTACCGCGCAGTAGAACTTATGAAGGCTCACATAGCAAAGACCGCTACCCCCGGCGTATGCTCGGATCTGGGAGGCTTCGGCGGACTTTTTGAGCTTGACCTTACCGGAATAAAGAAGCCCGTGCTGGTAAGCGGCACTGACGGCGTCGGCACAAAGCTGAAGCTGGCGTTTCTTGCGGACAGGCATGACACGGTAGGCATTGACTGCGTTGCCATGTGCGTAAACGATATTATCTGCTGCGGTGCAAAGCCGCTGTTCTTCCTCGATTACATCGCCTGCGGCAAAAACATTCCCGAGCGTATCGCCGATATTGTCAAAGGAGTTGCCGAGGGCTGCGTGCAGAGCGGAGCCGCGCTTATAGGCGGCGAGACCGCGGAAATGCCCGGCTTTTATCCCGAGGACGAATACGACCTTGCAGGATACTGCACGGGTGTGGTTGACAAGGACAAAATAATTGATGTCAGTAAAATGAAAGAGGGAGACGTGATTATCGCTCTACCCTCGTCGGGCGTTCATTCAAACGGCTTTTCTCTGGTGCGCAAGGTATTCGATGTTGAAAACTCCGACATCAAATCCCCTGTTTCGGAGCTTGGCGGAAAATCCGTGGGTGAAACGCTTCTTACCCCCACAAAGATATATGTAAAGCCTGTTCTCTCACTGCTTGAAAAGGTGAATGTAAAGGGAATATCCCACATTACCGGCGGCGGCTTCTACGAGAACATCCCCAGAAGCATTCCCGAAGGGCTGTGCGCAAAAATCGACAGAAGCGCCGTTCGCATACTTCCCGTATTTGAGCTTATTGCAAAGCGGGGAAATATCAGCGAGCGCGATATGTTCAATACCTTCAACATGGGTGTGGGAATGAGTATCGTAGTTTCGAGAGAGGACGCGGACATGGCGCTTTCCGTTCTGCATGAGAGCGGCGAGGACGCTTACATCATCGGAGAAATCATAAAGTCAGACGACAGGATAGTTATATGCTGAACAAATTTCTTTCCGGAGTTTGCGCGGGAATTCTCATTGCCGTAGGAGGCACTGTTTACCTTTCCTGCGATAACAAATACGTAGGCGCGGTGCTGTTTTCCGTAGCTCTCCTTTGTATCTGCCTGAAAGGGTACTCACTCTTTACGGGCAAAATAGGATTTATTCCGGAAAAGCACGGCAGGGAAGAATTATCCGTCCTTTTTCTGGGACTTCTGGGCAATGCGGCGGCGGTTTTTGTCTGCGGAATAGTTTTGAATATTGCTCTCCCCGCCTTGGGAGAGGCTGCGACCGAGGCTTGCTCGGCAAAGCTGTGTCAGCCCTTATATTCATCGCTTGTACGCAGTATCTTCTGCGGCATACTTATGTACCTTGCCGTCAGCATTTACCGCGACAGGGGAAAGCTTATAGGAGTTTTGTTCTGTATCCCCGTATTTATACTGTGCGGTTTTGAGCATTCCGTTGCCGATATGTTTTATTTTGCCCTTGCGGGAAAGGCAACGCTTCGGACTTTCGCCTTTTTGGGAACGGTACTTATAGGCAATTCCGCAGGGGCTGTGCTTCTCCCCATACTCGGAGGTAAACTGAAAAATGAAAAACAAAGCTGATATTGCGGTGCTGGTTTCCGGCGGCGGC
>CAMFEL010000146.1 GCA_945949385.1 uncultured Clostridia bacterium | reverse complement strand
AGCTACGGGAAATGCCCCGCAGCTTCTGGCTCTGCTGTATGTGCCGGTGGGCTGTGCCGTGGGCATACTGTCCTCCCGCTATCTGCGTAACGGACTGCCCGTCAAAGCGGTGTATATCGCTTGCTGCTGCGCGGGACGCGCCGTAATCAGCGCCGTTACCGCCTCCGTGACTCTGGGAGCGTCGGCGGGACAGATATTTCTCCATATCGTATTGCCGGAATTTTTCTCAACGGCGCTTATTGCCCCGGCGGTGTATCTGACCGTGTGGCTGTGCCTGCACCGTTTCCACAAATCGAGAGAACAGCGAACGGGAGACGGGGACATACTGTAAGCCGCCGAAAAACTTGTACCAAGTGCAAAGCGCGGCTGAAAACCCGGTTTCGGGAAAGGAGTGATGAAGATGAGCAAAAAAAGAGACCATCTGGAGCGGTATATCGCCCTGGGCGTTTTTTTCGCCGCGGTCTGTCTTATCTTCATTGCCCGGCTAATTAACATTCAGATTGCAGGTCAGGACTACTACACAGAAACGCTTCGGACGGGAAATCTCACAAGAACCGTGAAAATACGCGCACAGCGCGGCTGTATATACGACAGAAACGGCAAAGCTCTCGTTTCCAACCAATACACCTATGATATTTATCTTGACGCGGGCAGTATAGGGCGCACGGAGAGCGAAAAAAACGAAACTGTTCTTTACTTGCTGGAAACCGCCCGAAATGCTGACGAGTACGACAGCTTTACCCTGCCGGAGCATCCGTTTGTTTCGGAGAACGGCAAATGGAGCCTTGACGAAGATTATATGAAGACCGTTTACGGCAAGCGGCTTTCAAAGCTATTGCAGGGAATGAATTTTGTCCCCGAAGCTGCCGACGACGGCGGCAATGTTACCTGGAGCACCGCTTCCGTAGCCGATATGCGCGACGCTCTCCGCCTGCGCTACGGGCTCTGTGACAAAGAGGGCAAGGAGCTGTACGGAAAAGAGGAAGCGGAGCTGCTGTTCACCGTTCGGCTTGATATGGAAATGCACAATTTTTCCACGGCGGAGCCGTACACTATTCTGAAAGATGTGTCCGTAAGGCTTATTTCCGCCGCTACCGAGGGAAATATCCGAGGTCTGGGTGTATGCTGTGAAGCGGAGCGTGTCTACAACTACCCCGGCATCGCCTCGCATATGTTGGGCAGAACGGGTAAGATCACGGCGGAAAACGCCGATTATTACACGGAAAAAGGCTACAATCTTGACGCTATCGTGGGAACGTCGGGCGCAGAAAAGGCCTTTGAAGAGTATCTGCACGGCGAGGACGGCGTGCTGACTATCGTGGAGGACGAATACGGAAACACGGTAGATCAGTATGTTTCAAAGGAACCCGTTGCAGGACAGGATGTTTATCTTACACTTGACATAGACTTTCAGGCTGCGGCGGAAACCGCGCTGAAATCAAACATAGAGCTTATTGCCTCAAATGCAGAGGCAAGCGGCGTGGAGCTGTCGGGAGAGGACGCCAAAGCGGGCGCACTTACTGCGGTGAACCGGAAAACGGGCGAGGTACTGGCGCTTGTCTCATATCCTACCTACGACCTTACCACCTTTACCGAGGATTACAAAGAGCTGTCGGAGGACACCGAGAACATCCCCCTTTTGTTCCGCGCCCTGGACGGTATATACGAGCCGGGCTCAACCTTTAAGCCGGGAGTGGCAGTGGCGGCCTTGCAGGAAGGAATCATTACCCCGTACTCGGAAATTCAGGATAAGGGTCAGTACGATTACTACGCCCCCAGCTTTACGCCGCGTTGCTGGATATATTCGGCAAAATACGGTATGCAGACTCACGGTATGGTCAATGTGTCAAAGGCAATTCAGGTATCCTGCAACTACTTCTTCTACGATGTAGGCAGACGGCTGACTATTACCAAGATGAACGAATACTGCAAGAAATACGGGCTGGGCGAGCATACGGGAATAGAGCTTGACGAAAAGACCGGAGTGCTGGCAGGCCCCGCGGAAAGAGAAGCCAGCGGCAACACATGGTACGACGGAGACACGCTTCAGGCGGCTATCGGCCAGTCGGACAATCTGTTTACGCCGCTTCAGATAAGTATGTATATTTCCACCCTGCTCAACGGCGGAGAGCGCGTCGGCGCTCATATCCTCAAAGAGGTGCGGGACTACAACGGAAACATTACTTACACGGCGGAGCCCGAGATGCTTGACTCCGTCGCACTTGATCCGGGTAATGTATCTACGGTAAAATATGCTATGAAAGATGTGGTTGAAGACGGCTCGGCCGCAAGGATCTTTGCCTCATATCCCATATCCATAGGCGGTAAGACCGGTACGGCACAGGTGTCCTCAACCAAGTCGGACAACGCGCTTTTCACCGCCTTTGCCCCCTTTGACGACCCCGAAATAGTAGCTACCTGCATTATTGAAAACGGCGCTAACGGCACGGATGCAGGTTTTGCAATACGCGATATTTTCAATGTATATTTCGGCATAGGTTCAAACACGGCGGACGCAGACGCCGACAGTGACGGCGCGGACAACGGATGACCCGCGCTCGGAAAGGATAATAATACAATGGCAGATGAAAAATATACGCCTATGAAGCGGGCGGCAGAGACAGAGCGGCGGCTGCGGGAGCTTTACCCCGACGCGCAGTGCTCTCTTGAAGCCGACAGCGACCCGTGGCGGCTCCTTGTAATGGCTCGGCTCAGTGCTCAATGTACCGATGAAAGAGTAAACATCGTAAGCCGCGAGCTGTTTGCCGCCTATCCTACAGCGAAGGATATGGCGGCGGCTCCCGTGGAAAAAATCGAGGAGCTGATACGCTCCTGCGGTCTGTACCGCGGTAAGGCTCGCAGCATTAAAGAGGCGTCGGAGATTATCTGCACGCGCTTCGGGGGAGAGGTCCCTGACAGTATGGACGAGCTTTTGTCCCTGCCGGGAGTAGGGAGAAAGATAGCAAATCTTGTACTGGGCGATGTTTTCGGCAAAGGCGGCATTGTAGCGGACACCCACTGCATACGCATATGCGGCCGACTGGGTTTTTACCCCGAGGAATGGAAAGACCCGCTGAAAACAGAGCGCATTATGGAGGCTTTGGTGCCGAGAGACAAACAAAGCGGCTTTTGCCACCGTATGGTCATATTCGGCAGAGACATCTGCTCTGCAAGAGCTCCTAAGTGTATAAAATGTCCCGTGAGCGACATATGCGAACACAGTAAAAACATTGAGAACAACCGAAAGGATAATATAAAACAATGAAAAAAGAAAAAAACGAGCGTCTTGGTAAAGTAGGCGGACAGGCCGTGCTTGAGGGCGTTATGATGAAAAGCGGAGACGATGTGTCTCTGGCTGTGCGCCGCCCCGACGGAAAGATAGATGTTAAAAATTCAAAGTTTACATCCATGCGAAAGAAAAACAAATTCTGGAATTTTCCCATTATCCGCGGATGTGTGAATATGGTGGAAATGATGAAGCTTTCCTTCGGCACTCTGGAGGACAGCGCCGCCATGAACGGCATTGATACGGACGAGCCGGAGACCCGCTTTGAAAAATGGCTTGTGCGCCGTTTCGGAGACAAGCTGATGAACGCGGTCATGACCGTGGGTATGGTGCTGGGCGTTATTCTCAGCGTGGCGCTGTTCATGGTGCTGCCCAATGTTGCCACCATGGGAATCGGCGCGCTGGCAAAGCATTTCGGCGACGCCCAGATACCAAGCTTTGTGCAGAATCTTATTGCCGGCGTCATACGCATAATCTTTTTCGTGGCATACCTGCTGCTCACTTCCCTTATGAAGGACATACGCCGCACCTACGAATATCACGGCGCAGAACACAAATCCGTTGCCTGCTATGAGGCCGGGCTTGAGCTGACTCCCGAAAACGCCAAAAAGTGCAGCCGTTTCCATCCCCGCTGCGGTACCAGCTTTATTTTCGTAATGCTGATAATTTCCATACTTGTGACGGCGTTTATTAACTGGAACACATGGCCGAAAATCGCAATTATCCTTACAAAGCTTGCTATGGTGCCGGTAATCGTGGGAATCGGCTTTGAGTTTCTTATGATTGCGGGCAAGCACCCAAATCCCGTTACAAAGGCGCTGTCCGCTCCCGGACTCTGGATGCAACGCATTACCACAAAGGAGCCTGACGAAAGCCAGCTTGAAGTGGCGCTTGCGGCGCTGAAATGCGCAATGCCCGGCGAATTCCCCGACGAGCGGGCAAAATATGAGGAAAAAGAGGAAGCCGAGGAGCCCGAGAGCGGCGAGGGTGGCGCAAATGCAAATGACATTGACGATGAAAGCAAGGCTACAGCGGCTGAGACCGGGGAAGCGGCAGCTGAGACTGAGGAAGCGGAAACTGCCGACACACAGTCCGATGCACAGTCCGACTCCCCCGACGCCGCAGAATCAGAATCCGTAAAAACCGAAGAAAACCCTCATATAACCGACGGCACTGCGGAAAATACCGAAAAAGAAAATGACCCTCAGACAACTGACAAAGAGGCTTGAAGCCGCAGGCGTCGAGGACGCCGCCTTTGATGCGGCACAGCTTATTTGCCGCACGGAAAATATCAGCCATGCTTCCCTAATGGCTGAGAGAGAACGGGATTTTACCGACCCCGCTCTTGAGACGGCGGCACGCCGCCGCGAGGAGGGCGAGCCGCTTCAGTATATTCTCGGTGAGTGGGAGTTTATGGGCGTGCCGATTAAAGTAAGCCCCGCCTGCCTTATACCGAGGGCAGACACGGAGGTGCTTGCCTCTCTCGTTGCAGAGTCCCTGCCGAAGGGCGGGCGTTTTGCCGACCTTTGCACCGGCAGCGGCTGTATTGCGGTGTCCGTTTTGCG
>CAMFEL010000145.1 GCA_945949385.1 uncultured Clostridia bacterium | reverse complement strand
TTCTTTATTGCCGTATCAGGGCAAAAGTTTTTGGGGATTGTCAAGGGACTTTTTTCAAAAAGTCCCTTGACCGGGGTGCGGGGCGGAGCCTCGCATATGCTTAAGCGGGGTATGGGGCGGAGCCCCGTAAATACTGAACGGTGCGCGGGGCGGAGCCTCGCATATATCAGCGCTACGCATCCGGGTTAGCGGTAATGATAAAGCCGTCCGTGTTGTTGCCCGATAATTCGTATGTATAGCCTTTAGGTATCTTTATTTCCGTTTCTTCGCCTTCGGAGGGAGCGTAGTAGATAAGCGTTCTGCCGTCTGCGTCCTCCTCTGCGGGGACATATTCGACTCCTGTTGCATTGTTATACGCGATTCGGGTTGTATCGTATGTATAGTCCTTCAAAAACCGCTCGTATTCCTCAAGGCACATATTCATATCATTCATTATCAGCGAATGGGGCGTACCCACATAGCGATAGTGCCATGACTCGTAATTTATGCCCGTCATATATACCTTGTCCGACGGATAGCGCAGGATAAAGCCGTAGTTTCCGGCGTTTTCTCTGAACCACGCCGCTCCTTCATCGCTTTCCACATAGGAAATGGCGCCATTCCTGTTAATATTCAGATCCATGGCAAGACCCGTATGATGCTCGGAGAAGCCGGGATTTGCAACATAAGCTTTAGCGTAGTCTGCGCCGTATGACTCCGTGTATTGGTTATAGATGCTTATCTGATCATCGCGGCTGCGGTACGCACTGTTCACCTGCATATAGGCAAAGCCGCTGTATGCATAATAATCGCTGCACAGCTTGTTAAAGCTCTCGATCACCTTGGGTTCAAGCTTTGCATCCGGATCGGCAAGCAGATAGTAACCGTTTTTCAGCGATGAAACGGCAGTAATGCTGTTTTCTGCCTCGGCGGGAAATCTGTACTCGGTAGAAGCGTTTACAAGTATCAAATCTCCCACATATATCTGCGCCTCGCTGACGGTCACCGTGTACCAGTCCCGTCCGTCATCAACGGATTCAAGGGGTTCTGTCGTCTCGCCGGCTGAGACTCCGGAAGTTTCCTGAGGCAGAGCCGTCCTGTTTTTGCCGCTGATGATAAGGTACAGACTGACGCCTATGACCGCCGCCAGTATAAGACATATAAGCAGTACCCCGGGATTCAGGCTTTTTCTGCGTCGGCGCCGGATCCTTGATACAGGCTTGCGGCGCGTGTCGTGTCCCGCCTCCTCCGGCGTATATCTGCGCTTCACCTCCGGCATTTCCGGAAACTGTCCGTGGGGATCATATCCGTTTTCGTTCATATACTCTCCTCTTTGCTGAGCTTTGCAATCTTTGAAAATAACCTAAAGCGAAAGCCGGCTGACGCCGGCTTTCTTTTTGCGGCATCGGCTCCCACGGAGCCTTGCCGCTGAAATTTTTGCTGTGATTACTCGGCGGAGGAAGCCTTTGCGTCGTCAATAAGGGCATCCTTTCTGGAAAGGTTCATTCTGCCCTTTTCGTCGGTTCCCAGGAACTTGACTCTCATTCTGTCACCGACTTCGCATACATCTTCCACCTTTTCAGTGCGCTTAGTGTCAAGCTTGGAAATGTGTACAAGACCTTCCTTGCCGGGCGCGAATTCAACGAAGGCGCCGATGGGAATGATTCTGGTAACCACGCCCTCGTAAACAGCGCCTGCCTCGGGCTCAAATACAATGCCGTCGATAATGGCTTTTGCAGCCGCAATGGCGTTCTTGTCAACAGCGGAGATGAATACGCTGCCGTCGTCCTCAATATCGATCTTCGCGCCGGTATCAGCGGTGATCTTCTGAATGACCTTGCCGCCGGTGCCGATAACCTCGCGGATCTTGTCAACGGGAATCTTCATAGCAACCATCTTGGGTGCGTACTCGGATGCCTCGGCTCTGGGCGCGGGAATTGCCTTCAGCAGTACCTCGTCAATTATATAGTCGCGTCCCTTGTGGGTAACCTCAAGAGCCTCGCGGATAATTTCGGGGGTAAGTCCGTCGATCTTCAGATCCATCTGGATGGAGGTGATACCCTTGTGAGTACCTGCCACCTTGAAGTCCATATCGCCGTAGAAGTCCTCAAGGCCCTGAATGTCGATCATGGTCATAAAATCGTCGCTGTCGTCAGCGGTAATAAGTCCGCAGGAGATACCCGCTACGGGAGCCTTGATGGGCACACCCGCGTCCATAAGCGCCAGAGTGGAGCCGCATACGGAGCCCTGAGAGGTGGAACCGTTGGAGGACACAACCTCGGAAACAAGCCTGATGGCATAGGGGAACTCCTCGACGGAGGGCAGTACGGGAACAAGAGAACGCTCTGCAAGCGCACCGTGGCCGATCTCGCGGCGTCCGGGGCTTCTGGAGGCCTTGGCCTCGCCTACGGAGTAGCCGGGCATATTGTAGTGGTGCATATATCTCTTGCTCTCTTCTTCCCAGATGGTGTCAAGCAGCTGCTCGTCGCTGATGGGGCCGAGAGTGGCAAGAGTCATGACCTGAGTCTGTCCTCTGGTGAACAGTCCGGAGCCGTGTACTCTCTTGAAGAGACCGACCTCTGCCGCAAGGGGACGGATCTGATCCATTCTTCTGCCGTCAACACGCTTTTTGTCAACAAGCAGCCAATGACGGACGATCTTCTTCTGAATCTTATAAATAAGCTCGGGATAAACAGTCTCAAGGTCGGGATACTTCTCCAGGAAAGCGTCCATTATCTTGTCCTGAATGGGCTCCATCCTTTCGTCACGGACATTTTTGTCGTCGGTGTCCAGAGCAGCTTTCACATCTTCCTCAACATATGCGAAGATCTCGTCGAACATATCGTGGTCAAGCTCGCCGGACTCGTAGGTGAACTTGGGCTTGCCGACTTCTTCAACAATGTGGTCAATGAATACGAGAAGCTGTTTGATAACGGCGTGCGCCAGCATAATGGCGTTGAACATATCGTCGTCGGACACTTCCTTTGCGCCGGCTTCGATCATAACTACCTTTTCGCGGGTAGCCGCAACGGTCAGCTCAAGCACGCTGTTCTCGCGCTGCTTGCGAGTGGGGTTGACCATAAGCTTGCCGTCCTCGGTCATACCCATAAACACGCCGCCGATAGGACCGTTCCACGGAATATCGGAAATGGACAGGGCGATGGAAGCGCCGATCATGGCGGTGATCTCAGGGCTGCAGTCGTGATCTACGGACATAACCGTCAGGGACACGTTTACATCGTTTCTCAGATCCTTGGGGAACAGAGGGCGCAGGGGACGGTCGATGACTCTGGAGGTCAGGATGGCCTTTTCTCCGGGTCTGCCTTCTCTTTTCAGATATCCGCCGGGGATCCTGCCCACGGAGTACATTCTCTCCTCAAAGTCTACCGACAGAGGCAGAAAATCGATGCCGTCGCGGGGACGGGCGCTTGCGGTAGCGCAGGCAAGAACGGCGGTTTCGCCGTAGCGGACAAGGCAGGAGCCGTTTGCAAGACCCGCAACCTTGCCGATTTCAACGGTAAGAGGTCTGCCTGCAAGCTCAAAGGTGTAAGTTTTGTAATTCTCAAACATTTTGTTTTCCTCCTGAATATATTTAAGTCTTCGGAGGGTTTAGCACTTAAACGCGCCTCCCACGGCGGTGGGAAAAGCGTTTAACTGCTAATCCTTCGCGAAGTCTTATACAAAAATACAGGCTGCGGCGGAAATCCGCCGCAGCCGTTTAGGGAGCAGATAACAGCACCCGTCGGCAATTTCCCGTTTTCGGAGAAATTACTTTCTCAGGCCCAGTTTCTCGACGATGGCACGGTAACGCTCGATGTCAACCTTCTGAAGGTATGCCAGCAGGTTGCGGCGGTGACCGACCATTTTAAGCAGACCTCTGCCGGAGTGGTGGTCCTTCTTGTTCTGCTTCATGTGCTCGGTGAGGGTCTTGATTCTGTAAGTGAGAATCGCGATCTGCACCTCGGGAGAACCGGTGTCGCCCTCGTGGGTCTTGTACTCTTCGATGATTTTTGCTTTTTCTTCTTTGGTTATCATGTGATTCACCTCTCGATTTTATTCGCAAAATTCATGTTCCTCAGACTGCGGCGGGTGATAACTCCTCTGAAAGGTCCTGTATCCGCGACCCGGGAAACCGATATTGCCTGAGTATTGTACCACATTATAATAAATTTGTAAAGAGGTTTTTTGATTTTTCCGAATTTTAGTTGATTTTCTCGTCTGCGCGGTAAATATCATATACTGTGAAAATTAAAAATCCGCAACAATATTTGCCATGTTGCGGATTTTGTAATAAATTTTATGAGATATTGCCGTATTTATCACAGGAAACGCTGATGTCTACATCATAATTCTTGGTAGTAATAAAGAGCACTTTTTTCGTATAGTGACCTTTTCCGTATGCAGTATTTCCCGACCTTGTTGCCGAACCGTTTGAGAATGTCCAGCTGCTGTCATAAATATTGTTTTTGTATGTAGAGCTTGTACATGAGACAGAAGACCCGTATACATAGGAAAAAGTAGCCGACAGAGTATATTTCCATTCAACATTTCCGTTTGTATCGGTAAATGTAACATCTCTGGAGCCGGTTTTTGCCTGCGTTGAAGCACGGGCGGAAGCCGCACTCTTGCGGGATATACCTATGACGGGCGGCTCATGACAAGGCAGAGCTACGGCTCGGGAGATACAAACTACATAGATTTTGAGTATGACAGCCTTGACAGAGTAATTAAAAAATCGTACAATGGAAATGACAGCAGCAGTATAAGCTATATGTACGACCCCAACGGCAACCTGTACCGCACAGAGGATAAGCTGTGGAACATGGGGACGGTGTATGAGTACGACCTTGCAGGGCGGATAAACGGCATTACGTCAA
>CAMFEL010000144.1 GCA_945949385.1 uncultured Clostridia bacterium | reverse complement strand
CGACGGTCCTATGCAGCAGACCCGTGAGCACATCCTGCTCGCCCGCCAGGTTGGCGTTCCCGCAATCGTTGTTTACATGAACAAGACTGACCTCGTTGACGACGAGGAGCTGCTTGAGCTCGTAGAGATGGAAATCCGTGAGCTGCTCAGCGAGTACGACTTCCCCGGTGACGATATTCCGATCATCAGAGGTTCCGCTCGTGCTGCTCTCGAGGCTCCCAACGATGCTAACGATCCCGCATACGCTTCTATCAAGGAGCTTATGGATGCAGTTGATGACTACATTCCTACTCCCGAGAGAAAGGCTGACCTTGACTTCCTGATGCCCGTCGAGGACGTATTCTCCATTTCCGGCCGCGGTACCGTTGCTACCGGTAGAGTTGAGAGAGGTACCGTTAAGGTTTCCGATACTGTTGAGATCATCGGTCTGTCCGAAGAGAGAAAGTCCACCGTTGTTACCGGTGTCGAGATGTTCCACAAGCTTCTTGACCAGGCTGAGGCCGGCGATAACATCGGCGCTCTGCTCCGCGGTATCGCTAAGAACGAGATCGAAAGAGGTCAGGTTCTCTGCAAGCCCGGCTCCGTTCATCCTCACACAAAGTTCGTAGGTCACGTTTACGTTCTGACCGAGAAGGAAGGCGGCCGTCAGAAGCCCTTCTTCGCAGGTTACAGACCTCAGTTCTACTTCAGAACTACCGACGTTACCGGTACTATCGGTCTTCCCGCTGACGTTGACATGTGCCGCCCCGGCGACCACGTTGACATGACCGTTGAGCTGATCACCCCCATCGCTATCGAGAAGGGTCTCCGCTTCGCTATCCGCGAGGGCGGCAGAACTGTCGGCTCCGGCGTCGTTTCCGAAATTATTGAGTAATTTCGAATAAATGCCTGTATGCGGGGGCGCTTTGCGCCCCCGCAGAAATATAATTTAATACATTACAATAAACTATCTTTGGGGAATGGTGAAATTCCATACCGGCGGTACAGTCCGCGACTCCCGTTTTGCGGGATTGAGCAGGTGAAATTCCTGCACCGACGGTTAAAGTCCGGATGAGAAAAGATGCTGCATTGAACGTCATTCCCGCATTGCGGGATTTTTTGTTTTTTGTGGTTCCTCAATCTGAAAGAAGGAATTATCATGAATAAAAACAAAACCGTTACCAACAACAAAAAGAAGATCAGTATTCGCGTAATTGCCGGCTGCGGTATGCTTGTTGCCGTTGCCGTTGTGCTTCAGTACATCGAGATTTCGATTCCCATAATGCCGTCCTTTATAAAGCTTGACTTTTCAGACCTTCCCGAGCTTATAGGAGCTTTCGCATACGGCCCCTTGTTCGGTGTAATTATTTCACTGCTTAAAAACCTTATACATATGCTGTTTTCGCAAAGCGGATTTGTGGGTGAGCTGTCAAACTTTATTTTGGGAGCAGTATTCTCCTTTACGGCGGGAATAATATATAAATACAGAAAAGAGAGAAAATTTGCACTTATTGCAGGCGTATGCGGCGCCGCGACCATGGCAATAATATCTGTGCCTGCCAACTATTTCCTGATATATCCCATGTATTACGGCATACTTAATTTCCCGGAAGAAGCCGTGCTCGGTATGTATCAGGTGATTTTGCCGGGTATCAAGAGTATTTTCCAGGCGCTGCTTGTATTTAATCTGCCCTTTACTTTTGTTAAGGGACTCATTTGCGCGGTGATCTCTATGTTCATATATAAACCGCTGACAAAAGTACTGAAAGAAAAATCTTAATGTTATTGTATTTACCTCAAACCACTTGATTTCCCCATATGTTTATTGTAAAATAAATAAACATGATATAAAGGAGGGGAAAGCTTGAATATAGCAGATGTGTTAAAAGTATTCGGAATGTCGATGCTGCCCGTGTTTGAGCTGCGCGGCTCTATTGTGGTCGGCGCCGCTATGGATATCCCTTGGTGGCTTAACTATATAGTCAGCGTTTGCGGTAACCTTTTGCCGATTCCTTTTATTCTGCTGTTTATCAGAGGCATTCTGCATTGGATGAAGGGCGTAAAAGGGCTTTGTAAGATTGCTTTGTGGCTTGAGAAAAAAGCACAGAAGCATTCTGTCAGGGTGATGAAATACGCAACATTCGGTCTGTTTCTGTTTGTAGCTATTCCCATTCCGGGAACAGGCGCCTGGACAGGAGCGCTGGTTGCGTCCCTGTTTGATATGAGAATGAAATATTCTCTTCTGTCGATTGCCTGCGGCGTTCTTTGCGCCGGTGTAATTATGGTTTGCGCAAGTTACGGGTTTATTTCGTTTCTTTCAATATTTGCATAAAATAAAAATCCGCCTGCGGGCGGATTTTTTATATACAGATTTGCCGTAATTAACAAATTGTTATTGAAATTCAAATACTAATATGGTAACATTATGTTAATATGGGGTAAAATAAATGATTATATACTTAATTTGCCCCTCAAACTGAATCGGAGGTTCATATCAATGAAAAAAATCCTATCTGCGCTTCTTGCCGTCCTTATGCTGGCGGGAGCCCTTTCCGTGGGACTGTCTGCGCAGGAATTCCTCAATGATGATACATACACATTGGGAAATGCCGACGGCTCTGCCGACAAAAAAATAAACGGGCAGGACCTGTATATTATGTGCAGCTATCTTGCCGGCGGTACATATGCGGTAAACAATATTGTACGCGATGCTGCCGACATGAATGCTGACGGCAAAATCAACGCTACTGATGTCTACTATCTCAAGCGGATAGCGGTGGGATCCCTGGCAGCCTCGGATCTTGAGAACGGCTTCCAGGTTTACCGTTTTGCTATCGGAGGCACTGATATATCAGAGTTTGACATTAGTCTTCCCGACTACACTTCTGATGAGACAAACGCAGTTTATACGGCGGAGACTTTGTATAAGTATATTCTGGAAGCTACCGGTGTGGCGCTTCCCATTGTTCGCGGAGAAAGCACACGGGAGCATTCAATCGTCATTCACGAGGTGGACCGCTGGAGCGAGCTGGGTGAAAGGCTTCAGAATGAAAACTATATGTATAAAGTTGCCGACGGCAAGCTTGAGCTGTACGGAACTTATCGCGGAAATATGTATGCCGCTTTTGAAATAATCGAGGATTATCTCGGCTTCCGCTTCTTCGACGGCACATATACATATCTGTATAAGTCAAGATATGTCAATATTCCCGACGGCACCGATGTATTCTTTGAGCCGTATCTCAGATTCAGACAAACGGGTCAGAATGTGGGTTCTCTTGATACCTACTATCTCCCCTCCCGTATGAACGGCACAAGAAGCGGCCCTGCTACCTCTGATCTTAAGCACGGTACTTTTTACGGACACCAGTTCTGCAACGCTCATTCCTACGGACTGTACTGGAGAATGGCAACCGGAACAAGACCTGCCGACGACGATCCCAACTATCCTACGGAGGCTTCCCGCTACAATCAGCAGTATGAAAGCGGCTTTCAGCAGGATGAACTGAACTGGCAGCCCTGTGCTACCAGAGACGATATTTACAATACGCTGTTCAGCGGACTTATCGATACCGTAAAGCGTATGGAAAGCTGGGAAGGCTTTGCTTGGTATTACGATTTCAAGGATGAAAACGGTGAGCCTACCGATTATGTAAAGTCCGGTCAGGCAAGTATGTCCTTCTCTCTGTGCGACAACGAGAAATACTGCACCTGCCGTTACTGTAACCTTAAGGCAAACGGCAAGCTGAATAATAAAACAGGTGAATGGGTCACTCCTCCCGAGGGCTATTCCGGAGTGTATGTGGACCTTGCAAACCGCGCCGCACGGGATATTCAGGAATATTACCCCGGCATCCGTATCCATACGATTCTTTACAATCACGATATTCCCACAACTGTAAGACCTGACAAGAATCTTATCGTATATTACTGCGGTCAGGGCTGTAACAACCATATTCTGGGCAGTGACGAATGCGGTACCTGCCTGGGTCAGCTCGGCAAAGAGAACAATGTGTTTACCAATAAGTCTCTCAAGGCATGGGGCGAAATGTGCCGCGAGACCGGTGCGGAGATGTGGTACTGGTATTACGGCGTTACCTATCATTACTATTTGGTAGGCTTGCCTTGCATATTTAATCTGTACTACGATTATCAGTATCTGTATAATGTAGGTGTGCGAGGAATTAACTACGAGGGCGGCGGCAGAAACTATAACTTCGGTACCCTCAAGGCGTATCTGTCCACAAGGCTCCAGTGGAATCCTACCATGACCTATGACGAATACATAGGATATATGAAAGAATATCTGTATATGTACTACGGTGACGGTTATGAGGAAATCTATGAGTTTATCGAGATGGAGAATACTGCCGGCGACGAGTGCGGAACGTGTTTCATTTCAAACTTTGACCGCCCGGGAGATATGTATTCCTACGAGTATATTGCAGAGCACTACGAATATATGAGAGAGCTTCTGGTGACGGCTCTTGAAAAAGCCGACAGACCGGAACGCATAGAACGTATCGAAACACTTATATGCTGCTTTGATTTCCTCGGACTTTCAAGCGCATACGATGATATGTATGTAAACGGTGACGCAGAGTCCCGCGCTTTGTATGAGGAAAGATATACCGATTTCTACAACTATATAGTCGACAATAATATGGCTATATTCTCCGATCCCGTAACATATACTGTGCCCGAAACCTGTGATTTCACCGTAAATCCCATGACCCAGTTCTATGACCGCGGAAGCAGACGTCCCGACGTTACTCCGTAAAGGCTTTCGGCAAATACATATTATAAACCGCCGTACTGAACTTTCAGTACGGCGGTTTCAGCCTGTCGAAAAAGTCCGGAAAATTCCGGACTTTTTTGCTTAGAA
>CAMFEL010000143.1 GCA_945949385.1 uncultured Clostridia bacterium | reverse complement strand
GTCGAATGTGTAGTGCTCTTGCAACGCAACGATTTGATGTTCTTCAGTGTCGAGAAGAGGGGAGAGATTCTAAAGAGAGGGGAGAAGATACATCGTCTCCCCTCTCTTTAGCCGGTCGGGGAGGCTCGGAGGGGCTGCTGCCGGGACAGCAGTCCCTTCGAATAGTCCCCTCTCCACTTCTGTCAGCTAATAATCAAATCTGAATTCCATATCAACAACAAACGCTTTGAACTAATATAAAATTCCTAAATTTCTCAATTTGTCGGTCAAAATTTGCTTGCAGGCATAAATATATGTACAAAAATATTCCCAATGACAGTAAAATCTATTGACAAATGCAAAATATGATGATATAATGACTCTACCTCTGATTGAGGGCTCTTTTTTTGCACGCAGTTTTGATGCGAAAAGCCCCGGAGGGAGGTACGGCGGCGTAGCCGCAAATTCACGGACTCAGTCCGAATATACAGGAGGTGCCGAAAAAATGAGAGTTAAGATCACTCTCGCGTGCAGTGAATGCAAACAGCGGAATTATGACACGAAAAAGAACAAGAAAAACGATCCTGACAGACTCGAAATGAACAAGTACTGTCGTTTTTGCCGCAAACACACTCTGCACAAGGAAACAAAGTAAAGGAGAAAAGCAATGGCTGAAAACGAGAAAGTCGAAAAAGTCGCTGCTGAAAAGAAGGCTGACAAGGCTGAAAAAGCAAAGACCAAAAAGCCGTCCGTATTCTCCAAAATCGCAGCGTGGTTCCGCGGCGTAAGAGCGGAGCTTAAAAAAATCGTGTGGACCAGCCCCAAGGTCGTCCGCGCAAACACCATCATGGTTCTTGTCGTTATCGTTATTTTTGCGGTTGCCACCGGTCTTGTGGACGCAATATTTAACCAGTTCATTTATGTACTCGGACTTCTGATCTGACGGTGACAGTCAAATGAGCGATATTAACGAGATGAACGCCGGTATGAGATGGTATGTTGCTCATACCTACTCCGGCTACGAAAACAAAGTAAAGACAAATCTTGAAAAGATCGTTGAAAACAGAGGCATGCAGGATCTTATCACCGATGTGCGCATCCCCACGGAAATAATCACCGACGGGGACAGCGAAAAAACGGTGGAATCGAAGCTTCTGCCGTCATATGTGCTGGTAAGGATGATCATGTGCGACGAAAGCTGGCATGTGGTCAGAAACATCCGCGGTGTGACAGGCTTCGTAGGACCCGGATCCAAGCCCGTGCCCCTCACCGACGAGGAGGTCGAAAGCCTGCTCGGAGAAACGGTCACCGCCGCAGAGGAGCAGTTCGCCGTGGGCGACACTGTGGATATTGCGGAGGGCATTTTTGCCGGATACAGCGGCAAGCTTGCCGAGATCTCGCCCGACAGCGGAGAAGTCACGGTCATCGTGTCTACCGTGGGTCGCGATATGCCTATTAAGGCCGGCATCAAAGAGATCAGAAAGGCAAAAAACTGACCGAAAGGTCGGATTTATCTCCCCTATGGGGAGCGGCAGGTGCCGCCTACGGCACAAAAAGGTGGGAGGGAGAAAATTTTTGAGTCTCCCGTCTAAACCACATACGGAGGTTAATTATTATGGCAAAAAAGATAATCGGCTATATTAAGCTTCAGCTTCCCGCAGGAAAGGCTACTCCTCAGCCTCCCGTGGGTCCCGCGCTGGGTGCATACGGACTGGCCATCCCTAACTTTACCAAAGAGTTCAACGAAAGAACCAAGAACGACATCGGTCTTATCATCCCCGTTGTTATCACGGTATATGCAGACCGTTCCTTCTCTTTCATCACCAAGACTCCTCCCGCAGCCGTTCTTATCAAGAAGGCAGCAGGTATCGAGACCGCTTCCGGCGTTCCCAACAAGACCAAGGTGGCTTCCATCACCAAGGAGCAGGTGCGCCAGATCGCCGAGACCAAGATGCCCGACCTCAACGCTTCTTCCGTTGAGACGGCAATGAGCATGATCGCCGGAACCGCGCGTTCCATGGGCGTTACCGTTGAGGAATAAGGAGGCAGGACGAGATGTTTAAGGGTAAAAAATACAAGGCAAGCGCCGAGCTTATCGATAAATCCAAGGCGTACGATCCCGCAGAGGCTGTAAAGCTTGTTTGCGAGACTTCCAAGGCAAAGTTTGACGAGACTATCGAGCTTCATGTCCGTCTGGGCGTTGACTCCCGTCACGCAGACCAGCAGGTTCGCGGTGCGGTAGTTCTCCCCAACGGTACCGGCAAGACTGTCCGCACCCTCGTATTTGCAAAGGGTGACCGCGCAAAAGAGGCTGCAGAGGCAGGCGCCGACTATGTTGGCGACACCGATCTCGTTGAGAAGATCACCAAGGAAAACTGGTTTGAATTCGATGTTGTTATTGCAACTCCCGACATGATGGGTACCATCGGTCGTCTGGGTAAGATTCTCGGTCCTAAGGGACTTATGCCTAACCCCAAGGCAGGCACCGTTACCATGGATGTTGCAAAGGCAGTTACCGAGGCTAAGGCCGGTAAGATCGAGTACCGTCTCGACAAGACCAACATCATTCACTGCCCCATCGGCAAGGCTTCCTTCGGCGAGGAGAAGCTGATGGAGAACTTTGATACCATTATGGGCGCTATCATCAAGGCTAAGCCGGCTGCTGCAAAGGGTCAGTATATTAAGAGCTGCACCGTTGCATCGACCATGGGCCCCGGAATCAAGGTTAATTCCGCAAAGCTGGGCTGACAGACATAAGCTGCCGGACCGGTGAGCGCGCTACCCGCCGGAGGGCGGGCGACAAAGCTTACAACCGACGGCAGATCCTGCCGTCGGTTTTTTACTGCCGGTTTGCAACCGCGGGGACCGGCGCGAGGAGTAAAACCGCGCCGGAATCCTTACTTTGCATATTGCCTAACGCATAAGTTTGCGCTGTCAAAAAAATTTCATATAAAATTATTGAAATATTCGACATAAAGTCTTATAATGAATAAGCGTGAAAATAATTTATCATAAAAGGAGAAAAGATATGAGCATCGCATATTCCGCAGAAGTTGAACAGATGTGCTGCGTTGCCAAGGGCCCTAACCACGGTCCCGCTCCCCTGCCCGAGGAAGGCAAGTGGGTACAGGCAAAGCAGATAACCGACATTTCCGGTTTTACCCACGGTGTGGGCTGGTGCGCACCTCAGCAGGGTGCCTGCAAGCTGTCCCTTAATGTTAAAGAGGGTGTTATTGAGGAGGCTCTTGTTGAGACTATCGGCTGCTCCGGTATGACTCACTCTGCCGCTATGGCTGCCGAGATCCTTCCCGGCAAGACTATTCTTGAGGCGCTGAACACCGACCTTGTGTGCGACGCTATCAATACTGCTATGCGCGAGCTGTTTTTGCAGATCGTATACGGCAGAACCCAGTCCGCATTCTCCGAGGGCGGTCTTACCGTAGGCGCAGGTCTTGAGGATCTGGGCAAGGGTACCCGTTCTCAGGTAGGTACCATGTACGGCACCAAGGCAAAGGGTGTAAGATACCTTGAGATGGCAGAGGGTTATGTTACCCGTATGGCTCTTGACGAGAACGATCAGGTTATCGGCTACGAGTTCGTATCTCTGGGCAAGATGACCGACTTTATCAAGAAGGGCGACGACCCCAAGACCGCTTATGACAAGTCCATGGGTACATACGGACGCTTCGCGGAAGCGGCTAAGTATATCGACCCCCGCAAGCAGTGAGAAGGAGGACGAGAGACAATGGCACTTTTTGAAAACTATGAAAGACGCGCCGACAAAATTCTCGGCGTTCTGAAGGAATACGGTATTGGCTCCATTGAGGAGTGCAGGGACATTACTCTTGCTGCAGGCATCGACTGCGACAAGATCGTTAGAGAGACTCAGCCCATTTGCTTTGAAAACGCTGTTTGGGCGTACACCGTCGGCGCTGCTATCGCGCTGAAGAAGGGCTGCAAAAAGGCAAGCGACGCTGCTGCCGCTATCGGAATCGGACTTCAGTCCTTCTGCATCCCCGGAAGTGTTGCCGAGAACCGCAAGGTGGGTCTCGGTCACGGAAATCTGGGAGCTATGCTTCTTTCCGAGGACACCGACTGCTTCTGCTTCCTGGCAGGACATGAGTCCTTTGCGGCTGCCGAGGGAGCTATCAAGATCGCTCTTAACGCCAACAAGGTAAGAACAAAGCCCCTGCGCGTTATTCTTAACGGTTTGGGCAAGGATGCGGCGTTCATTATCTCCCGCATAAACGGCTTTACATATGTTAAGACCGAGTTTGACCCCTACACCGAAGAGGTTAAGATCGTTGAGGAGACTCCTTACTCCAACGGTCCCCGCGCGGCAGTACGCTGCTACGGTGCAGACAACGTTCCCGAGGGCGTTGCTATAATGAAGCTTGAGAAGGTTGGCGTTTCCATTACCGGCAACTCCACTAACCCCACCCGTTTCCAGCATCCCGTTGCAGGCACCTACAAGAAGTGGTGCGTTGAGAACGGTGTGAAGTATTTCTCCGTTGCTTCCGGCGGCGGTACGGGCAGAACGCTTCATCCCGACAATATGGCAGCAGGCCCCTCCAGCTACGGTATGACCGACACTATGGGTCGTATGCACTCCGACGCTCAGTTCGCAGGCTCCTCCTCCGTTCCCGCTCATGTAGAAATGATGGGACTCATCGGTATGGGCAACAACCCCATGGTTGGTGCAACTGTTGCAGTTGCCGTTGCAGTTGAAGAGGCAGGGAAGTAAAATAATAAGAACATAAAAAATGCGCCCTCGGGCGCATTTTTTATGTTCCGGCATTGTATATACGGGGCGCTGCCCCGCGCTCCGGTCATGATATATACGGGGCTCCGCCCCGCGCCCCGATGGGTATATACGGGGCTCCGCCCCGC
>CAMFEL010000142.1 GCA_945949385.1 uncultured Clostridia bacterium | reverse complement strand
TAGCCGGTCGGGGAGGCTCGGAGGGGCTGCTGACGGGACAGCAGTCCCTTCGAATAGTCCCCTCTCCACTTCTGTAAGCTAATAATCAAATCTGAAATCTATCTTTATAATACCAAAAACAAAGCGTACCTTTCGGCGCGTTTTGAAAATATTTCTATACCATAATTAAAAGTTTTTTGGAGTCCTTAGAACCTTTTTCTCAAAAAAGGTTCTAAGCGGAGCGCGAGGCAGAGCCTCGCATATGCTTGACCGGAGCGCGGTGCAGCGCCTCGCATATACCCACCGGAGCGCGGCGCAGCGCCCCGGCGAAGCCCCGTATCATTTACGGGGTGGGGATTCCCATAACACTCCGCTTTTTGAAGTTAAACAGCGTTAAAAATGCGGAGAAAGGCAATTATTCTGCAAAATTCACAGTATAAATGAATTTTTTGTGTTGACATTATTCAAAAACAGTTATATACTTATATCAGACGCACAAAGCGGGGGCGCTTTTACATAAAAGTCTGTACCTGCCGGAGCGTTTATTTCTCGGAAAGGCAGTACGAAAAATGAGCAATACAAGAAAAAAACAGTTCAGCGACGCTAACGGTGACCGTGACGGCAGAGTTGAATTTTCCGAAAATACAAATCTCATAGAGCAGTCCGTATACCATTATTCTCTTCAGGACAGAGAGACTCCCTATCTGTACCGTCAGCTTTACAGCTACGACGCGGTGCCCCGTGTGTCCTTCAACCATCGCTATGTTCCCGTAAATATGCCGGACGAAATATGGATAACCGACACTACCTTCCGCGACGGGCAGCAGTCCCGCGCTCCTTTCACCGTAGACCAGATAGTGCATCTGTATTCCCTTATGCACAAGCTGGGAGGTCCCCGCGGCATTATCCGCCAGAGCGAATTTTTCGTATATACGGAAAAGGACAGAGAGGCGCTGCGCCGCTGTATGGAGCTGGGGTATGAGTTCCCGGAGATAACAAGCTGGATACGCGCTTCCAAAAAGGACTTTGAGCTTGTCAAGAGCCTCGGCATAAAGGAAACCGGTGTGCTGGTGTCCTGCTCCGACTACCATATTTATAACAAAATGGGGCTTACCCGCGCCAAGGCCATGGATATGTATCTGGGAGTGGTCAAGGATATTCTTGATATGGGCATACGCCCCCGCTGTCACTTTGAGGACATAACACGAGCCGACTTTTACGGCTTTGTTGTGCCCTTTGCCTCGGAGCTTCGCCGCCTTGGAGAGGAAGCGGGAATTCCCGTAAAGATACGCGCCTGCGATACTATGGGTTACGGCGTGACATATCAGGGCGCGGCGCTGCCCCGAAGCGTGCCCGGCATTGTCTACGGACTTATTCACTACGCCGGCATTGACTCATCAATGCTGGAATGGCACGGTCACAACGATTTTTATAAGGTGGTCACCAACGCTTCCACCGCATGGCTGTACGGCGCCTCCGGCGTAAACTGCTCTTTGCTCGGTATAGGAGAGAGAACAGGCAACTGCCCACTTGAAGCCATGTGTATGGAATACGCGTCTCTGAGGGGCACCTGCGACGGTATGGATCTGCCGCTAATAACGGAAATCGCCGAGTATTTTGAAAAGGAAATAGGCTATACCATCCCGCCTATGACTCCTTTTGTAGGACGCGACTTTAATGTGACCCACGCCGGAATTCACGCCGACGGGCTTATGAAGGACGAGGAAATATACAATATTTTCAATACGGACGTGCTTTTGCACCGACCCGCTACCGTGGCGGTAGACGCCCACAGCGGACTTGCGGGCATCGCCCATTGGCTTAACGGGAAGCTTACGGAAAAGGGCATTGACGAGCGCTTCGGCAAGAGGAGCGAGGAAGTCGCGGCTATCAAAGCTCTTGTGGACGCCGAGTACGAAAACGGCAGAAATACAACCATGAGCGACGGCGAGCTTTGCGAAATGGTGAAGATGACTATTCCGCATCTTGCGGATAAGTTCTGATTTTTTGCCTTTATTTGTTTACAATTTTTTGCAAAAACGAAAAAAACTATTGCTTTTTGTTTTGTGTTGTGATACAATAATTAAGCGTCAGTAAAAACGAAGCACAGATTATTGTTATTTACAAGCACTTTAACATAAAGGAGAAATCAGAAAATGACTACTGCACAGATCGTCATCGGCATTATTCTTTTGGTTTTTGCCGTTTTCCTTATAGTAGCAGTTCTTATGCAGCAGGGCAAATCGCATAACCTTTCCGGAACGATCGCCGGCGGCGCAGAGACCTTCTTCGGGAAATCCAAGGCACAGACCATAAATAAAAAGCTTTCCGTTCTTACAACGGTAGTTGCTATCGTATTCGTGCTTCTCGTAAGCACCGTTTATGTAATGCAGGATACCGGCGATATTAACGGTTTTAGCTGGAACAACTTCAAGACCACTATTCTCGGCGGCACAGAGAAAACCGAGGACAGCGCTTCTGTTGAGGACGAGGACGCCGACGCTGCAGATTCCGCTGAGGACAGCGCAGACGCAGATTCCGCTGAGGACAGCGCCGAGTAATTCAAACCGAACCGAAAAGCACCCCGACGGGGTGCTTTTTTATCGCTGATTTAACTTTCCTCTTGACATCGGGAAAATAATAATTATAATAATAGATGTTCTAATATTAGAATTTATGGAGGGATTTATGACTGCGTTGAAGCTGATGACGGCGGGCAGGAAGCTTTTGAATATATATAACGGTCTGTCGGCGCCTATATGCAAGCGGTACGGCATAAATCAGACCTGCTTTGACATACTGCTTTTCTGCGCCAACAACCCGGAGAACAACACTGCGCGTGATATATGCGAGCTGCGCGGCATAAAAAGCGGTATGGCGTCGGTAGCCACGGAAATGCTTATAAAGAAGGGCTTTCTGCACCGTGAAGATGACGAAAAGGACAGACGGCTGCGGCGGCTTACCCCCACGGAAAAGGCGGCGCCGATTATAAAAGAGGGCAGAGAAATGCAGAGATATTTTGCAGAGATTCTGACAAGCGGCATATCTGAGCAGGAAGCGCAGGCGCTGCGCAGCGCGGCGGACAAGCTTATTCTCAGCGTCGAGCGGTTTCTGAAGGAGGAGAAACAATAATGTATAAGGTGCTTATATGCATAATAGCCGGTCTCGGCGCGGGAGTGGGCACGGGATTTGCGGGTATGAGCGCCGCGGCGGTCATAAGTCCCATGCTTATTACTTTTCTTGATATAGACCCTTACCTTGCGGTGGGCATCGCCCTTGCCAGCGATGTGCTTGCCAGCGCAGTATCCGCGTATACATACGGAAAAAGCAAAAATCTCGACATAAGAAACGGGCTTATTATGATGGCGGCGGTGCTGTGCTTTACTCTGGTAGGCAGCTTTATCGCAAGTCTGGTGCCGAAAACGGCAATGGGTAATTTCTCCGTATTTATGACTATGCTTCTTGGCATAAAGTTTTTAGTAAAGCCTGTAACGGCGCCGAAAAAGCGCCTGAATGAAGCTACGGCAAAGCAAAAGGCGGTTCGCTCCGTTCTTTGCGGCTCCGCTGTAGGATTCATATGCGGTTTTGTAGGTGCGGGCGGCGGAATGATGATGCTTTTGGTGCTGACATCCGTGCTTGGATACGAGCTGAAAACCGCGGTGGGAACAAGCGTATTTATAATGAGCGCCACCGCACTTACGGGCTCCGCCAGCCACTTTGTTATCGGCGGTATACCCGATATAGAGGCTCTTGTCATATGCGTCATCAGTACGCTTGTGTTCGCCAGAATAGCCGCGCTTCTTGCCAACAAGGCAAGCCCCAAGACTCTCAATCGCGTAACGGGTGTGATACTGGTCGTTCTCGGTGCTTCGGTGCTGGCAGTAAACTGTTTGACGTAATGTACCCTAAATAACGAATAAAACGGAGGCAAAAATGAAAAAAGGGCTGATACTTGAGGGCGGCGCCATGCGGGGAATGTATACTGCGGGAGTCACCGATATATTGATGGAAAACGGCATAGAGTTTGACGGAGCCGTGGGTGTGTCTGCCGGAGCGGCCTTCGGCTGCAACTATAAATCCCGCCAGATAGGCAGAGCCGCAAGATACAATATGCGCTTCTGCAACGACAAGAGGTATTGCAGCATACGCTCACTTATTACTACGGGCAATATTTACAATACGGATTTTTGCTACAACGAGGTTCCCACGAAATACGATCCCTTTGATTTTGAAACTTACATAAACAATCCCATGGAGTTTTATGTGGTTTGCACAAATGTGGAAACGGGGGAGCCGGTTTATAAAAAGTTTGAGGGGACGGAAGAGAGCCGTTTTGACTGGATAAGAGCATCGGCGTCTATGCCTCTGGTGTCGCAAATAGTGGAAATAGACGGATTGAAAATGCTCGACGGCGGAATATCCGATTCAATCCCTCTGAAATTCTTTGAAGGTATCGGCTACGACCGGAACGTGGTCATACTGACGCGACCTTTGGAGTACAGGAAAAAGAAAAACAAACTGCAGCCTGTTATAAAAGCGAGATACGCGAAATATCCCGCGCTGGCGCGCGCAATGGCAAACAGGCATACGGTGTATAACGCTTCCCTTGATTATATAGAAGAAAAAGAGAAGTCGGGAGGGCTGTTCGTGTTCCGCCCCGAGGCGCCGCTTCCGGTCAGCCGCACGGAAAAGAACCCGGAAAAGCTGAAAGCAGCTTATGAGATCGGCAGGCAGGACGCCGCCGCAAGGCTTGATGAGCTGAAAGAGTATCTGAAAGCAGACAGATAGTCCTATTCGGAGCTCTTCCGAAACGTGAGGCTCCGACGATAAACGGGGCGCTGCCCCGTGCCCCGGTGGGTATATGCGAGGCGCTGCCTCGCGCTCCGCTTAGAACCT
>CAMFEL010000141.1 GCA_945949385.1 uncultured Clostridia bacterium | reverse complement strand
AAGGTTCTAAGCGGAGCGCGAGGCAGAGCCTCGCATATGCTTAACCGGGGTAAGGTGAGCCCTGCGGGGCTGCCGACGGCGCGTCATCCCTTCGAAAAATCCTTTCTCCACTTCTGTCAACTAATAATCAAGTCTGAATTCCGTGCCGAGCGCAAACTGCTGCTTTACATATGGGCAAATCTACTTGATTTGCTCTTTCTTTTTTGCTATAATCTACTTATACAGAAATAATCGGAGGGTATATGTCAGAATTATCCGAAAAGCAGAAGCATATACGGAATTTTTCCATAATTGCCCATATTGACCACGGCAAGTCAACCCTTGCCGACCGCATACTGGAGTATTCCAACACGGTGGCAAAAAGGGATATGGAAGAACAGCTTCTTGACGATATGGAGCTTGAGCGTGAACGCGGCATTACCATAAAGGCAAGAGCGGTCAGGATAAACTACACCGCCGCAGACGGGGAGGAATATGAGCTTAACCTCATCGACACCCCCGGCCATGTGGACTTTAACTATGAGGTATCCCGTTCCCTTAACGCCTGCGAGGGCGCTCTTCTGGTGGTTGACGCGACACAGGGGATCGAGGCGCAAACTCTTGCCAACGCCTACCTTGCGGTAGACGCAAATCTGGAGATCGTGCCTGTCATAAATAAGATAGACCTGCCCTCCGCCATGGTGGACAAATGCGTCACGGAAATAGAGGATGTTATAGGCATCCCCGCCGAGGGCTGCCCTGCCGTTTCCGCAAAAACGGGGCTGAATATCGGCGATGTTATGGATGCTATAATAGACCAGATTCCTCCGCCGAAGGGGGACCCCGACGCGCCTCTGCGCTGCCTGATTTTTGACTCCGTATACAATTCCTATTTGGGAGTTGTGGTTTATATCCGCGTTATGGACGGCACGGTGCGCGCAGGCGATAAGATAAAGCTTATGAGTACCGGAGCGCAGTTTGAAGTTGTGGAAGTCGGCGCGATGGAGCCCTTCGGGCTCAGTCGTCTTGACAGCCTCAGCGCAGGTGAGGTGGGATATATAACCGCTTCCATAAAAACCGTGTCCGAAACCCGTGTGGGCGACACGGTCACAAGCGCGGACAACCCCTGCGACACGGCGCTTCCGGGATTTAAGAGCGTACAGCCCATGGTGTACGCCGGCATATATCCCGCAGACGGCGCCCGATATAACGAGACCAAGGACGCCCTTGAAAAGCTACGCCTTAACGACGCCGCGCTTGTCTTTGAGCCGGAGACCTCGGCGGCTCTCGGCTTCGGCTTCCGCTGCGGTTTTCTTGGGCTGCTCCATATGGAGATCGTGGAGGAGCGGCTTGAGAGAGAATTCAATCTTGACATAATCACCACCGCGCCCAGCGTTATTTACGAGGTTACGAAGAGAGGCGGCGAGGTTGTTCTGGTGGACAACCCCTCGAACTATCCTTCCCCCGACGAGATAGAGTTTGCGGCGGAGCCCGTGGTGTCGGCAAGCATAATTACACCCGCTGAGTATGTGGGCGGAATTATGGATCTGTGTCAGGACAGACGCGGCACATTTATTGATATGAAGTACATCGACACGGAAAGAGTGGAGCTTCATTACGATCTGCCGCTGAACGAGATAATCTACGATTTTTTCGACGCGCTGAAAAGCCGCTCCAAAGGATATGCCTCCCTTGACTACGAGATCAAGGGCTACGAGCAAAGCGAGCTTGTAAAGCTTGACTTTATGCTGAACGGCGAGGTTGTGGACGCGCTGACCTTTATTGTGCATAAGGACAAGGCGTATGCCAGAGCGAGGCGGATCGCGGAAAAGCTTAAAGAGAATATACCGCGTCAGCTTTTCGAGATACCCATACAGGCGGCTATCGGCTCCAAGATCATCGCACGCGAAACGGTAAAGGCGCTGCGCAAGGATGTGCTTGCAAAGTGCTACGGCGGCGATATTACGAGAAAGAAAAAGCTTTTGGAAAAGCAAAAGGAAGGCAAAAAGAAAATGCGCCAGCTTGGCAGCGTCCAGGTGTCTCCCGAGGCGTTTATGGCTGTGCTTAAGCTTGACGATGATTGATAAAAAGAAAACGCAAACGCCCCCTTTGATACTTGCTCCCATGGCGGGCTTTACGGATCATCCCTTTCGCCTTATGTGCCGCCGCTTCGGGGCGGACTATGCGGTAAGCGAGATGATCTCCGCCAAGGCAATGACCTTCGGGGACAGAAAAACGGCGGAGCTGTCCGCACTGCCGCAGGGTGACAGTCCCTGCGCTTTGCAGATATTCGGTCATGAGCCGGAGTCTATGGCGCAAGCCGCCGCCATGCTTGCGTCCGGCGGCTTTGACGGCTGCAGTTACGCGGAAAAGCCTGCGGCTATTGACATAAATATGGGGTGTCCCGTAAAAAAGATTGTCACCTCCGGTGACGGCAGCGCGCTTATGAAGGACGCCGATCTGTGCCGCAGAATCGTTTCGGCGGTATGCGAGGCGACAGAGCCTTACGGCGTGCCTGTTACCGTAAAGATCCGCGCCGGATGGGATGAAAGGCACAAAAACGCCGCGGAGATCGCCCGTGCTTGTGCTGCTGGCGGAGCTTCGGCTGTGACGGTACACGCCCGCACAAAGGAGCAGATGTACGCGCCGGGCATTGACCTTGACGCCGTAAAAAGCGTAAGGCAGGCTTTGCCGGACTCGGTTGCGGTCGTGGGAAACGGCGATGTGTCCTGCTATGAGGATGCGGTGCGTATGCTCGAATACACGGAATGTGACGGCATAATGATAGGGCGCGCCGCTCTGGGCGACCCGTGGGTTTTTGATGAGATAAAAGCTGCATTTGAGGGCAGAGACTTTGTCGCTCCGGACACCGCCTTCCGGGTAGGGGCGGCAAGACGGTTTGTTGCCGATATTGCCGGCGTGTACGGCGAGGAAGCAGGAGTGCGAATGTCTCGCGGCCGCGCCGCCCATTTTATCAAGGGTATTCGCGGCGCGGCAGAGGTACGCTCAAGGCTCAACAGCGCCCGCACCCTTGAAGAATTCGACGCAGCTCTGGATATGCTCTTGTAAGAGGATAGTATGCGAGGCGCCGCCTCGCGCTCTGCTGAGAACGATTTTTGAGAAAAAGGTTCTCAGCACTCAAAAAAACTTTTGAAAAACGGTATATACAGTACTTCGAAATTGCAGGAAAACCGGTTTAGCTGCTTTTCAAAGGGCGGAGAGGCTTTAGCTTGTTCAGAGTGTTTGAAGCAGACCCATCCCCTTTGTCTGAAAGTTTTTGAGGATGTCAAGGGACTTTTTTCCAAAAGTCCCTTGAACGGGGTCAGGGGCAGAGCCCCTATTCAGCCTCACGAATAAAAAAGCACAGGCGGCGCATTGCGCCGCCTGTGCTTTTCTGTTCTGTTATGCAAGCTCGGCTGCCGAGGCGATGCACTGCCCGAGGCGGGCATAGCCGAGAGAGTTCATATGCGCCTGATCGGCGAACATGGGATATGGAGCATCATATTTTTTGGCGGGGTCGTAGTCGGGATTTTCCGCTGTGGGAGAATTGGCATAGTATTTCCAGGTGTAGCGGTTTATGCCGCTGGTTGCCCAGGCGTCGCAAAACGGCAGATTGAAGGAGCGGGCAATATCCCGAATGACCTCCGACATGGTTTCAAGACTTCTGCCGGAGCCGCGGGGAAAGTCCTCGTAGCCGTCCCTGTCAACCCAGTCGTATTTTCCGATACAGTGGGGAGAAACAAGCATAATATGACAGTCGATGTTTCCGCTTTCAGCCATAAGGGCGTACAGCCGCTCAATAACGAAGGCAAACTTTCCGCGCAGAGTGTTCTGTCGGGGGTACATATCCCCACGCACACCGTATTCCATATGCCTTTCGTTGTACGCGCCCAGCAGGATAATGAGATCGGCACAGCCCACTTCGTCAACTGTCAGCGGCTTGAAATTGCCGTTGCAGCCGGTGTATGGGTCATACTTCATATCCTCATTTTCCGACGCGCCCAACCCCATTACCATATCGATAAGTCCGATGCCGCCGTAGGCGTGGGTGGAAATCTCTGCTCCGGTCAGACGTGCAAACTCCGCCTGCCAGCGTCCGTCTGCGGTTATGCTGTCCCCGATAACGAGGACTTTTTTATTTTTCCATTTGCTTTCCATATTTATTATTATACGCCCTTTCGGTTATTTACATATATATTAGCACAGCCGAGGGCGCAATGCAATGCGGCACGCTTATTTTCACCGAAAAAAAGAAAAATGATGAAATGTTAACAAAGCAAATACAATACAAAAATTGCCGTTCATATTTTTGTCGCATAAGAAAATAATAAGTGCAGAGAACGCGAATGTGTTCTCAATTGATATAGATGAAAACCCATAAAAGGGAAAAACGGACTGCGGTCCGGGAAAGGAACAATTATGGCAAGCAATAAGACTCTTGTACCCGAAGCAAAGGCAGCACTGGACCAGTTCAAGATGGAAGCTGCAAGCGAAGTAGGCGTTAACCTTACTCAGGGCTACAACGGCGATCTTACCGCGCGTCAGGCAGGTTCTGTAGGCGGTCAGATGGTCAAGAAGATGATCGAGAAGTACGAGAACGACATTAAGAGCGGCAAATAAGACAAGCTCGGCAAAATGAAAAGAAAGCTCCCGCGGGAGCTTTCTTTTCACATAAAAACAAAATATATACGGTTTGAATCATTCCGGAGGAAGCAACTAAAGCGGTTTCATCGCGCTGTCAAATAAAAATCAAAAAAACACAAAAAACTTTGAAAAAAGGTATTGACAAGGGGGGAGAGATTTGGTATACTAAGAAAGCTGTCGACGAGCCGAGAGGAAAGAGAGACGGCGAGAAGCTCCTTGAAAATTGAACAACAAGACAAACAAGACTCCGAAAATTCTTTTG
>CAMFEL010000140.1 GCA_945949385.1 uncultured Clostridia bacterium | reverse complement strand
GAACCTTTTTCTCAAAAAAGGTTCTAAGCGGGGTGCGGGGCAGAGCCCCGTTTGCGGTCGGGGTATGGGGCAGCGCCCCATATACTATCGGAGCGCGGGGCGGAGCCTCGCATATACCCACCGGGGCGAGGGGCAAAGCCCCGACAGAGCCCCGTTAGTGTTTCCGAAGCACAGTATAAAAAAGGGACTGCAAAGCAGTCCCTTTCGGCATAACATTTTCAGAAGTATCTCTTGAGACCGGAGGAAGGCTCGGTAACATCAAGCTTGTGCTCCTTGTTCTTCACATTGACGATACCCAGAAGCTCGTCAAGCTCGTCGTCGGAAATATCGGCAGTGGGATCGGAAGCCTCGGGTGCCTCAACCTTTTCCTCTTTCTTAACCTCGGGAGCCTTGGCAGTCTGCGCGGAAGCCACAGGCATTTCAAGAGTCTCGTTTTCGTTCTCAAAGCCGGTTGCAATAATGGTTATCTTCATTGCATCTTCCATTTCGGGATCAAATGCAACACCCCAGATAACGGTAGCGTCCTCGTGAGCCTCGTTTGCTATCATGGTACATGCGATGTCGATGTCTTCCATGGAAATATCGGGAGACGCGGTAATGTTGCCCAGAATGCCATGAGCACCGTTAATGGAGGTCTCAAGCAGCGGGCTGGAGATCGCGAGCCTTGCAGCTTCCGTGGTCGCAAGCTCCGCCTTTTCCTTGCCGGTTGCATATCCCACGCCCATGTGTGCGTAGCCGGCATCCTGCATTACGGAGGTAACATCCGCAAAGTCAAGGTTTATGTAGCCGGGCACGTTGATAAGCTCGGAGATAGACTGAACGCCGTGGCTCAGCACATCGTCTGCGATCTCAAAAGCGTTTATCATGGTGATGGGCTTGTCGGAAACCTGCTTCAGTCTCTCGTTGGGGATAATAACCAGAGAGTCGACATACTGGCTGAGAGAGGCGATGCCCGCGTCAGCCTGCACTTTTCTCTTTTTGCCCTCGAAAGCAAAAGGCTTGGTCACGATACCTATGGTGAGCATACCCATTTCCTTGGCAATGCGCGCAACGATGGGAGCGGCGCCCGTTCCGGTTCCGCCGCCCATACCGGTGGTGATGAACACCATATCCGCGCCGGTAAGGCTGGTCTTAATTTCCTCTATGCTCTCCTCAGCCGCTTTTGCGCCGATGTCGGGATTGGAGCCGGCGCCGTGTCCCTTGGTGATCTTCTCACCGATGGGGATTTTGTGAGTAGCGGCAGACTTCTGAAGAGCCTGCTTATCCGTATTGATAGCTATAAAGTCAACACCGCGGACGTTGGACGAGATCATTCTGTTGACAGCGTTGTTTCCGCCGCCGCCTACACCTACGACCTTAATATTTACGCCGCTTTCAAATTCTTCATCAAGTTCAAAAGGCATTTTGTAATCCTCCGTAATTTTATCCGATTCAATGCACGGCATACCGCGCAAAGCAGTCGGTTTCGGCTTTCGTCTTTTTACACTTATACATATGATATACTATCCGTTCACATTTTTCAAGATGTTTTGACGAATTTTTTCCGTTTTGTTTTATTTTTTTGCAAAAAACGCCTGCCGTGTAAGCAAAAACGCTCAAATCGGCGGCTTTAGGCATTTAGCGAAAATACGCTTTTTATGCATATGCATAACAAATATTACCAATCAAGCTCAAGCCTGTTGTCCACTACGACTCCGGTTTCGGAAAGGCTTGTAAGATCTATTTTCGCCTTGTCGTCGCCGTCAAACATTTCGTCGCTAAGCACCGCCGCGCCTATTCTGAGTTTTGATTCCACGGCGGAGGAGTCGCCCAGCGTCAGCAAATATTTGCCGTCGCATACCATTTCAATATCGTATTTTCCGGTAAGATCCACCGCACTCACTCTGCCCCACAGCTCCGAATTCTGCAAAGCTTCGGTTACGGTATAGATATAATCGTCGCGGCGCACCGAGGAATACTCCGCCTCGCTTCCCGACACGGCTTTTGTGACCGCAGGCAGGCGAAGCAGCACCAACCCCCTCTCCCGTGCCTCATCGCGGGTCACGGAATACAAAACCCGCAGATCCGCCGACATGGCGCGGTACTCGCCGTAAAAATCCGCATAGAAAGCGCATGGCTTCTCGCTTACCGTAAGCGTTACCTTTTTGGGTGCGCTGCGGTTCACCTCAACGCTTTTTACCTGCGGACAGCGGAGAATGACATTTTTCTCAAGAATGCTCGCCCTGAAAGAATACAGATGGTCGCCCACTCCGATACCCGAAGCTTCGATTATTTCCTCGGCGGTGTAGCTTTCGCTGCCCACCACATTTATTTCGGAGACCTTGAACAGCAGACGGTATACCACAACGCACATTACGGCAAACACCGCGATTATAAGAGCAAAGGAGATGATCGTGTCCCGCACCTTGCGAACTTTTCTGGCTCTTTTTGCTTTTTGCAGGGCTTCTTCCTTGGCAAGGCGCTCACGGTTTCTGTCCGCCGCGGTCTGTTCGGGAGAAGTTTTTATTCGCTGACGGGCGCTGTCTGTCTGTGAGCCTGAGCCTTGATAAGCGGCCCTCTGCCCGTTCTGCCCGTTCTGCCGAATCTGCCCGTTCTGCCGAATCTGCCCGTTTTGTCGGATCTGACCGTTTCGACCGCCGCCGACCTGCCCGCTGCGGGCTGCCTGCGCCGGCGAAGCACCTGCCGCTTCTGCCGAACCTGTTCGCACATGGGGAGCAGTATAGGAATCGGTACGGGAGACGTCGGGCCGGTTGCCCTGAGCGCCGCTAGCATATGCTTGTCCCCGGTGGGTTTGTCCTGCATATGCTTGTCCCGAGTAGGTTTGTCCCGAGTAAGTTTGTCCCGCGTGTGCCTGTCCGGCTCTTGCCGCCTGCCCCGTAACCGCCGCTCCGTCAAAGCCCTTTTCACCTCTTTGACCTTGACCGACCGCAGAGCTTCCCCTGCCCTGTGAGCGGGCAGACGCATAGCTGCGGTTTCTGAAGCTGTTATAGTACTGCTGACCCACGGTTGGTGCGGGCGCCGCCTGTTGAGTGCGGGGTGCGTCAGCCTGTCCGCGGGAGGACGGAGGAAGAGACCTGCCCTCTGCCGCACGCAGGCTGTCCTCCGTTTTCTGCATTTCCAGAAGCCGCTTCATTTTTTCGGCGTAGTAGTCGTTTACGGACTTTGCCACAGGTCTCACCTCCTTTATTCATCCCTTAATTTTATTTTCTTTCTTTGCTTTATTTACTTTCTTTACTTTTCACAAGTCGCACAAGATCGTTGTAAATATCTCTGTTGGCGTTGGGTGACGCAAATTTTTTGATCTTTTCCTCCATATTGCGGCGCACTTCGGGAGAAGAATACAGTCTCTCCACCGTTTTACAAAGTGTCGCCCCCGTCTCTGCGTTTTCCCTGATGATCACCGCAGCGCCGCCGTCGGCAAGTGCCTTGGCGTTTTTATACTGCTGATCGTCGGTCACATTGGGAGACGGGATAAACACGGCGCATTTACCCATCAGCGCAAGCTCCGACACGGTCATGGCTCCCGCACGGCATATGACAATATCCGCCGCCGCCATACGCAGGGGCATATCGTAAATATACTCCGATATTTCAAGGTTTGAATACTGGTCAAGTCCCCGTTCCTTAAACCAACCGGCGGCTATATCCTTTTCTATGGAGCCGGTGGCGTGAGTGTGCCATACACCCTCTCTGCCGCCGGAAAAGCGCTCCATAAGGGTAAACACGGCGTCGTTTACCTTTTCCGCGCCGAGACTTCCTCCGAAGGAAAGAATAACGCAGGAAACGCTGTCCGGAATCCCCAGTCTGCGTCTTGCCTCGCTTTTCGGCACCGAAGCGCCGACGCTTTTCATGGGACAGCCCACCGTCATCAGCTTGTCCTTTTCCCGTATGGCGTTTCCGGCAGAGGAGAAATTCAGATATATCCTGTCCACCGCTCCCGACAGCATTTTAACCGTCATACCGGGTGCGGCGTTTGACTCGTGCAAAGCCGTGGCAATTCCCATTCCCGCCGCCGCCTTTACCACCGGCCAGGAAACATATCCGCCCGTTCCCACCACAAGGTCGGGACGAAACTCGCGGATAAGCTTTTTCGCCTTGATGGGCGAGGTCAGTGCAAGCCACGCGGCACGGATGTTTGCCGGAGACAGACTGCGGCGAATACCCCGCACATCAACATGATACAGCTTGTAGCCTGCGGCGGGCACAAGCTTGTTTTCAATCCCTCTTGGGGTGCCCACAAAAGCGATCTCCGCCGTGGGATCGTTCTGTTTTATGGTGTCGGCTATGGCAATGGCGGGGTTTACATGTCCGCCGGTGCCTCCGCCCGTCATTAAAACTCTCATTTGACTGTACCCTTATCTATACCTTTCAGCGATGCAGGCGCATCATTTATTTTTCTGGAAAGAATGCTTTGAAACGGAAAGCAGCATTCCCATTTCAACCATAAGCAGCACAAGGGAGGAGCCTCCGTAGGAGAAGAACGGCAGGGATATACCGGTATTTGGTATAAGATCCGTTACAACAAGGATATTCAGCAGCACCTGTATTCCCACCTGGCAGGTTATGCCGAAAGCAAGCAGGGAGGAAAAGGTGTCGGGGGCCCTTCTCGCAACCGTTATGCCGCGCCACACAAAAAGTCCGTACAGAGCGATAAGAAGCACCGCTCCTACCAGTCCCATTTCCTCGCACCAGATAGTGAAGATAAAGTCGTTCTGCGCCTCGGAAACATAGTTGTGTTTCAGATTTGAGTTGCCCAGACCGATACCCAAAAGCCCTCCGCTACCGATGGCGTAAAGTCCCTGAGTTGTCTGCCAAGCCTCTTTCAGCATATCGGCGTTTTCGTCGCTGTGAGTCAGTATGCGCTGAAGCGCGTATTCGTTGGTCAGAAGATACACTCC
>CAMFEL010000139.1 GCA_945949385.1 uncultured Clostridia bacterium | reverse complement strand
TCCTGCGTTTCTTCAGATGCCTGCCGCTTTTGCGGCACCCCTGCGGGAACTATTCAATATTTCCATACCCTTATTAAAAGTTTTTTGGAGTCCTTAGAACCTTTTTTTCAAAAAAGGTTCTAAGCGGAGCGCGAGGCAGAGCCTCGCATATACCCACCGGGGTACGGGGCGGAGCCCCGCATGTGCTTAACCGGGGTTCGGGGCAGCGCCCCGTATAATACCTGATGGTGCCGGGGCACGGGGCGGAGCCCCGCATACATCCCCTATGCTGTCGGGGATTTGGTACAGCGCCCCGTATATCGGCGGGAATGTGCAGCGCCCGCCGATCCTTTCTACCGTTTCTTGCCTGCCATAGCGGCTCCGCAGATTATACCGCAAACGCCGCCTATAATATGGGTAAGCTGAGAAATATTGTCCGCTTTGGCGAACAGTCCGTATATTTCCTGTCCCAAGTACAGAACTGCGACGAGTATAAGGGATACGGGAATATTGCCGCCGCGAATTCCCGAAATCGAAGACAGGAAAATAAGCATAAAGACTATGCCGGAGGCGCCCAGCAAAGAGTAAGCGGGGAAAAACACGAAGTGGACTATACCCGAAACGGCGGCGGTAATAAGTATGGATACAAGAACATTTACACTGCCGTAGCGGCTTTCCACCACGGGACCCAGCACCAAAAGAAGGCAGATATTACCCACAAAATGCGAGAAATCGGCGTGTCCCAGCACATGAGTGAAAAATCTCAGATATGTAAGGGGATCTTTAAGTGATGAGCGGTAAACGCTGAAAAGATGGGCATTTGCCCAGCCGTCGGTGTAAATATTGGCAATAAGAGCCGCCAGACACAGCAGAGCAAAGCTCAGAATTACCGGCGAATCGTATTGAATTTTCAGAACGGGACGTTTTACGGTCATAGCATCAGTTACCTTTCATTACGGGAGATGCGGGGGTCACTATGGGGATCTGCCCCGCTGACGAGGTTATCTGACTGACGAGCAAGGAGGCGCGGGACATAAGCTGTCCCAAAAGCTGCGGACAGCTTTTCTTGAATTCTCCGGCGATGTCCGTATGTGCCCAGTCAACCTCGTCCTTAACCTTAGGGTTAAAAACAAGCACGACTCCGAAGGTCACTGACAGAAAGAATGGACCCTCAGGCTCAAAATGCAAGGCGCGGTTAAAGGTTATCTTAATCCCCGTGCTGCTTAGCTGAGACACCACCGTGTCGTTGCAGCCGAGAGTCCTGTGCCCGGACTCCGCCGAAACGGACTCGTAGCTGATATTGTCAAGAAAAATACCTCTGTCTCCCAGAAAATATTTATTGAAATCTTCCATAAACCGCCTCCTACCAGTATTTGCGGTCAAGACTGCGGAGCTGAACGGCTTCCGCAATGTGACGGGGGGATATATTGTCGGAGGCGTCCAGATCGGCAATAGTACGCGCAACCCGCAGTATGCGGTCATAACCGCGGGCTGACATGCCCATGGCGTCAAAGGCGGTTTTCAGTATCTGCTCTCCCGCAGCGTCCGTCTGACAGAAGCGCCGTATCTGACGGGCGGTGAGACGGGCATTGCACAAAAGCTCGGGAGCTTCCGACTCATATCTTTTGCGGGCGAATTCACGGGCTTTTATGACCCGCTCCCGAACGGTTTCCGAGGTCTCCGCCGTCTCCTTTGAGGAAAGCTCGGAAAAATCCAGAGCGGGCAGCTCTACCTGTATATCAATGCGGTCAAGCAGGGGACCGCTGATCTTTGAAAGATATTTCTTTATGTCGTCCTTTTTGCAGGTACACTGACGGACCGCAGAGCCGTAATAGCCGCACTTGCAGGGATTCATGGCGCACACAAGCATAAAAGAAGACGGAAATGTAAGACGCCCCGCCGCCCTTGTAACGGTCACTTTGCCGTCCTCAAGAGGCTGACGCAGGCTTTCCGTAACATTTTTGGGAAACTCCGGCAGCTCGTCAAGGAACAAAACTCCGTTGTGGGCAAGGGATATTTCTCCCGGCTTCGGTATTGCGCCGCCTCCTACCATAGACGGCGCGGACAGAGTATGATGCGGGCTTCTGAAGGGTCTGCGACATACAAGAGACTGCCCGTCGGGCAGTATTCCCGAAACAGAATGAATCTTTGTAGTCTCCAAAGCCTCTCCGAAGGTCATGGGAGGCAGAACGGTGGGCAAGCGCTTTGCCAGCATGGATTTTCCGCTGCCCGGAGGGCCTATCATAAGTATGTTGTGCCCGCCTGCCGCCGCAATTTCCATTGCGCGCTTTGCCCGTGCCTGTCCTTTCACATCGGAAAAGTCCAGACCGGGTATGGGAGCGCAGGACAGATCAATACTGCATTCCTCGGTCGGATTTATAAGCGTTGTTCCGTTAAGATGAGCGGCAAGCTGAGCAGCGTCGGTGACACCGTAAACGGCGACGCCGTCCACAACCGATGCTTCCCCCGCATTGGCAAAGGGCACAAAAATCCGAGTCTTTCCTGCGGCTTTTGCGGCAAGCACCATAGACAGCACGCCTCGCGCCGCTCTGACTGCTCCCGAAAAGGACAGCTCGCCGATAAAGCAGCAATCCTCCGTTTCAGCCGACGGCGTTAAGCTGCCGGAGGCGCGCAGGAGAGTGACAAGTATGGCAAGATCAAAGGCACTGCCCTCTTTTTTAATGTCCGCAGGTGCAAGGTTTACGGTGGCCTTGACCTCAGGAAGGCGCAGACCGCTGTTGACGATCGCAGCCTTCACCCTTTGCTTAGCTTCGCGCACCGCCGCGTCGGGCAAACCGACTATTTCCAGATCGGGCATATCGCAAACGGTGTCGCATTCCACGGTAACAAGATATCCGTCGATACCGAACAAGCCTGCCGAGTAAGCAACAGTTAGCATTTTATCCAACGCTCCTTTATTTCTTACTGACATTTTATCACATTTTTTTCCTCCATACAATAGCCAAGGGACGATTTTTATGGTATACTTAATATACATATGGCTGCCGGGTACACAATACCGCGCCGGAAAGGAACTCTGAGATGAAGTCAAAAGAGGAATTTACCGTCCGTATAGACGGCGAACTGTACAAAAAGCTTTTGTATGTCGCCGGAGAGGATACGGGCAACTTGAACAATCATATGCTCCGCATGATTCGTTCAAACGTTCAGTACTTTGAAAAGGTACACGGAAAAATAAACACGCAGAATATTACGATACCCCGGGAGGATACAAATGAGTGACAGAATGAAGTACGAAAGCCCGTTTTCAACGCGCTATGCCGACAGGGAGATGCAGTATCTGTTTTCTCCGGATATGAAGTTCAAAACATGGCGTCGTCTGTGGATAGCACTTGCAAAGGCTGAGCAGAGAGAGGGGCTTGACATCACCGACAGCCAGCTCGCGCAGATGGAAGCCCATGCAGAGGATATCGACTACGAAGCCGCAGACCGCTATGAAAAAGAGCTTCGCCACGATGTTATGGCACATATACACGCATGGGGTGATCAGATCCCCGAAGCGCGTCCCATAATCCACCTTGGTGCCACCTCCTGCTATGTGGGTGACAACACGGATATGATTATTATGAAATCCGCTCTGAAGCTCATACGCGGAAAGCTTCTGACGGTTATGAAAAACCTTCGGGATTTTGCAGACGAGTATAAGTCAATGCCCTGCCTTGCCTATACTCATCTTCAGCCCGCCCAGCTTACTACGGTGGGCAAGAGAGCAACTTTGTGGCTGTATGATCTGAGCCTTGATTTGGAGGATCTGGACTATGTGCTGTCTTCGCTGAAACTATTGGGCTCCAAGGGTACAACAGGCACACAGGCAAGCTTTATGGAGCTTTTTGATAACGACGCGGACAAGGTGCGCCGTGTGGAGGATTATATTGCGGAGCAGTTCGGCTTTTCAGGCTGTGTTCCCGTGTCCGGCCAGACCTACTCCCGCAAGCATGACAGCCGCGTAATGTCCGTTCTTTCCGGCATCGCTCAGTCAGCTTACAAGTTTTCGGGAGATATGCGTCTGGCTCAGTCCTTTATGGAACTTGAAGAGCCGTTTGAGAAAAATCAGGTGGGTTCCTCTGCCATGCCTTACAAGCGTAATCCCATGAGATGCGAGCGTATCGCTGCGCTGGCTCGCTATGTAATAGCGGACAGCATAAACCCTGCCGTAACTGCAGGTACCCAATGGTTTGAACGCACTCTTGACGACAGCGCCAACAAGAGGATTTCTATGGCGGAGGCGTTTCTGGCAGTAGACGCGATACTGAATATTTATGCAAACGTTTCCGACGGAATCGTGGTCAACCCCGTTGTGATCCGCTCCAGAGTTATGTCAAATCTGCCCTATATGGCAAGCGAGAATATTATGATGGAGGCGGTAAAACGCGGCGGCGACAGGCAGGAGCTGCACGAGCGTATTCGCCGTCACTCTATTGAAAGCGCTGCGCAGGTCAAGCAGTACGGACGCAGCGCCGATCTTATTGAGCGTATAGAGGCGGATGACGCTTTCCCGCTGACGAAAGAGGAGATCGAAGCACACCTGAAACCCGAGGATTATACGGGTCTCTCGGCTCGTCAGGTCGACGCTTTCCTTAAAGATATAGACGAAATACTGGAAAAGAACAAAGCCTCCGCCGTCAGCGGCGCCGAGCTTGAAGTGTGAACAAATACGGGGCGCTGCACCAAATCCCCGACAGCACATGGGATGTATGCGGGGCTCCGCCCCGTACCCCGGCACCATCAGGTATTATACGGGGCTCTGCCCCGTGCCCCGGTGGGTATATGCGAGGCTCCGCCCCGCGCTCCGGCACCATCAGGTATTATACGGGGCTCTGCCCCGTGCCCCGGTTAAGCACATGCGGGGCTCCGCCCCGTACCCCGCTTAGAACCTTTTTTGAGAAAAAGGTTCTAAGGACTCCAAAAAACTTTTAATAAGGGTACGGAAATATAGAATAGTTCCCGCAGGGGTGCCGCGTTGCGGCAGGCTTATGAAGAAACGCAGGAGAAAGCAAGCTTTCTCCTGCGTTTCTTC
>CAMFEL010000138.1 GCA_945949385.1 uncultured Clostridia bacterium | reverse complement strand
AAAGTTTTTTGGAGTCCTTAGAACCTTTTTCTCAAAAAAGGTTCTAAGCGGGGTTTGGGGTAGCACCCCATATATCCTTGGAGCGCGAGGCGGAGCCTCGCATACATCCCCTGTGCTGTCGGGGATTTGGGGCAGAGCCCCGTATTCATTAGGGAGCCTCGCAAATGATCTGCGCAGCGACTTACTGCTTCTATGTCAATTTTCCATTTTCAATTCATATAAGTGTTCCCAAAGTACCTGCCACGATAAGGGCAAGGCCAGCGGCGGATTTTGCCGTAAGCTTTTCCTTAAACACGATGCGCGAAAACAGAACGGTCACAAGTATGCTCAGTTTATCTATGGGTACCACAGCGGCGGCGGGACCGTTTTGCAAAGCCTTAAAATAGCACAGCCATGAAGCACCCGTAGCAAGTCCCGACAGACAGATGAACAGAAGCTCCTTTTTGGGCGTATGCTTTATTTCGCCGCCCTTGCCCGTAATAAATACCATTGCCCATGCCATAAGGAGCACCACAACACAGCGCACCGCGGTGCCCAGATTCGACTCCACATTTTCAATTCCCAGCTTGCCCAGAATTGCGGTCAGGGACGCAAACAGGGCTGACAGTACGGCATAGACAAGCCACCGCCACGCTTTTTTGCCGCCGGAGCCTTCGGGCCTTCCTGTAACACCGTCACTTATTTCGCCGCCCCCGGCGCACTCAATGCTTTTGTCCGTGTCTGTACTTATGTCGGCTTCACCGTCAGCGGGCACGGCAGCGCCTCCATTGACCTGCTTCTTGCCGTTTTTCAGCGTCATGAGAAATGTTCCCGCGCAGATAAGCACAATGCAGACACCTTTTATCCACGTAAGCTTCTCGTGCAGGAAAATAAACGCCAGCGCCATGGTAAGGGCGGTGCTTGATTTGTCAATGGGCACTACCTTGTTTACATCACCGGTTTGCAAAGCCTTGAAATAGCACAGCCACGAAGCACCCGTTGATATTCCCGACAGCACCAGAAATAGCCATGTACGCGGCTCAATATGATGCAGATCCGGCAAGGAGCCGACAATTATCGTCATTATCAAAGCCATAAGCAGCACCACAGGCGTTCTTATAGCTGTTGCCACGGTGGAATCGGTTTTTCTGATGCCGCATTTTGCAAGGATAGATGTTATACCCGCAAAGACAGCGGACATAAATGCAAGGGCTATCCACATTTTATGACCATTCCTTTCGTTGATTTGTGACGTTTTTGCAAAGCCGAAGAGAACCGTCCCCGTCTTTTTGACAGGCACGGCTCTCTCGATTTTTGACTTTTCTTTTACCCGCCTTGCCTGTCAGGCAACATCCTCAACCACCTTTTCGGGCGGCTCCATAAGGGCGGCGGGGGACTTGAGTATGTTTTTCAGCATTTTCAGCGACGAAGCATAATAAAACCCGTCGCAGATGCGCTCGTCACAGGCGAACGCTATGTCAATATACTGCTCCTTGTACACGGAGCCGTCGGGATTGACCTTGTATTCGCGCTTTTTGGCACCGAACGCTATAAACAGAGGACAGGTTCCGAAATCGTAAAGGTGGTGGTATATGGGCTGTATACCCAGCGACCCCATGGAGGTTATAAACATGGAGCAGTGGAAAGGGCTGACGCCGGTGAGAAATTTGCCCAGACCGCCGAAATAGTCCAGAAGCTTCAAAAACCATATGGCGAATTTCAGTATAAGGGAAGGAATGTGGCTCAGCACCCGGGCGGTATCGTCAAAATCTCCGCCGGGGGAGTTTCTGTATTCCGTAATGGCGCGGTCAAGCTCATCGTATACATCCCGCAGGGTGGCGTCCGGCTGAAATGTCACCTTTACCACGGTGTCCGGAGATTCAATGGTCATTTCCTTTTTGATGGTCAGGGCTATCTCCACGCTTTTACGCGTCCAAACCCGCTGACCTCTGATAAATCTGTTAATGGCGGGATGCTGTGACACCAACCGCACATATGCGGCAATAAGCAGGTGCATCATTGATATATTGGGCATACCGTCATCGCGGCACTCCCGCAGAAACTTTTCAAGCTTTGTTACGGGGATGCGGTCCTTCATCAGGTTCATAGCGCCTATGCGGTTCACCATAATAAACGGAATAATAACCGCCATCGGAGGAAGAGAGCGCACGCGGCGCATATCCTTTTCCTTGCGGCGGGACTTCGTTTTTGTTATGTTTTCGCTTTCGCTCATCTATGTATCCGTGCCTTTCCGAACCGCACGCGGCGGCGTTTTTCTTTCTTCCGGCTACTTATTTTAGCATATTTTGTGCTGATTGTAAACATTTTTTGACAATTTACCGCCCTCCCGCCCTTCAAATTATCTGTTATGTTTTCGGTCGGTCAAACTTACTATTGACCTTGCAATAAAAAAATAGTATAATAATGATGAATATTTGAAATTTTTATCGGCTTTGTCCGAAAAAACCGCTTTTATGCGGCATAACGAAACGGAGCTCAAAATGAAAAACAAGATATTGATAGTAATACTTGTTCTGCTGATGATTTCTCCTACGGTTGCGGCCATAATCAACTACAATCTTCAGCAGAGCGGCAGCGCCGACAGCCACAACACCGTTAAGGTAACCGTGACCGACCCCGACGGCGCAGCCTATGAGTTTACCCGTGAAAACGGCGAGGATATGATAAAGTACTACCTTGACACCGTTGCCAATGCCGAAAAAATCGGCGTTCTGCCCTCCACCGTTGAAGTGGGCAGCTTCTACCGCGTGGTGCTTACCACCGCGGTAAAGAACTTCGGCTACAAATTCTACTATACTCTTGATCCTGCGTCGAGCTTCAGCGACTGCTATTTCACGGACGATGACGGCGTAGCTTTCAAGATCGCCGCCGATGATGCCAAATCTTTTCTTGACAGCGGATACAGCGCCGCCATGTTTGAAAACGGCAAGGCTCCCAGACTTACCGTCTCCGGTTTGGACTGCGCTCCCGACGCTTCAAAATGGAATTTCAAAAACGCCTCCGGCGAGTTTGTAGCCTATGATACATCCTTTGATGTAAAGGACGAGGCGGAGGAGCTTACTCTTGAGGGCGGTCTCGCCATGAGCTTTTCGCTTCAGCCGGACAGCCTGACGCTTAAGGTTACTGACAGCGACGGTCAGGAGCTTTACAACGGCGACTATGCCGGAGTTTCCGGTCTTGTTATAACGGAAAGCATGAAGGTCGGCGTTGAGGCGGAGGCAAAATGGTACGAGGACGCCGAGCGCAGCTACAACGGCGAGCAGAAATATGTGTTTACGGCAACACTTACGGCGCCCGCTCAGTTCTATGCCGGCACCACCTCGGTACAGATCGGCGAGTTTATCTGCGTTACCGGACTGAATGTTGGCAGCGCGGACAAGGTTACCTTTACAAGTGAGCCCGATATCGGCTACTCTCCCGTATTCTACAAGGACGGCGACGCCGCTCAGGCACTTATTCCATTCAACTGGGATCTTGCGGCGGGCGAATATGTGCTGACCTTCTCCTACGGCGGCTCCAGTCAGCAGATCAACATTACCCTTTCCGCGAGGGACAATCCCTTCAGAGACAGCACAACAACTATTGCGGCGGCTGTTGTTGAAAGCTTCGGCAGCACCGAGGCAAAGCAGAAGTGCGAAAGCGAGTTTTCCGAGATTGCAAAGCTCGGTGAAGGCACCAGATACTGGGACGGCAGCTTTCTGACCGGCATGGGAGACGCCACCATAGTAGGCGGTTTCGGCCACACCTATAAGGTGACCGGCACTGATATATCCTACCGTCACACCGGAGTTGATTACAGAGCCGCGGACGGCACCGCCGTTCAGGCTGTCAACGCAGGAAAGGTTATTTACGCCGGGTACACGGATTACAGCGGCTACACCGTAGTTATTGAACACGGATACGGTTTGAAGAGCTGGTACGCTCATCTTTCAAAGACAAGCGTAAATGTTGACGATGTTGTCAAGAAGGGCGACACGGTGGGAGAGGCAGGCTCCTCCGGTTTTATTGCCGCAAGCGGCGCTCATGTGGGACTTACGGTATTCGATGTGCCCGTTTGTCAGTACGCACTTTGGGACGACGGCGCGCGCAAGGGTATTCCCGTTTACAGCGCCCCCGCAAACTGACTTTGTCCGCATATTGCGGCATCTGTTATGGATATTAACGGACTTATTAAGCTTACGCTTCTTGATTTTCCCGGAAAGACCGCCTGCACCGTGTTTTTGGCGGGGTGCAATCTGCGCTGCCCGTTCTGCCACAATGCTTCTCTTGTTCGCGGCGGCGGGGAGACTGTCGAGCATATAAGTGATGAAGAATTCTTCTCCTTTCTGTCGAAGCGAAAAGGTATGCTGGACGGAGTGGCAGTTACCGGCGGAGAGCCTTTGCTTCGGGATGAACTGGACACTTTTCTTGAGCGGATACGCTCAATGGGCTTCAAAACTAAGCTTGACACAAACGGCACTATGCCGGACAGGCTGGATTCAATAATCGACCGCGGACTTGCGGATTATGTGGCGATGGACATTAAGTCCTCCCCAGAGGGATATGAGCGTGCCGCAGGATGCGCCGCGGATATTGAAAAAATCAGGGAAAGCGTCGCTCTGCTTCTTCAGGGAAAGGTAGATTACGAATTCCGCACCACTGCGGCAAAAGGTTATGTTCTGCCCGAGGATTTTGAGGGCATAGGACAGCTTATCTCCGGCGCAAAAAGATACTTTATACAGGGATTCGTTGACTCCGGAGACCTTCTCGGCAGCGGAGCCTCGGCATATTCAAAAGATGAAATGGAAACCTTCCTCGGCACCGTGAGAAAATATGTTCCCTCGGCGCAGCTTCGCGGGGTTGAATAAGAACACAGGCGGATATATGCGATGCCGGCTCCACCCCGTGCCCCGGTCAAGCACATGCGAGGCTCCGCCTCGCGCTCCGCGGGATATATACGGGGCGCTGCTCCAAACCCCGCTTAAGCATATGCGAGGCTCCGCCTCGCGCTCCGCTTAGAACCTTTTTTGAGAAAAAGGTTCTAAGGACTCCAAAAAACTTTTAAT
>CAMFEL010000137.1 GCA_945949385.1 uncultured Clostridia bacterium | reverse complement strand
GTCGCCGTACTCGGGATAAGTGCAGGTCAGCCTGCCGTCCAAAGTAAGTCTGACTGACACCTCAGTTTCCTTTTCGGGGTACAGATATATGACGGGTTTATCGTAATAAATAGGATCGAATTCGTAATTACTTGGTTCAACACTTGTAAAATCCGCTTCAATGCGCCACCGATCCCCATCAAAGAACTCATCGGTATATGCATTTTCATAAGCAACACGCACCTTGTCCCCGATGCACCAATCCTCCGACAGCACGCCGTTGAACTTGTATTCATAGGACAGCGGATCAACGGGTTCTGCGAAAAAGCAGTCGGCATATACTGACCGTATCACTACATCATCATATCCGCTGTCTGTTTTCTTCGCCGTGCTCATGTCAAGCCATTCATCCGTGTACGCAATGTCACGCATATTCCCGCTCAGTCTCCAGCTCACGGCGTTTACCTGTGCAGGGTACGATTCCGCAACACCTCCCGTGTATGTGACCTCCACACGGGTTCCTACCTCTGCCCCTATATCATCGAGAGAGTCGATACTGAACGAAACGCGCTCGCCTACCCTGTTTTTGTCTCTGTCGGTTACGGGCTCTGCCGTTATGGTATTTCCGTTCTTTTCAATGATATTGGCAGTAAAGCTGTATTCGGCAGAAAGAGCTTCCGTATCCCAAAGCTCATCCAGAGACTTGAAATTGCGGGGGAAGAGGTACAGACGGATTTTGTCGTAGCTAACCCCGTCCTGATTTTTGTTCCAGTCTACTATTTTATATGTCAGCGCCCTGTATTCCCTTGTGCCGCCGTCCTCATGTGTCTTTGAAGGTATCGGTACAAAAAGCACCGCAAGCAGAACCGCCGCCGCTATGGGGATCCAAATCTTTTTTTTCATATAATTCACCTTTAACCCTGTCACTGTTTACTCAATTTCGTCCGTTACAATCTCTTGCAGTCTCTCAAGCTCCGCGTTGCTCAGCACGGCTTGCTGACCGGATTCATTTATAAGTGTATATCCCACCGTACGGTATGTGATCTTTGAGCCGTTCTCCGCCTTAAAGGTTACGGAGCCAATACTGATTGCATTCGGCTGAGCAGGTATTCCTTCGCTCTCATGTGCAGACGGAGAATCTGTTACATCCGATTCCGGGTCACGGTCAATATAAGCCGAAACAATTATTTCAAGTATTTCCGTTACCGTTTCTCTGTCGGTAATCTTTTGCACATACAAATCGTCTCCGTCAACAATCCGGATTTCCGCTTCGGTATATAAACCATCCGATGTACTTTGCGAAGCGCCGTATAATTCTGTACAGTCTGCTCCTACTTCATTCTCTGCTCCGTCTTCCGTAAATCCGTCGCTGCCGTTTTTAGTAGGCGCTCCTATGCTTTGAAATACGGGCAGCAGAGCGCACAGAACAGCAGCGGTAAGGCACAGCGGCACACAGCACATAAGCGTGCGCCGAACTTTCTTTCGGCGTGCCTTTATTCTTTCCTCGCCCCTTTTGAATATTTCATCCCTGCATTCATTCAAATCTCTCATATTACGCCTCACCGTCCTCTCCCAGCAGTACGCGAAGCTCCTTCTTTGCCCGATACAGCAGATTATCAACCTGCTTGCGGCTTTTTTTCATGACCCGCGCGGCCTCCTCATAAGTCATTTCCTCAAAATATACAAGGTGTACCGCCGTCCTCATATCTGCGGGCAGCTTTGAAACGGCGCGGTTCACAGCGCGCCGCTTTTCGTCAGCCAGCACCGATTCTTCAAGCGATTTTTCATCGTCGGAAAGTCTGTCCGTCTCCGTAAGCTCCGTAAAGTTTATTACCTTGCAATGCCTGATATAATCAATAGAACGGCTTCTTGCCAAAGTAAACAGATATGTTTTCAGCGTTACCTTGAAATTGTACCGATGACGGTGTACTATAAGATCGGAAAAGGTGTCAATGGCGATATCCTCCGCCGTATGTACATCGTGCACATAGCTGTTAGCAAAGAACACGAGACTGTAAAACAGCTCATTCATAATATCGTCAAAAGCACCCGTATCACCGTCAAGGAAACGGCGGTAGCTACCGGCTCCGTTATCCATGCGTTTTCCTCCAAACTGACAGGGCCGCGTCCGACCCTCTCACTTATTATACGTATGAGAATAGGAAATTCCTTACGATTTTTCAAAACTTTACAAAAAAAGCCCGCAATCTAAAAAGGGTACAGGCTTCATCACTCAGTACGGTATTTGGAATGAATATCACCCGCACGCTCCGATACTTCTGAATTCAGTATATCATATATATTCCGGAAATTCCACAGATCTATAAAAGAATATAAATGGCTTAAAATGCTGTATTTCAGTCTTTATATTCAGAAAGATTTGTGGTATAATCAAACAAACAGTATAATAATATCAAATCGGAGCATTTAATGAAATACATATTGGTAACGGGCGCATACGGAGGAATGGGAAGGAAAACCGCGGAGCTTATGAAAAAGCAAGGCTTCGGTGTATTTGCCTTTGATAAAGCGCCGGGCATCGCCGAAGATAATATAATTCCCATAACAGCCGATATTACGGACGAAGGCAGCGTGAAATGCGCTTTTGAAAAAGTAAAAGAAGTCACCGACGAGCTTTACGCCATTATTCATTTTGCGGGCATCTATATGCTTGACTCCCTTGTTGAAATGGGCACCGAGGAGTTTGAAAAAGCATTCAAGGTAAACCTTTTCGGCGCTTTTCTTGTGAACAAAATCTTTATGCCCCTGCTGAAAAGCGGAAGCAGAATAGTAATTACCACAAGTGAGCTTGCTCCTCTCGACCCTCTGCCGTTTACGGGTATATACGCCGTGACAAAAAGCGCTTTGGATAAATACGCCTATTCACTGCGTATGGAGGTACAGCTCAAGGGTATTTATGTCTCCGTGCTCCGTGCGGGTGCGGTTGACACCGGTATGCTTGGTGCTTCCACAAGCGCTCTTGACGCGTTTTGTGAAAAGTCAAAGCTGTATACCTGCAATGCAAAACGGTTCAAAAGCATAGTAAATAATGTTGAAACAAGGTGCATTCCACCGAAAAAAATCGCTAAAAAAGCAGAAAAAATACTGAAAACAAAAAATCCCCGATTTGCATACAGTATCAACCGCAATCCGCTTCTGCTCCTGCTGAATGCCCTGCCGAAAAGATTTCAGCTTTGGGTCATAAAGCAGATACTGAAATAATCGGCGACGATGGAACTGACGTTTACCACAAATGAAAACATCGGAGATGTCGGAATTTATTACGCAAAAAAAGAAGCTACGAACCTGATACCCGCTGGGGTCCAATTCCCCATACGAATTCAGGAAGCGATAACTTCTGGTTCTATTATACGCAGCTTTGATCAAAAAGTCAATAGGAATATTTCAAAAAATACAGAATCTTCACAATTCAAGCGTTGGTTCGGCGATTGGCAGAATAAACCTGCGAGAGCAAGCAAGGCTGTGAACCGAGACGGAACGCCGAAAATGCTGTATCACTACACCGATAACGTGTTCAGCATTTTCGACATATCACGCTCCGGGGCGAATCAGGGCAAGACGCACGGCGACGGTATCTATCTTTCCTCAAATCCGAATGAATTCAGCTATGCCGGAAAGAATCGGATGCAGCTTTACGCCGCAATATTCCATCCGTTATGGTTGTTCACGATTAGATACAAGTGATGGTTTTTGGATTTTAAATACCGACGCTGAAAAACAGCAATATAGCAAGTGTCCTGTGTGCCACTAAAAGAAAAACGACCGAAAGGCGGTGAAATTGTATGCAGAAGGTCGTGTTGAATATTCCTCATTCAAGTACGGTTGTGCCTGACTGGGCAGTTAAGGATATTATTATTCCTGCTCCCGAACTCTCCTCATTGGTTGATTTTATGACTGATAAGGATGTAGATGAAATTTGGGGATTCGTTCCCGACGAAAACAAGCAGGTGGCAACTGTGAGCCGACTTGTCATTGATACCGAACGGTATCGTAACGACGAAGAGGAGGCAATGTCCTTAAAGGGCATGGGGTTATATTACACCCACACTCCCGACGGCAAACAGTTTCGCACTCGGACGGAAGATACATACGTAAAGTGTCTGGGTATCTATGATGAATACCATTCTTCACTTGAAGCGAAGGTCACCAAATGCCTTGATGAACACGGTAAATGTATTCTTTTAGATTGCCATAGTTTCCACGACTATATGAATTATACGGGTTTCCACCCATCCTCTTTCCCCGATGTTTGTGTTGGTGTAAATGATGTGGTTAGTGCCGAGGCACAGTTGGTTATTGACACCTTCAAATCGGCTGGTTATACCGTGAAGGTAAACGAACCGTTCGCCGGTTCATTAGTGCCTCTTAAATATCTGAACGATACCCGTGTGCAATCGGTCATGATTGAACTTAATAGACGAATATACGATAATAATTCTTTCGGTTCTATGCAAGACATTTGCAAAGAAATCTATATAGAATTAAATAAATAATTGGAGATGATTTTGTGGGCAAATTATTAGATAAGGCAATAAAATTCGCTACGGAGGTGCACAAAGGACAACTTCGTAAGGGAACAAAAATTCCTTATATTTTACACCCGTTGGAAGCAGCAGCCGTTGTGGGCACGATGACTACTGACGATGAGATTATTGCGGGAGCCGTCCTTCACGATGTTGTGGAAGATACTGATACCACTGTTGAACAGGTTCGTGAATTGTTTGGTGGACGGGTGGCAGATTTCGTTGCTTCCGAGAGTGAGGACAAAAGAGAGCACCTTTCTGCACAGTCCTCTTGGAAAATCCGTAAGCATGAAACTCTTGACCATCTCAAAACCGCACCCATTGAGGTGAAAATGATTACTCTGGGTGATAAACTTTCCAATATTCGTGCTATAAACCGTGATTATAACACTATCGGCGACGAACTCTGGCAGAGATTCAACCAGAAAGATAAAAATGAGCATTATTGGTACTATCAGAGTATTGCAGACTGCCTTGCCGACCTAAAAGGCCATCAGGTATATAAAGAATACTGCGAACTGGTGCCAATCTGTAGTTTTGTAATAGAATCAGGACGGCTGTGCGCATATTTCGCCTCGCGGATATTTGCTCCAATACTCGT
>CAMFEL010000136.1 GCA_945949385.1 uncultured Clostridia bacterium | reverse complement strand
GGTTCTAAGCGGAGCGCGAGGCAGCGCCTCGCATATACCCACCGGGGCACGGGGCGCGCCCCTATATACCACCGGAGCGCGAGGCAGAGCCTCGCATATGCTTGACCGGGGGCGGGGCGGAGCCCCGTATATATCCCGCGGTGAGCGAGGCGTGGCCATATGATATACGCGTTATGCCCTGTCATCGGCGGGCTGCCATATCAGCGGCGCCTCTGGCGCTCTTTTTGCCCTCCGGGGTGATCTCGCCCGCCTTAGTCAGAGCGATCTTTGTGGCGAGAGGCCCGCACAGCTCATAGATAAGCACGGCAAACAGCACAATATTACGGATAAAAGTTCCGTCTGCACCCAGCGACAGAGCGGTGGCGGTCATACCCAGAGCCACTCCCTCCTGCGGAAAAAGAGTGATACCGAGATATTTCACAACCGTATCGGGGCAGTGCACCGCTTTGGCGGAGAAATGCGTGCCGAAGTATTTGCCCAAGCATCTGGTGACCACAAACACCACACCTATACTCACAATGGCAATATCCTTAAAGACGCTGAAATCAAGCTGGGCGCCGCTGACGGCAAAAAACATTATGTAAAGGGGCGCCGTCCAGCGATCCGTCCTGCTCATAAGCTCCTCGGACACCTCGCACATATTGCAGAACACGGTACCCAGCATCATGCAGGCGAGCAGGGGCGAAAAACCCAGAGTTATGCCGCCCATAGGTATTTTCAGGCTGGAGACAGCCACGGTCAGCAGCACGAACGCTATTGAAATGGACATACGCTTGCTGCGGGAATGAAAGACCTTTTCAACAAGAGTGAACAGAAGTCCCACTACAAATCCCAGCGCAAGAGAAGCGGCAACCTCCAGAAGCGGCTCCACAATTACCGTAAGCACATCAATAACTCCGCTGGTCAGAGATTTGGCAATTCCGAAGGACACGGCAAATACCACCAAACCCACAGCGTCATCAAGAGCAACAATGGGAAGCAGCAGCTCCGTTACATGACCGCGTGCTTTGTACTGATTGACAACCATCATAGTCGTTGCGGGAGCGGTGGCAGCAGCAATGGCTCCCAAGGTGATGGCGGAAGCAAGGGATATTTTGTCGGGAAAAGCAAAATGCAGACCGATCAGTGCCGCATCAACGACCGCAGTAGCCGCAAGCGCCTGAAGTATGCCGATAACTGTCGCCTGTTTTCCCGTTTTCTTCAGAGATGAAAGTCGAAACTCGTTGCCTATGGAAAAGGCAATAAAGCCCGTCGCCGCCTGTGTGATTATGTTAAAGCTTTTAAGCTGCTCTGTGCTTGAAAATCCGATGCCGGGAATGTTAAGGGCACCGATAAGATACGGTCCCAGGATTATTCCGGTCAGAATATACGCCGTTACGGCGGGAAGCTGACATTTTTTCGCCAGTCTGGACAGAAGCAGTCCCGCAAGCAGGACTACCGCTACCGTCAAAAGAATCTGCATAGGTCTCTCCGTTTTTTACATTATTATATTACATCAAAAATCAACAGGAATAATATAGCACCGCATGGCTGTGTTGTCAAGACCCTTTAGGCTCAAGTATTATCCTGTCCGCCGTCCCGGCGCGCTCCGGCGCAAAATCCTGCGCATAACCGAGACTTACAATAAGCCCCGCGTCCGGCAGAGCATATGAAGCCCACTTCTTTTTATACTTGGGACCGTGGCTGCCGAGACAGACCGCGGCGCCCCGAGGAATATCCGGATCAAGACATGCCTCCGGGTAAGAGGCGCCGAGATAAACAAAGTCTTCTCCCTCAGCGCTTATATCTATTCGCACCACAGGCTGTACGGAGCGCTTTATGAAAAGAGGCTCGGCAATGCTGACATGAGCGTCGCCCATGCTCAGGCTGTCTTTGAAATCATAGAGTGTAAGCTTTGCGCCGAAAGCACTTGCCGTCTCATTAAGAGAGGCAAGCTCATCTGCTTTCAACACCGACGGCACCGCTACCTCTCTCACCTTAAAGCTTGCCAGAAGACGGGACAAAGTAGAAACGTGCGCCGTGTGAAAATGGGTAAGCACAAGGATCTCGGTTTCTCCGCACACGCTTTTTTCAGCGGTTTGCAAAGCCGGATACAAGGATCCGGAATAGCCGTTGCCTATGTCTATTACATACGCCTTTCCGCCGGACACCACGGTTATCGCATCTCCGGACGAAGATGTGGCAAGGGACAGAGCTGCCCCGGGAGGGGCGGCTTTGACTCCGACGGCGGAGGATATGCAAAGGGCAAAAGCTGCGGCAGCGCACAGTATGCCGCTTACAAGGCGTATCTTTCTGCGGCTCAGTGCAAAAACCGCAAACAGCACGCAAACGGCGGTGCAAAGAATTGCGCAAAGCGTGCCGCCGAGAGGAAGAAGTATGTCGGAAAGATCCGACAGATACGACGAAAGACGCTCCGCCGCACCGCACGCCGCGGAACACAGAGCGGCAGGCAGATATGACAGGATCGTCGAAGGGCTCAGAATTACCGTAATTAGAGCAGAGACAAGTATAACGCTGACAACGGGAGAAAACAGCAGGGTCGTAAAAGGCGACATAACGGCAAGGGAGCCGAAATAATACCACATAAGCGGCAAAGTCATAAGCAGTACGGAAACGGTTATTCCCACGGACTTCAGTATGCCGCGCAAAACACGGCGCGGAGCCGCTATAGCATTGCCGGAAGCGTTTTGGTCGGAAAATACCGAAAATTTTCCGCTTGATACAAGAAGTATTGCAAACACGGCAGCTACCGAAAGCTGAAGTCCCACATCAAGGGAGGCAAAAGGATTGACAGCCGAAATCAGCATGGCGGCAATGCCCAGATTGGTAAAGGAGTCCCCGCGGCGGCGGGCAAGAGAGGCGGCTATGAGCATAAGCATCATTATTCCCGCTCTTGTGACCGACGGAGACAGACCTGTCAGAAACATATAAAACACCACCGTAACCGCGCTTGCCGCAAGACGCGCCTTTTTGCCCAGAGGCTTTGTCAGCTTGCCGACGGCGGCGCAGATAACAGTCAGGTGAAGCCCCGACAGCGCCAGAAGATGGGAAATACCCAGTCTGCGGAAGTCGCGGCGTATTTCGGCAGAAAGCTCTCTTCTGTTTCCCAAAAGAAGAGCAGAGGCAAGCCCTCCGCGGCGCTCCCCCAGCTTTTGCTCAAGCACCGAAGAAAGACGCAAATTAAGCTTTGAGGCGGCGACTTCTATATCAAAGGTCGATTCCCCGGCGGGTTTGATCTCCGACGCTTCGGCAAAGAGAAGAATGCCGTCGGATAACTCCGATTCGTCCTCCGCATCAAGAGAGGAAATAATTGCCGTACATTCAACGCTGTCTCCGAGGGAAGGGGCGGCGGGCGCGCTGACCAAAAGCTTTACGCTGCGTCCGCCTGTAAGAGAAGCGGTTTTTACAACAAATCGGCTGTTGTAGGGCGCAGTCCAAACCGTCTCTGTAACAGTACCCGTAAAGGTCACGGTCTGTCCGTCATATTGATTTATCTTTCCCATGTAAACATCAAAAGCGAAATAAGATACCGCCGCTGACAGCACCGCACCTGCGGCAATCGCCGCCAGCGCTCCCCACGCCCGTCTGCGGCGCAGAGAACCGAGGCTTTTGTCCCGCCTCGGCGCAATTCTCAGAGAAAGACTCAGCGCAAAAAACAAAAGGCAGGCAAGACCTGCCGAAACGCGCACCGTACCGGAGGCGTGACAAAGAAAACAGGAAACCGCATAAAACGAGAAGGTGAACACTGCCAAGGGCCTGAGCGTGATCTCCTTGATTTTCATTTTAAGCCGTTTCCTTTTTTATAATTTTCAATATTCCGCATATCAACTGTCCGCAGGATCGGAGAGCGCGGCGCCGTTCATCTGAAGCTTTTTCCAGCAACTGTAACACATACCCTCGTAGAAATCGTTGCCGCCCAGAAAAATCTGCTCACCCTCGGTGACAAGATTGCCGTCGCCGTCAAAGCGGGCGTTGATTATAGCCTTTGAGCCGCAGCGGCATATGGATTTTATCTCCGAAATGCTGTCCGCCAGCTCAAGAAGGGCGCGGGAGCCGCTGAACAGGTGCGCCTGAAAGTCCGTGCGCAGTCCGAAGCAGAGGACGGGAATACCGTCAAAAGTAACGATGTCCCGAAGCTGGGCTATCTGCTTTTCGGTGAAAAACTGCGCCTCGTCTGCAATGATAACGGAATAGCCGTCATGGTGTCCGTCGTGAAAAAGCTTTGCTATATCCACATCGGAGGCGATGGCATCGGCGGACGCTTCAAGTCCCACTCTGGAGCGGATGACGGTTTTGCCGTCGGTATCGTCTCGTGTATCTATGGCAGGCTTTATGAGCCATACCTCCATACCCTTTTCACGGTAGTTGAAGCGGGTGATAAGTGCCTGCGCCGTTTTGGAGGAGCCCATTGCTCCGTATTTGAAATACAGTTTTGCCATGCCGTCCTCCGTCGCTTTCCGTCAATTTGAGCTAATGCCCGTCGATTTTTCTTTTTTTCTGAAATTATTATAACACCGCTACGGCGCAAAGTCAACAGGAGACGGAGGGATTAGATGTTTTTGAAGCGATGGTTAAGGTGGTATATTGTATATGCATAAAGACGGTTATTGGACGGAAGTCAGACTTAAAAATAAGCTGACAGAAGTGGAGAGGGAATTTTTCGAAGTAATGACGCGCCGCCGGCGGCCAGCCCCACAGGGCTCTCCCCGACCGGCTGAAGAAAGGAGCGAAGCAACGTTTCGGAGCGTGTCGACAGCAGACTTGTGGCTACTCACAGAAGGCAAGTTTTTCAAAACTGATAGTGTTTTTGGGAATTCAGATTTGATTATTAGCTGACAGAAATGGAGAGAGGAATATTCGAAGGGACTGCTGTCCCGGCAGCAGCCCCTCCGAGCCTCCCCGACCGGCTAAAGAGAGGGGAGACGATGTATCTTCTCCCCTCTCTTTAGAATCTCTCCCCACTTCTCGACACGGAAGAACATCAAATCGTTGCGTTGCAAGGGCATAACGATTCGACTAAGTGTAGGGAGCTTGTCCCGTTAGCCTAAATTTTTAGTCTCGCTATGGCAGTAAAGCAAAGCTAATGAGCGTGTCGATAGCAGACTTACAGCTACCCACAGAAGGCAAGAATAGCAGATTGAACATTATACCATATTATACCAT
>CAMFEL010000135.1 GCA_945949385.1 uncultured Clostridia bacterium | reverse complement strand
ACGTCGGGCTCGCAATCCGACACCGCGGAAACGAGAGAATCGTTATTGCCGCCGAACTGCACGGAATGGAGATCGGAAAGCTGAACGGCGCATATGTCGCTTTTCAGTCTGTCGCTTGTCATTTCGTATTCGCTTACGGTAAAAAAGTTGTGAGTCTCATATGTATAGTAGCCGAAAACAGCCGCAGCCGCTGCCAAAATAACGGCGGCGACGGTCAGAATTACTGTCCGCGGGCGTACTGTACGCTTGCGGCAGCGGCGTGCATGGGTGCGGTTCAACAGATCACGACCTTTCATGATTTGTTATCTTCTGAGAGCAGATACTTTCATTATTATATTATAGCTGTTAAAAATCTATAAGTAAATACGCAGGTTGAAAATTTTTCTTGTTCTTATGCCGGGACGATAAATTGTAAAACGCAAAAAAGTGGGGGGAGGGAGCGGCGGCAATCGTCCGTTTTTCGGTCTTCCGAAAGCCGCCTGTTGACGAGGTGTTCAAAAGTGACTTTTGCCGCTTTGAAATCCCGCCGCGGCGGAGGCTCTTTGTTGTGTATGGGGAGCCGGCGCCGAAGGCGACCGAGGGGCTGTTTGGAGGTAGTAGTGAGACGATCCCTGCCAATACCTCCGTTACGGCATACGCCGTGCCGCCTCCCTTTACACAAGAGAGGCGAAAGCGTCCCGCCGCATTTGCGGCTGTGCGGCAAATTTGCAAATGTCGGAAGTACCGGCGAACTCTAAGTCCCGCCGCCGGCGGCAATCGTCCTTTTCTTCGTTTGCCGATATAAAAAAGGCAAACACAGAAGTTTATTTTTCGGCACTTGAATAACACTTTTGTTATGCATTTGCAAAACATTTGTTCGTTGCCGGAAATGGTAAAAAATGGGAAATTGGGCGCTTTTTGCGGCAAATTAAGCGCAAAAGGACAAAAAATAGTGCGAAATAGTTCATAAAATATAATAAAAATTACAAAAATGTATTGCATTTGCGCAACGGCTGATGTATAATAAATTCACCCGAGTGGTGGATTGTTACATCGTTGTTTCATAAAAATGGTGGAAAAATGGCGAAAAGAAAGGGGGCAATGACATGGGAGAAAACGGATTAGTCAGTAATTATACCCACAATCTGGACTCAAAGAACAGAGTGTTCTTCCCGGCGAAGTTCAGAGAAGAGCTTGGCTCGCCCATTGTCATTACCGTCAACATAGACAAGTGCCTTTCCGCATACTCCATGAACGAATGGAACAATTTTGTTGAAAAACTTAAGTCATTGCCTAAAACCCAGGTAAGAGACATTACCCGTTTTTTCTGCGGTAACGCTATCAAGGTAATTCCGGACGGGCAGGGCAGAGTGATGCTGAACCGTGAGCTTATAGACTTTGCGGGCATCACAGACAGCATAACCTTTATCGGCTGCGGCGACAGAGTGGAAATGTGGCGCTCCGACAGGAATCCTCTGGGCGGTCTGGACGAGAATTTCCTCAGCCAGATAAGCGATACGATGATAGATCTCGGTATCTGAGATATGGAATTTGCACATATATCCGTGCTTCTTCGCGAAAGCGTGGACGCTCTTATGCCGGAGCGGGGAGGCGTATTTGTGGACTGCACCGCAGGCGGCGGCGGGCATTCCGAGGAGATTCTGAAAAGACTGCCGCCTCATTCAAGGCTTATAAGTCTTGACCGCGACGACCGTGCCGTGGAGCGGTGCCGCGAGAGACTTGCACCTTACGGTGCGGCTTCCACGGTGGTAAAGACCAATTATTCCGAAGCGGCGCAGGTACTGGACGCATTGAATATCGGTGCCGTTGACGGAATTTTATGGGATCTGGGCGTATCCTCCGTTCAGCTTGATGAACCCGAGCGCGGCTTTTCCTATTCCTCGGACGCTCCTCTTGATATGAGGATGGACCGCAGCGGCGGCAGGACCGCGGCGGATGTTGTAAACGGATACAGCGAGGAAGAGCTGCGCAGGATCATCAGAGACTGGGGAGAGGAAAAATTTGCCTCAGCCGTTGCGGCGGCAATCGTAAGAAGGCGCGCGCAGTCTCCCATAGAAACCACGTTTCAGCTTGCGGACACGGTGGCATCCGCCATCCCCGCGGCGGCGAGACATAAGGAAAAACAGCATCCCGCAAGACGGACTTTTCAGGCAATAAGAATAGAGGTCAATGATGAACTGACCCTGCTTGAACCGTCGCTTGAGTCGGCCATAGCAAGGCTTGCTCCCGGCGGCAGAGCGGCGGTCATAACTTTTCACTCTCTTGAGGACAGGATAGTGAAAAACACCATGAAACGGCTCGAATCCCCATGCACCTGTCCTCCGGATTTTCCCGTATGCGTATGCGGGAAAAAGCCGTCGGTAAAGGTGCTTACAAGAAAGCCCATACTTCCGGCGGAAGGGGAGCTTTCGGACAACCCGAGAGCACGGAGCGCAAAGCTCAGAGTCTGCGAAAAGCTCTGAGACGGCGCCTGCCGACACCCTGTGTCGGCTAAAGCATATGATATATGCAAGAATCACAAAAAATGAACGAAAGGAACGGTTATACAAATGGCTAACGCAGACGTAAGAACTACCTCGGCGCAAGACAACCCGCTTTGCGCGAGGCTTCAGACGAAGTTCGGCGGTCGCGGTATTGCGGCGAGCGACCTTACCCGCACTGCCACGGTAGACCGTTCTCTTTTTAATTCAAAAGGTGCGCAAAAGGTGCGCAGAGCTGCCGACCCCTTTGAGGATACTGCCCGCTTTGTATCGGCGGACGCACGTAATATGGCGGCCGAGACCGTAAGATTTAAGGCTGTAAGAACGGCGCAGACCTCTGACGCAAGAGCGGAGTCGGTGCGCACTGCTCATACGGGTCATACAGCGCATACAGCGCAGTCTGCGCAGACAAGCGCACAGGCTGCCCGCAGAAGAACCGCCGCAGGAGAGGTTACAACACCTTTTGCTTCCGGCGCATATGCTGCCGCATACGCAAGAGCCGCAGATATACGCCGTATGGCATACGACGGCAGTATGGCAAAAGCGGCGCAGGCAAGAGAAGCACAGCTAAGAAGCGCTGAAACAAGGGCGCCCTTTCCCCTTACCCCCGCTTGGTTCAAATATGTCTTTTCCAATATGAAGAGCGGAGCGCACGAAGAGGTAAGGGTGGACAACCCTCACGTGTCAAAGGGAATTATTATCGCCATAGTTCTTTTTGCCGTTGTGGTAATGATGATCATTTTCAGCTTTTCGCAGATAAGCGCGTTCAAACGTGAAATATCCGATCTGGAGGCGCAGCGCAGCGAGCTGTGCCAGGAGATAGACAGGCTGTCTCTTGATGTGGATCTTAAAAACAATGTCCGCGAGATCGAGCGTGCCGCTACCGAGGACTTCGGCATGGTGAAAAGCAATCAGGTACAGTCGAAGTATATAAGTCTCAGCGACGGAGAGCGCATAGAGGTAATATCGAGCACCTCCGACGCCGGAGATAAGGACTACGGCGTATTCTCCACGGTAATGTCCGTTTTCGGCAGAAACTGGGATAACCTGATGGACTACATAGGATAACCGACAGACGGCAAAGCCTGAAATGCGAAAGACGGCCTTTGCCGTCTTTCCTTAATATTTGAACATATGCAAGTGAGGAACAATTCATAAAGAGCGGCGCCGCTACATAAAATCAAAAGGACAAAGCGGCGGAAAGGATGGCTTAAAGGTGGCAGAAAAGCGAAAAAGAATAAGCAGAAAAACGGCTTCGCGCTCTAATATAATTATCCTGTTTTTCGCCGCCGTCGCCGTTGTGATCGTGGGAAGGCTTGCCTATCTTCAGATATCAAACTACGATTATTACAAGGAAAAGGTGATGAACGAGATCACCGTGGAGACAAAGGTAAACCCCGAAAGAGGTACTGTCTACGACCGCGACGGAGGCATTCTTGCTACCAATTCCACGGTGTATCTGTGCTTTATTTCTCCGCAGGATATAATCGACGCCATGGCGAAGTCCGATGAGGATGAAAATGATTCCGGCATATACGCTTGGGCCTCCTCCGACGGCAAGCAGTACAATGTGAAAATGGATGAGCTTATCGCCCGCTTTATGTCCGATACTTTGGGCGCGGATTACGACGATGTAATGAAGAAATCCGCCAAAAAAGGCAGGAGATACGAGGAGATAGCGGATAAAATAAGCGAGGCGGACGCCGAGAAAATCCGTCAGTTTATAGATGACTACGACCTTACCACTCAGATATATCTGCGGGCGGGCACCATACGCTACTATCCCGCAGGTGACCTTGCCAGCCATGTTCTGGGCTTTACCAATTCCGACGGCGTGGGCATATACGGCCTGGAGGCGTATTACAATAACCTGCTTGAGGGCACGGGCGGACGCTATGTGACCGCGCAGGATGCTCTGTCCAACGATATGGACTATAAATACGAGACATATGTGGACGCCGAAAACGGCAGGAATATTATTACTACCATCGATTCCTATATCCAGTACGAGCTTGAAAATCAGCTTGAGCTGACACTCAGAGAAAATCAGGCCGCCAACAGGGTTACCGGTATCGTTATGGACGTTAATACCGGCGGCATTCTGGCAATGGCCACCGCTCCCTCCTTTGACTGTAACGACCCGTATCAGCTTGACAGCGACTCTCAGACGGAGCTGGGCGAGTATGCTGCTTCCGAGGACAGGGAAAGCGATGCCGCCGCTTTGGCTAAAAAGAAATTTTTGTCGGAAAACAGCGGTATCAAGGAGGACAGCGGAGAGTTTGACTCCGAATTCGGCGCATATTACAGGGAAAACCACGACGAATTTTACGAGCAGGCGTACAGTGATAAGTATTTCAATCTGCTGTTTGAAATGTGGAAAAATAAGGCGGTGACAGAGCTTTACGAGCCCGGTTCAACCTCGAAAATACTGACTACCGCCATGGTATTTCAGGAGGGCGCTGTCAAGGAAACCGATATGTTCACCTGTACGGGAGCCTTGACGATAGAGGGCTACGGAAAGCCTATTCACTGCCACAAGGTAGGGGGCCACGGCACGGTTACATACCGCCGCGGACTTCAGCAGTCCTGCAACGTCTGGTTTATGACGCTCGGTCAGAGGCTCGGAGTGGAAAATTACACGAAATACGCAAAAGCCTTCGGATATTATGAAAAAACGGGTATTGACCTGCCCGGAGAGGGAAACAGT
>CAMFEL010000134.1 GCA_945949385.1 uncultured Clostridia bacterium | reverse complement strand
AGGGTCGTTTTGTCCTGATAGCCCTCCACGCCTTTAATTTTCAGGCATACGCGGTTCATAAGCTGAATTCCGCGGCAGGCGATGACCAGATCCGTAAGTCTTTCGTCCTCGCAGCTTACGGACTTAATAAGTTCAATCGTTTCGTCAAGCTTTTTAATGTTTTCGGCAGCCTTGTCGGTGTCGCAATTAAGCTCCGTTACTCTGCCTTCCACGGTATTTGCGCTGTACCAGTACATAAACTCCATCCAGTCGCAGGTGCGCTCGCAGCGGCCCATGGTGCGTATGACCTCTATCATATTCACATCGTCGGAATCGTACAGCAGGGAGCTTGCAGCCTGCTCGAATTCGGGAGTCAGCTCGCTTTGGCATCTCCAGCCCTTCTGCGCGCCTATGACCGTACCGTACAGGGAGCAGTTAAAGGAGCAGATGTTGCCGAAATCTCCCCAGTTGGTGTTGAGTATGCCCATAGCGCCGTATTTTGCGCCGTAATCCATAAGCTTTGTGATGTTGCCCTCGGAACGGTCGAGCTCCTCTACAAAGCGGTTCCAGCTTGAGGTGCCGGGGCAGACTATCTGATTAAGACCTGCGTCGGCAAAAGCTTTAACCTTGTTCTCGTCGGGGTCGGACACATATGTCCAGTTGAGCATTACGGTATCCTTGGGGATATAGTGAAGCTTGTCGGGCTGCTCAAGGGCAATGTCACCCCACATCATAACTGTCTTGCCGCGGCTCTTAACATGGTCGATGATCTTCATAAGGAACTTGAAGTATTCCTCTCCCGCGTCCTTGCCCGCATTTCTGCCGCGGCACAAGTCAAAGGTCTCATCGCAGCAGATGTTGAACTTGTCGGAGCGGAAAAGGGGAATAAACTGGTCAATAAGGCTCGATACCAGCTTAATGCTTTCCTCGTTGGATACATCAATAGTGTGATGCGCCATTTTTTCAAGCCAGTACATCTGGCAGGGCTTCCAGTCCTCCATCTCGCACAGATGCTTGTATTTGTCGCTCTGCAGAAGATTATACAGATGACCGAAGGTGGCAAGAGAAGGCACCAGCTCGATAAAGTTTTCGTAGCAGTAGTCGTCAAGCGCCGTGATCTCCTCGGCAGTCAGCACATCCTCCGCAGTCATAATGCCATCGTATTCCACAAACTCAAAAGCGTCCTCAACATAAAGCTGCAGGGAGTTTATCTTGTAGTATGCCAGCAGGTCGGTTATGTGAAGAAGCTGCTTCAATGTAGGCACTCTGCCGCGGGTCACATCGTGGTAAAAGCCGCGCTCCTTGAAGTCCGGCTTGTCTTCGATGTGGCAGAAGGGCAGGGTGTCGCCGTATTCGTGGATTATCTGGCGCAGGGTCTGTACGCCGTAGTATGCGCCTGCGGCACCGGAGCCAACAATGCTAACGCCCTTTTCGTCTATGTCAAGAGTATAGCTCTCGCCGTCCTCACCGTGAGAAATGCGTACTCGCTTGCAGGAAGTGCCGCAGCAGTCCTTGCCGCAGACGCGCAGCTTGACGGGAGAGGGGCAAAGCTCCTCCATTTCTCTTTTCAGCTTCTGAGCAATAAGCGTTATTCTTCTGTCGCTGCCGTCCTCTATGGCGACGGCGGTAATGTCTTCAAGCGCTGCGGTGCCGTTTTTAAGCTCCGTTTTCAGCGGTGTGGGGATTATTTTCATGTGAGTACCGTTCCCTTTGCTTTGATTATTGATGATTTGCACCATAATTATATAGTATCCCCGACTCTATTTCAATAGGGTCGGGGATTTTTTCGCCTTTATTTTGAAACGGTGACCTCTTTTACGGAGTAAAGCCCGTCCGCATACTGCGAGGGGTATTCTTCCGAGATCAAGTCCATCATTTCGTTTATCCTGTCGTTGATGATGCCGGCGCGCACATCGGAACGCCAGCTCGGCTCGCCGTCCGCCAGCATATACAGAAGATATGTGCCTGTGTCCTCCACGGTTATCATAGTGTGCTTACCCTCCGTGACGCCATCGGCAAAGATCCATTTTGTCAGCTCCGAAGCCAGATCTCCGCGGTCAATATTGGTGGATTTTCCGCCGTTGTATTTTTCGGTCAGTGCTTCAAAGTCGCTTTTTGCCGCGCCGCCGTCAACCCATTCTTTGTATACCTTCTCTGCTTCGGCAGCGTCCTCAAACAGACAGTATTCAAGGTTCTTAAGCGGCGTATCGTCGCGATACAGCACACCTTCGACGCCCTCTCCGGGCAGAAGCATATACACAGTGACGTAGCCTCTCTCCGTAGGCTCCGAGGTGTATATGTCATAAGGCGCTCTGCCGTCTTCAAATGCCCACTTGTCAATCACCGAGGTTTCGGAATACGGAGTACGGTATACATATTTCTTTTGAATAAGCCCCTCTATTGTGTCTGCGGACTTGTCATATTCGCCGCCGAAGTTGTTGTCGGTAATGACAGTCCGACAGGCGCTGACAAACTCCTCCTCGCTTTCGCAGGCGGTCAGGGCGGACACATCCTCTTCGGGTACGGAGATCTTTATGCAATCATAGAATTCATATTTTTTCGGATTGTTTGCATACTCTTCGTCGATCTCGCTCTCTTCGGGAACAAAGGTCTCTTTTCGGCTGTCATAGTATACCTGCGCAAGCTGAAGCTGACGCAGACATTTTTCCACTGTGGCACCGTTGACAGCTTCTCCGAACATAGCTTTGAGGTATTCCTCGTAGGTTACGCCGCTGTTTTCGGCGGCGTCTTTAAGTTGATCGATAGCGCTGTCTATCTCTGCCAGATCGCTTTCGTCAAGCTCTGTATTTTGGGCTTTTGCGGCGTCTGCAAGAGCCACGGTCTCCTTTGCGTCGTTATATGCAAGGGATACCATATACTGATACCAGTCGAATTTCTCCTGGAATATCTGCCCGCTGAGGGCTTTTGAGGTGTCCAGACCCCAAATATCCAGGTAGTCCGCGTACTTTGTGATAAAGGTGCGGTAGTAGGAGTTGAAATAATAGGTGAACATGGACAGGGTCACGGTGCTTGTGTCGCTCCACAGCACGGGGGTCTCGTCGATCTCAGCCTCCGTGACGGCTTCCTCCGCACCTACGTAAGTCTTTTTGCTGTCCTCATTTTTATTCTTCTTGCCGCAGCCGAAAAGCGTCAGCACAGTAGCAGAGACAAGGAGCAGTGCCGTAAGTTTTTTCAGAAAATCTTTGCGGTTCATATACATATGGGGTTTCCTTTCGCTTCGTCCGCAAGCGGGACGGAGAGTGAAAATCGGCGCAGATGGGTCCACCCGCGCCGATATGCATAAATGCTTTGTTTAGTTCGAAGAGGACGAGGTGTTGAGAGTGATCTCGGAAATCTTTGCCACACCGCTGTCGCTTACCGTAACGGGATACTTTTCTTCCAGCGCGTGGTAATCTTCGTCGTACTGATCGTTCATCAGGCTGTTGTTTGCCTGTGCCTGCCACTTAATATCTCCGTCGCCGCTGAAGTATACAACATAGCTGCCGTCATCCCCGGTAATTACCGCGCAGTCGCCTGCTTTTCTGGCGCTGTCGTACAGCCACTGATCAACTTCATCGTTTACGGCGCCCTTGTCGGAGTCCTCGCGCTTGGTGCCGCCGTTATTGTCGCTGAGCTTTGCGAAGTTGTCCTCGGTGGGATCCTCGTTGAAATCAGCCAGCAGCTTTTCTGCAGCGTCCTTGGCGTCGTCTGCGCTGTCGCTGTACTCAGAGGTGAGGAAGGGGATATATGTGTAGTTTTTCAGAAGGTAGGTATCGCGGTACTGGCACGCAAGACCCAGATCCTGAGTATCCTCTGCGGGAAGCAGCATATAAACGGTGACGCTGTAACTGTCGTCGTTCTCAACGGTCTTGGTGTCGTATGCCTTTCTTTCCTCGCTGAACGCCCAGGTGTTAAGGTCGCTTTCGCTGCTGCCGGTATTGCCGGTCTTCTTGCAGCCGTCAACAAGAGCGTCGATGTCAACATCGTCTTCTTTAAGCGCTTCGTCGTCCATGCCGGCATACTTGACGGTTCTCAGCCAGCTTTCAACATATACGCTGAAGGCGTCTGCGTCCGTAGTAGCCGCAAGCTCTGCCGCGGTTGCCTTAAGAGCCGCATATTCCTCTTGGCGCTTTGTCTCTGCCGCAGCCTTTTCCTCGTCGGTTGCGTCCTCCGCAAGCTGTTCAGCCTCTGCGGTAAAGGTGTAGGTCAGCCAGTCGACTTTAAGGAATTCCGAAGTGTTTTCGCTGTAATAAGCGTCCCAGTCGCTTTCCTCGTACTTGTACTGCTCTGTCATGTGCTCGGAGTAGTGAGCGGCAAGCTCGCTGAGCTCAAGACATTTGCGGAACACTTTTTCGTCAACGCAGTTACCGTAAACGCGGGAAAGATAAAAGTCAAGGCTTACATTGTTGGACTTGGCATTGGTCTTCATGGTGTCGACTATTTCGTCGATCTCATCAAGCTGCTCGTCGGTAAGCTCAAAGCCCTCGGCGCGGGCTGCCTCGCACAGAACAAGCACCTGCTGAGCGTTGCTCTTGGCGCTGCTCATAAAGTAATCGTACCATGTGCCGTCGCCGCCGGACATCTGCTGATCTTTCAGACTCTTTGTGGTGTCCAACCCCATAGAGGACAGGGCCGAGCCGTAGCTTGACGCGAAGTTCTGGTAGGTGGAGTTATAGTAATAGGTAAGCATTGCGCTGGAAATTTTGTAGTTTTCCGTTTCAAGCGCAGTAGTATTCTTCTGAATCAATCCGCTGTCATAAATATTATAGATGATAAGTACACCGGCCACTATGGCAACTGCCAGTACCGCGGCGATGATGCCGATGACCTTGCGGACGGTCTTCTGCTTTTCATCTTTTTTGCCGAATTTTTTGCTCATGGAAAAGATCCGCCTTTCGTATGGAAAATAAAATCAAAAAACGCCTCATAAGAGGATATACCGCTTAACAGTATATCATAATGCTTTAGGTTTTTCCAGTACCAACGCGATTTTTTTGTTAAAAACAATAAAAAATTTTCAACTTATAATTTTTGCTTGACAAATCTATGCGGTTGTGGTAACATAATCAGGTACAGGATGTGCGCCCGTAGCTCAGTGGATAGAGTGCCCGGCTACGAACCGGTAGGTCGTGGGTTCGAATCCCCCCGGGCGCGCCAGAAAGGAAACACCTTTTGTCGGTAGACAAAAGGTGTTTCTTTTCAACTAAATCCGTCCTC
>CAMFEL010000133.1 GCA_945949385.1 uncultured Clostridia bacterium | reverse complement strand
GCCGAGAAAAGCGGAATACTTAAAAGCGGCAAAATCAAACTGGTGATTTCCAACAAGGAGGGCGCATACGCCCTTGAAAGAGCGAAATGCGCCGGAATTCCCGCTTCTGTTATTGTTAAAAAGCAGTTTTCCAATCAAAGTGAGTTTGAAAATGCGCTTATCTGCGAGCTTGAGAAAAACGGTATCGACCTTATAATCCTTGCGGGATTTATGTCCATACTCTCCGAAAAATTCACCTCCCGCTACCCCGAAAGAATCATAAATGTTCACCCCTCCCTTATTCCGTCCTTCTGCGGAGAGGGATACTACGGACTGCACGTTCACGAGGCGGCGCTGGAGCGGGGCGTAAAGGTGACGGGCGCTACGGTGCATTTTGTAAACGAAATTACCGACGGCGGCAGGATAATACTGCAAAGGGCGGTGAATGTAGAAGAAGGCGACACGCCCGAAACTTTGCAAAAGCGGGTCATGGAGGAGGCGGAATGGATACTGCTCCCCCGTGCCGCGGAGCTTGTTTCGCAAAGAATAGTTACGGAAAGGGAAAATGAAAAATGAATGTATACAAAACTTTGACTATGGGAGAAAGACTTACCGGAAACCCTTACGCGGGACGAGGTATAGTCATCGGCAAGACTGCTGACGGTAAAAAGGCGGCTGTGGCATATTATATAATGGGCAGAAGCGAAAACAGCCGCAACCGTGTGTTTACCCTGCGCGGCGGGGAGCTGTTTACGGAGCCTTTTGACGCTTCGAAAGTAAGCGACCCCTCGCTTATTATTTACCGTGCTCTTTGTTCAAAAGACAACCGGCTTATCGTGACAAACGGCGACCAGACGGACACGGTATACGACGGTCTTTGCGCCGGAAAAAGCTTCAGCGAGGCTTTGTCAAGCCGCTCCTTTGAACCGGACAGCCCCAATTTCACCCCCAGAATAAGCGGTATGCTTACTTTTGAAAACGGCGATTTTACATATGAGATAAGTATTCTGAAAAGCAACGATCCCGACGGAGAGGGCTGTGCGCGCTATACATTTTCGTATCCCTCAAAGGCGGGGCTCGGACATTTTATCCATACATATGTGACAAACGGCGAGCCGCTGCCCACTTTCCGAGGCGAGCCCGAGAGAGTAAGCGTCCCCGACAGCATCGACGCCTTCTGCAAGGATATATGGAACAGCCTAGACTCAGACAACAGAATTTCACTGTATGTAAGATATACCGATCTTGTCGACGGCAGTGCGGAAGACAGACTTATAAACAGAAACACCCGCTGAAAGATTTTTCGGCTTTGAATATGGCTAAAAAGTAAAGGAAATAAAGAAAAATGAAAGAATTTGAGCTTAAATACGGCTGCAACCCCAATCAGAAGCCTGCACGCATTTATATGGAAGAGGGAGAGCTGCCCATTACTATTCATTGCGGCAGACCCGGTTATATAAATTTCCTTGACGCATTCAATTCCTGGCAGCTTGTAAAGGAGCTGAAGGAGGCAACGGGGCTTCCCGCAGTATCTTCTTTCAAGCACGTGAGCCCCACCTCGGCGGCGGTAGGTCTGCCGCTGTCGGACAGGCTTAAAAAGGCGTGCTTTGTTGACGATATTCCGGAGCTTGACGCCTCCCCCCTTGCCTGCGCATATGCCCGTGCAAGAGGAACCGACAGAATGTGCTCGTTCGGCGACTGGGTGGCACTGTCCGATGTGTGCGATGTGACAACCGCTCTTCTTATAAAGCGTGAGGTCTCCGACGGCATCATAGCCCCCGGATATGAGCCCGAAGCGCTTGAAATTCTCAAAACAAAGAGAAAGGGCAGCTACAATATAGTTGAGATCGACCCGGACTATGTTCCCGCTCCCGTAGAGCGCAAGCAGGTATACGGCATTACCTTTGAGCAGGGAAGAAACAATTTTGAAATAAGCGAAGCTCTGCTTCAAAATATAGTGACCGAAAACAAATCTCTGCCCGAGAGCGCCGCAAGAGACCTTATTATTTCGCTTATTACCCTGAAATACACTCAGTCAAATTCCGTATGCTATGCTTACGGCGGACAGGCAATAGGCGTGGGCGCGGGTCAGCAGTCCAGAATACATTGTACAAGACTTGCAGGCGGCAAGGCTGACACATGGTTCCTCCGTCAGCACGACAAGGTGCTGTCGCTGCCGTTTCTTCCCACTCTCGGCAGGGCGGACAGAGACAATGTCATTGACGGCTATATAAACAAGAACGAAGAGGATGTGTGCGCCGACGGCGTATGGCAGAAATACTTCACCTCCCGTCCCGAGCCGCTCAGCGACGGCGAGGCGAGAGAGTACCTCTCCAAAGTCAGCGGAGTGTCTCTCGGCTCCGACGCCTTCTTCCCCTTCGGTGACAATATTGAGAGGGCACACCGCAGCGGCGTTGCCTATATCGCTCAGCCGGGCGGCTCCATCCGCGACGCTCAGGTCATTGAGACCTGCGACAAATACGGAATGGTAATGGCCTTTACCGGTATGCGCCTGTTCCACCATTGATCTGACGAAAAGCCGCATATAAAGGCGAAAGCTTTGACAGGACGGAGAAAGGACAGAATTCAAAATGAAAATTCTTGTTGTGGGCGGCGGAGGCCGCGAGCATGCAATAATCAAAAAACTGAATGAAAACAAAAGCGTGGAAAAAATCTATGCTCTGCCGGGTAACGGCGGCATTTCCGCCTGCGCCCAGTGCGTTGCAATCGGAGCTAAGGAAATTGACAAAATCGTTGATTTCGCGCAGGAGAAAGAAATTGATTACGCCGTAATTGCTCAGGATGACCCTCTTGCGCTGGGCGCCGTAGACGCCCTAAATGATTGCGGCATACCCTGCTTCGGCCCCACCAAAGCCGCCGCGGCTATTGAAAGCAGCAAGGTGTTTGCCAAAGATCTTATGAAGAAGTACGGCATACCTACGGCGGAGTACAGAGTATTCGAAAGCGCCCGTGACGCGCTGGAGTATATTAAGGAAGCTCCTCTGCCTACCGTTATCAAGGCTGACGGACTTGCTCTGGGCAAGGGCGTTATTATTGCAAAAAACCGTAAGGAAGCCGAGGACGCCGTTCGCCGTATTATGGAGGAAAAAGCCTTCGGAGACAGCGGAAACAGAATAGTAATTGAGGAATTTCTCACAGGTCCCGAGGTGTCCGTGCTTTCCTTTACGGACGGCGAGACCGTAGTGCCTATGGTTTCCTCCATGGACCATAAGCGCGCAGGGGACAACGATACGGGACTTAACACCGGCGGCATGGGAGCGGTCGCGCCCAACCCTTACTACACAAAGGATGTGGCAAAGCGTTGTATGGAAGAGATTTTTCTTCCCACCGTCCGCGCAATGAAAGCGGAGGGCAGAGTTTTCCGCGGTTGCCTGTATTTCGGACTTATGCTGACCGAAAAGGGCCCCCGCGTCATTGAATACAACTGCCGCTTCGGTGACCCCGAGACTCAGGCGGTGCTGCCCCTTCTGGAAAGCGATCTGCTGACCGTTATGAAAGCTACCACCGACGGCACTCTTGCCGATACCGAGGTGAAGTTTTCCGATAAATATTCCTGCTGCGTGGTAATGGCGTCAAAAGGCTACCCGCAGAAGTACGAAACCGGCTTTGAGATTACTCTCCCCGAGGAATGTGACGGAGAAATATACATAGCGGGGGCAAAAGCTGAAGACGGCAAGCTTAAAACCTCCGGCGGACGGGTTCTCGGTGCGGTCGCCGTGGCAGACACCCTTGAAGGGGCAATAAGCGCCGCTTACGCCCTTACGGATAAGATTCATTTTGAAAACGCATATTTCCGCAGTGACATCGGCAGACGCGCCGCAATGGCAGGAAAGGAAAAATAATGGTTTACAGAGTATATACGGAAAAGAAAAAAGGACTTCGCGGCGAGGCTGACGCCTTGCTTTCGGACCTTCACGGAGTGCTGGGCATAGAATCCGTGGCAGGCGTCAGGATACTGAACCGCTACGATGTGGAAAACATAAAGCCGGAGCTTTTCGATTACGCGGTAAAGACCGTGTTTTCCGAACCGCAGCTCGACGAGGTGACGGATGATCCCGACTTTTCGGAGGGGCGTGTGTTTGCCGTGGAATATCTGCCCGGGCAGTTTGACCAGCGCGCCGATTCCGCGGCTCAGTGTATCCAGATACTTTCAAGGGGAGAGCGCCCCGCGGTACGCACCGCAAAGCTGTATATGCTGTACGGAGACCTTGACGACACCGAGGTTTCACGGATCAAAAACTATGTAATCAACCCGGTGGAGGCACGGGAAGCAAGCCTTGATATGCCCTCCACTCTTGAAACGGAGTATCACATTCCCGAAAGCGTAGAGACAATTGAGGGCTTTACGGAAATGGACTCCGCGCTTCTTGCCGCTTTTGTGGGTGAATACGGACTTGCCATGGACTGCGATGACGCCGCTTTCTGTCAGGCGTATTTTGCAAAGGAGGGCAGGGACCCGACTGTGACGGAGATCCGTATGATAGATACCTATTGGTCGGATCACTGCCGTCACACCACCTTTTTGACCGCCATAGACAGCATCAGCTTTGAGGACGATATGCTCCGCGAGGCATACGAGGATTATTTGCAGACCAGACGTGAGCTTGGTCGCACAAAGCCCGTGACCCTTATGGATATAGGCACGCTGGCGGCAAAGTATCTGCGCAGCGTCGGAAAGCTTGACAAGCTTGACGAGTCCGAGGAAATAAACGCCTGTACCGTTAAGATCGAAATCGAGGCGGACGGCAAGCGTGAGCCCTGGCTGCTGCTTTTCAAAAACGAGACCCATAACCATCCTACCGAAATAGAGCCTTTCGGCGGTGCCGCAACCTGTATCGGCGGCGCAATACGCGACCCCCTATCGGGACGCTCCTATGTTTACGGAGCCATGCGCCTTACCGGAGCCGCAGACCCCACAGTGCCTGTAAGCGAAACCATGCCCGGCAAGCTGCCTCAGCGAAAAATTGTTACCTCCGCGGCGGCAGGCTATTCCTCCTACGGAAACCAGATAGGACTTGCCACCGGCATAGTCGACGAAATATACCATCCGGGATATGCGGCAAAGCATATGGAGGTAGGAGCAGTCATTGCCGCCGCCCCCGCGAAAAATGTGCGCCGCGAATGCCCCGAGCCCGGCGACATAGTGATCCTTCTGGGAGGCAGAACGGGACGCGACGGCTGCGGAGGCGCAACAGGCTCCTCCAAATCCCATACCGTTTCCTCCCTTACAACCTGCGGAGCCGAGGTGCAGAAAGGTAACGCCCCCGAGGAAAGAAAGCTGCAAAGACTTTTCAGAAATCCCACCGTTTCCCGTATGATAAAGCGCTGCAACGACTTCGGTGCGGGCGGCGTTTCTGTGGC
>CAMFEL010000132.1 GCA_945949385.1 uncultured Clostridia bacterium | reverse complement strand
GGGGGCGTCCGTCAGCACAAGGTCGAAAAATGCGGGGAAATCCTCGGCGATTCTTCGGGGTGGCGCGTTTGTGACCACGGTACGTCGATGTCCCATTCGCTCCGTGTTCCCGCGAAGTATGGCGGCACGCCCCCTGTCCGTTTCGTTTGATACCAGTATTCCGCCTCCGCTGTCGGTAAGAAAAGCTGCAAGCTGAGCGCTTTTTCCGCCGGGAGCGGCGCACATATCAAGCACCTTGAAATCCGGAGTTACGATGTCGCGCACAGCCTCCGCCGCACTCATGGCGCCGGGGTCCTGCACATAAAAGGCGCCCGCGTGATGCAAAGGGGCGGCTCCTATGCCGTCGCTTCTGAAAATATATCCCCCGCCGTAGGGAAGCGGCTCAAATTGCATATGTGAAAGAAGATGTTCTACGGCCGTTTCTCCCGCCTTCAGTGTGTTTATCCGCAAAGAGCGCACCGCGGCGCCGCTTTCAAGGGCGACGATAAAACGGCGGTATTCCTCCTCCGTGTCAAAAAGCGCCCGGGAGCGCTTTTTGAATCCTTCCGGCAATGCCGTGTTTTTTTCGGTTTCCGTCATCAGTCTACAAAATCAAATTCTATGCCGAACATTCTGACCGTACAGCCCTCCGTACAGCCCGCCTCACGCAGCTTTTCGATTATGCCGCTGTCATTAAGGGACTTCTGGAAATACATAAGTGACTCGCGGTCGTCGAAATAAATGCGCCCGCAAAGCTTTTCAAGCCATTTGCCGCTGCACTCATATGCGCCGTCGTCGGCTCTTTTTATGACCGTGTCCTCGGGTACTGCGTTTTCGTAGCGTTCCCGCTCCGCGTCCTCGGGAGTAAGCTCCGCTTCGTAAACGGTCACGGGAGGCAGCTTTGACAGCTCCCGCTCTATCATATGAAGCAAAGTGTCAAGACCGCTGCGCGTTGCGGTGGAAATGCGTACAACAGGGTAGCCCGCTGCGTCCGCCAACGCCTCAAGACGGAGAAGCTGCTCGCTGTCGCCGTCGATCAGGTCGCATTTGTTTGCTGCAACAATTCTCGGCCTTGCCGCAAGCTCGGGAGAAAAACTCTCAAGCTCTCCCGATATGGTATTCAGATCGTCGCAGGGGTCTCTGCCCTCAATACCGGAAGCATCTACCACCTGCACCAGCAGACGGCAGCGCTCTATATGGCGCAGAAAATCGTGTCCCAGACCTGCGCCCTCTCCCGCGCCCTCAATAAGCCCGGGAATGTCCGCCATAACAAAGCCTCTTTCCTCGCCTGTATTGACTACGCCGAGATTTGGCTCAAGAGTGGTAAAATGATAGTCCGCAATTTTCGGACGAGCCGCGGAAACGCTTGCCAAAAGCGAGCTTTTACCCGCCGAGGGAAGCCCCACAAGTCCCACATCGGCTATCATTTTAAGCTCCAAAAGAAGCTCCTTTTCCTCCCCCGGAATGCCGTTTTTGGCAAATCGGGGTATTTGCCTTGTGGGAGTGGCAAAATGCTTGTTGCCCCAGCCCCCTCTGCCGCCTCGGCATATGACAAAATCCTCTCCGTCCGACATATCCTTGATTATCTTTCCGCTTGCGGCGTCCCTGACGATGGTGCCGCGGGGCACGGGTATATAAAGATCGGCGCCGTTTTTGCCGTGCATTTTGCCGCCCATGCCGTCGCCGCCGTTCTCTGCCGCAAACTTGCGCTTATAGCGGAAGTAAAGAAGGGTGTTGGCACCCTCGTCAATGCGGAAAACAATATTTCCGCCCCGACCGCCGTCTCCTCCGTCGGGACCGCCTTTGGCAACATATTTTTCCCGCCGAAAGGACACGCTGCCGTTGCCGCCGGCGCCCGCTTTCGCGGAAATCTGTATTTTATCTATAAACATCTGTGGTTTGCCTCCCTTTGCCAAGCCCGGCGTCGGCACTACTGCCGCGCTCAGTCCGTCTTTTTGCCGCCGTACAGCCTTTCATAGCTGTCTATGGCATTGGCGATTATTTTCTTTGCCTCTTCGGGACCGTCAAGATCGTCCACCGCCGTGTCCTTTTCCTCAAGCTGCTTGTAAACGGTGAAAAAGTGGCACATTTCGCTGAAAATGTGCTTGGGCAGCTCGTAAACGGAATGGTAAATATTGTAGTTCGGGTCGCTGAAAGGTATTGCGATAATCTTTTCGTCAAGCTTTCCCTGATCTATCATCCGTATAACGCCTATGGGGTATACATCCACCAGCGTCATGGGCAGTATTTCCTCCGAGCACATGACCAGAACATCCAGCGGGTCAAGATCGTCCGCGTAGGTGCGTGGAATAAAGCCGTAGTTTGCGGGATAGTGGGTAGATGTATAAAGTATGCGGTCAAGGCGGATAAGTCCCGTCTGTTTGTCAAGCTCGTACTTGTTCTTGCTTCCCTTTGATATTTCAATTACCGCGGAAAAACGCTCCGGAGTAATTCTCTCTGCGGGCATATCGTGCCAGATATTCATACTGCAATGCTCCTTTCACATACCGTAGGTGTTTGCGCCAAAACAATTTCTGTCTGAGAGTTTATTCTGAAAGCATCTCCTTTGCCACCTCGCCGAGAATACGGCAGCCGCGGACAATATCCTCATCGGAGGGGGTAGAGTAGTTCAGACGCACCGCGTTGATGCGCGCCTCTGTGTCGCAAAGGAAGGTGTTTCCGGGCACCACCGCCACCTTGCTCTTAATGGCGCGGTTTACGAAATCCTCCATTTTTATCTTATCGGGCAGAGTCATCCATATAAATAGGCCGCCCTGGGGACGGGTGTAGGTTACGCCCTCAGGCATGGACTCGTCGAGAGTTTTCAGCATAAGGGTGCATTTTGCCCTGTAAAGGTCGTTGATTTCCTTGATGTGCCCGTCTAAATCGCACTCCGTCATATAGCGGTAGGTCAGCATCTGAAAGAAAATATTGGTGTGAACATCCTCGCTCTGCTTTGCCACCACCATTTTCTGCACTACGGGCTCGGGTCCGCAAAGATAGCCCACGCGCATACCGGCAGACAAAATCTTTGAGAAAGAGGAAGAATAAAGCACAATCCCCTCGGTGTCCATGCTCTTGACAGTAGGAATGTCCTCACCGTCAAAGCGCAGCTCTCCGTAAGGGTTGTCCTCCAGTATCATAACCTGATGACGGACGGCGATCTCGTAAATCTCGCGCCGCTTCTTTTCCGGCATGGTAAAGCCGCCGGGGTTCTGGAAAGTGGGGATAAGATATATGAGCCGTGCGCGGCTGTTTTCAGTAAGCATTCTGTCAAGGGCGGCTGAGTCGATGCCGTCCTCCCCCACGGGAAGTCCCACGGTCTTTGCGCCGCAGGAGCGGAAAGCGTTCAGCGCGCCGATAAAGGTAGGATCCTCGCAGATAACGGTGTCTCCCTCGTTGCACAGCGCCTTGCAGGCAAGCTCAATACCCTGCTGACCGCCGGAGGTGATAATGGTCATATCCCCCTCGCGGTCAATACTAAACTTTTCCTTCATACGCTTTTTTGCCGCTTCTCTCAAGGGCGGATAGCCCTCGGTAACGCTGTACTGCAGCGCCTGTACGGAGGAGTTTGCGAAAATGTCCGCAGAAATGCGCGCAAGATCCTCCACGGGGAAGGACAGAGGTGAGGGATTTCCCGCGGCAAAGCTGATGATCTCCGGATCGGAAAGACTCTTGAAAATTTCGCGTATAGCGGAGGGCTTAAGCTCTCTCATTTTATCTGAAAAGCGGTATTCCATTTTATTCTTCATCCTTTCATTATAACCGTTCTTATTATATTATATTAACATACCCCGCGCCGCATTTCAACGCTTTTGTCTTCATTTGCTTCAAAGTTTCTGCGGAAATGAGTATAATGCCGCGCAATTGAGGGCGGCAGCATATGGCCTCCGGGATTCAGAAAGGGAACTGCCGCGGCAGTCCCATTTTTATCCGTATTATCTTGACAGCGCGCAAAGCGCGGAACATGTCTCAGTCCTTTACCACCTTGTATCGGCGGATGTATACCTGACGCTTGTGCCCCTCGGGCTGATCCGTCAGCGCCTTGGGGTCGTCGAATACGATAGTAATTTCTCCCGGTCGGCTTTCCACTATGGTGTTGTACCCGGAGGGGGAATTGCCCCACAGCCCGTCGCAGTATTCCACCATGCAGGGCTCGCTCCAGGTGCGGCCGCTGTCGCCCGAAAACAGCAGCACATTGTGCTTGTGTCCCGTAGTCATGGCAAGGGTACCGTCCTGCATTTTGATAATCTTCGGCAGAACGCCCCAGGAGCATATTTCATATGGAGCCTCCCATGTTTTGCCGAAGTCGTAGGAGTGAGTGCAGTACAGCGGAGAAACGACCTCGTGACCGCCCGTTCGCAGTACGGCGCAAAGGTGACCGGGTTCCGTCTCTATGCAGAAAGGCTCGCAGTAGCCCTCGGCGTTGACATCGGCAATAGGGTAGGTCTGACAGTCTGCAAGGGTTGTGCCGTACTCCCATGTTCTGCCCATGTCGTGGGACACGACGGTCCACACACGGTACAGATAAAACTTGTAGCCGCCGTATTGCTCAAAATACGGGCAAAGAGTGGTGTCGTCCTTGAATTGACCGTACATCATGGCCACAATATCGCCGTTGGAAAGCTGAAGAAGCTGGGACATACATCCGGCGAAAGCGTTGCCGGAATCGCCGTAGCCGGCGGAAAGGCGGGGGATGTCTATCATACAGAACTCGGTGTCCACCCTGCCGCTTACCACATCGTCAAAGCTTTCGGCGCGGTAAATTGCCGCGCAGTAGGGAATCTTCTCCTGATTCTTGTCGAAAATGGAACTGAAAACGGCGTTTCCAAAGGACACCGCAAGATAAGTCCCGTCGGACAGCCTCAGAAAAGAGTTGAATGGGCGCTCGCCTTTAAGCTCGGATTTCTTCCAGCTTACGCCGCCGTCCTCGGACATCAGAGTAAATTTGCCGTCGGCGCAGGAATAAGGCAGAAAAATCCTGCCGTCCCCGGAAACGGTCTCGTTGCAGGCATAGTGCCCCAGACCCATACATTCATCGGATAACAGTTTAATTGAATAGCTCATTCGGTTTGCCTCCGTTCAAAGCGGCTTTCCCGCGCGTCTCTCTTTGCCGACGCCACGCCGCAGAAGTAAGGCTATTATGACAGAGGCTTTCTTAAAAGTCAATAGAAAACGGGAAATCGGATTTTGATTTTTTGAACTTTCCTGCCGCCCTCAGCAAAAGAGCATAAGACGCTGTCGGACTCCGACCCGCGCCCCGGTGGGTATATGCGAGGCTCTGCCCCGCACCCCGACCACGAACGGGGCTCCGCCCCCGCGCTCCACGGGATATATACGGGGCTATGCCCCGCACCCCGGTGGGTATATGCGAGGCTCTGCCTCGCGCC
>CAMFEL010000131.1 GCA_945949385.1 uncultured Clostridia bacterium | reverse complement strand
TGCACAAGGGAGGCGAAAGAACCCCGCCGCATTTGCGACTGTGGGGCAAATTTGCAAATGACGGAAGTATCGGTAGGCTTTCACCCCGCCGCCGGCAGCGGCTTACAGCCGCAGTGGGGACACCGGATTTGCCGGTGGTCATGATTACAGCCCCTCCGTCTGAAAGGCTCTGTTAATGGCGGCGGCAAGCACCGAGGAGACTTCGTCGCATATAACATCGCCGTCTTTCGGAGACACGAAAAAGCTCTTTTCCTGCTCCAGCACCTCCCGAAGCCTGCCCATATCGTCACAGCCCGCCTTCTCCAAAGCGTCCCATACAAGAGTGGCGGAGTCCACTACCGTGGGCACTCCCAGTGCAATAACGGGACAGCCTATGCTTTCGCGGTTTACCGCGCCGCGCCTGTTGCCTATACCGCTGCCCGGCTCAATACCGGTGTCGGAAAGCTGTATTGTGGAGGCAAGGCGGCGGGTGGAGCGGGCGGCAAGCGCGTCCACGGCAATGACCACATCGGGACGCGCATATTCCGCCGCCCCCTTTATCATGGCAAAGGCCTCAATTCCGGTCTGTCCCATAACGCCCGGATGCACCGCGCAAAGGCTTGAACAGCCGATGGCGTCAAGCAGACCCGACTCCATCATATGCCCCGTGACCGCAAGCTTGTCCGCCGTCCGGGGACCCAGCGCGTCCGCCGTTATGAAGCGGTTTCCAAGCCCCGCCACCAGTACCCGTGTCGAACGCCCCACAGGCGCGCCGCACAGCTTTTCCGTCATTTCCCGAAGCATGGCTGCCAGCGCTTCTGTTATGTTTTCGCTTTCCTCACAGTCCATATACTTCATAAGCGGACAGTAAAGGGTGACATAGGTACCGCGGCGCCGTCCCGTTGCCGCTTCCCCCGCCTTGCTCAATACCTCAAGGCAGGAAATCTGTATACCGCTTATCTGCCTGTTTCTGACTTTTGTGCCCGCCGCGTCCGAATTCACGGCTCCCGGACTCTCGCAGGCAAGGTCTGTCCTGGGACACGGAGAGGAGGAGCGGGAGGCAGGGGCAGGGGCAGGGGCAGAGGGCGAATTATCTTCGTTCAATTGTGAATTTTTAAGCATAACGGTTGCCTTTCGCGAAAAAAGCATTATAATACTAATAGGATATACCGTTTTTTCGCTCCTATGCCGAAAAGCAGTTTTCGGTACGGTCTGTCATCTTTCTTGATCTTCCGAAAACAACCTGCTAATGAGGTGTTTCAAAAGATGCTTTTGCCGATGGTTAGTCCCGCCGCAGAGCAAATCACCGGCTTTGCCGGCGGTCATGATTTTTACGGCTGCGCCGAATCAAAATAAAGCGCGCAAAATAAAGAGCTGTATGTAGATTTTTTACTAAATCAGCCAAAATTTTTGTGCAAATAAATGAAACTTGATTTATTTGCACTTTTACAGATTGATTATCACGGGATACTGTGATATAATTTACTATATGTAAACATATCGTTTGAGAAAGGGAGCCTGCGGCGCGCCTTTCGAAAACATTTAGCCGCCGGGGGCGGCATGGAGGTAATATATGAAAAAAGTGATCTGTCTCGTTCTTGCGGCGGTATGCGTGCTGGGAATGCTTACCGCGTGCTCGACCCTTGAAAAGGACGATAAGGGCGCTGTCGTGACCATGTATCTGGCAAATCAGATATATAATTTTGATCCCATTGTGGGCTATAACGACACGGCTACCGCAAAGATTTTGTCCCTTGCCTTTGAGGGTCTTACCACTCTGGACGAGGACGGCGACTGGCATTACGGTATGATGAAAAGCTATGAGTACCTTGAGCCGGACGATAAAGAGGATACATACAGACTTGAAATAAAGCTGCGCTCCAGCAAATGGAGCGACGGCAGAACCGTTCAGGCAAACGACTTCGTATACGCTTGGAAGCGCATCGTGGAGGCTACCAACAAGTGCGAGGCGGCGTGCCTTCTGTACGATGTGAAGAACGCCTACGACATCAAGATGGGCGACTCCACCGTGGACGATCTGGGCGTTTACGCGGTTGAGACCTATTTGCTGAAAGTTGAGTTTGAGCACGATATCAATGTAGACGAGTTCTTCAAAACCTGTGCAAGCGTTGCTCTCGTGCCCCTGCGCGAGGACAAGATCGGCAACGACGAGAACTGGGCAAAGCGTGCCTCCACTATGGTCACCAACGGCCCCTTCGATATAAGAAATATTACCTACGGCGAAAAGCTGGTGCTTGAGCGCTCCTCCTACTACCGCCGCGATACGGATTCAAACCAGGCTCTTGACAAATATGTTATTCCTTACAGACTCATTATAAGGTATTACTACGGCGACAACGAGGCGCAGGCCGACGCTTTTGACGCAGGCAACATCTTCTATCTGGGAGAAATCGCTCTCAGCGCCCGTGAGTTTTACAAAAAGAGCGCTGAGGTCGTGGATATGCCCATAACCGCATCTCTCTATTTCAATACGGAAAACAAGCTGTTCAAGGACGCAGATGTCAGACGCGCGCTTTCTCTTGTCCTTGACAGAGAGGCTATCGCAGAGACCCTTGTGTTTGCAAAGCCCGCTACCGGCTTTATCCCCGGCGGAGTTGACGATGCCAACGCAAAGGGCGACTTCCGCAAGGAGGGCGGCGAACTTATTGCAACAACCGCAGATGTCGACGAGGCTAAATCCCTGCTTAAGTCCGCGGGAGTGTCCGGCGGCAGCTTCAGCATCAAGGTGCGTGACAACGAAGCCGATATTGCATTTGCCGAGGCGGTTGCAGAGGCCTGGAAAACTCTGGGCTTCAATGTAAAGGTTGAAAAAATGGGAACCAAGAAGATTGTTTCCGAGAATACCAACCAATCCGTTATTTACCGCGATCTGTATCAGGAGGCGCTTGACGAGGGCGACTTCGATGTTATCGCACTTGATTACAATATGCTTGCACCCAATGCGTTTGCGGCTCTGGCTCCCTTTGCCACCGAATACTCCGGAAACGGCGTTGATATGGACAGCGAGAACTATGACGCCATCGGTCATGTTACCGGATACAAGAACGAGGACTATGAAGCGCTTATTGCAGAGGCAAGCGCGGCTGCAGACAGCGCAGAGAGAACAAAGCTTCTCCACGAGGCAGAGGAAATGCTGCTTGAGGATATGCCCGTAGTGCCCGTTCTGTTCCTTCAGGACGCGTATGTGACCGGCAAGGCTGTAAGCGGTATCGACAACACTTACTGGGGCAGAAACTTCAACAAGATGAAGATGAAAAACTATATGGAATATAAGGAGTCTATCCAGGCTGAAGATACGGAAAACGAATTCGAGTAATCCGGACTTGTGAATTTTCACGCGGGAGGCTTTTGCCTCCCGCGTTTTTATACCGGTCTATATCAATGAAAGGAAATAAAAGAAATGGCTTCTCATTTGAAGGATGAAAATGAGATAAAGATCTTTATACTTTACCTGCTTGACAAAATAGGCTACCCTCTTGATTATCCCAGCATCGGCTCAATAATGATGCAGGACGGAATAGTCAACTTTTTTGATTTTGCCCAGTGCTTCTTTTCCCTTGTGGATGCGGGACATATCCGCGAAATTATCGTGGACGGCGATAAGGAAAGCGAACCCTCGGACTCCGTAGATAACGAAACTTCAAGATACGGCGCCGAGGAGGACGATGACGAATACGAAAGCTCCTCGACCGTGCTTTATGAGGTGACGGATACGGGGCGTCAGGTGGCAAGGGCTTTGTCGGACAATCTGATGGTGAGTGTGCGGGAAAAAAGCTACCGCAGCGCACTAAGACATCTTTCCTTTGCAAAAAAGGGCGCGTGGGTCGATCAGACCTATAAACCGGACGGCGACGGCTATCTGGTGACCTGCTCCATCAAGGACAAAACGGGTACCATAATGGATCTTACGGTGCGGGCGGACAGCGAGTATCAGCTTCGCAAAATGATGAACAACTACTCAGAGCATCCCGAGGTGGTGTTCAGGGGAGTAGTGGCGCTTCTGTCCGGGGATGTAAACTATCTTTTTGAACAGTAAGCAAGGGCGAAATCCGTCTTTAACAGACTGAGAACGGCAAACAATGTCATATTATGAATAAATTTTTGACGAAAGATTAAAAATATTAAAAATAGTGTTGACATTTTCTACATTTGTGATATAATAAACGTAAATTGAGCGTTGATTTTCAACAAATTGCACGATTTGACAGAAAAAGACAGGGGATTCAGTGTCACAGACTCTTGACGAAATACTTCTCGGAATCAGAAACGGACGGCATGAGGATTTTGATACTCTTCGCCGCAAGTACGCGCCGCTGATCGCAAGTACTGCCGCAAGCTTTGAACAAAGCGGGGGAGGCAGTCGCGTTGATCTTACCGAGGAGGCGGAAAGCGCGCTGCTTCGCGCTGCGCTGAGCTATGATATTGATAACTGTAAAGTATCTTTCGGTCTGTATGCAAAGATCTGCATACGCAACGCCCTCGTTTCTTTCCGGCGGGCAAAGCTGTCAAGAGAGAGACGGGAAAAATCGTCGGCGGATGCAGAGTCCCGAAAGCGCCGCAGAAGAACGGAGCTTGACGGCGTCGAGGCGGACGAAATTCTTAAGCGTATCGGCGGAGAGCTGTCGGAGCTTGAGCGGGCGGTTTTGTTGAAATATACGGACGGCAACAGCGCGGCGCAGACCGCCGCTGAGCTGGGAACAAGCGAGCGCAGCGTTAACAACGCGCTTTACCGCGCACGCCGCAAGCTGAGAGAACGCAGACCGTCCGAATAAGCTGCTGCCGTTTATGCTTATCACAAAAGGGAAAATGTCTCTTTTTTTGATAATATATGCCCGAATAGCTTAAATAGAGCGTTGGTTTTCAAAGGTAACGGTGTAAGTCCGTTTTGGGGCGAAAATCTATTCCCACATTCAGAGAGGTAAAAAATGTACGAGGACAAGACATTAGTTTGCAAGGATTGCGGACAGGAATTCGTTTTCACTGCAGGTGAGCAGGAGTTCTATGCCGAAAAAGGCTTCCAGAACGAGCCCCAGAGATGCAAGGCTTGCCGTGACGCAAGAAAGAACGCTTCCAGAGCACAGAGAGAGATGTACACCACCGTGTGCGCTCAGTGCGGCAAGGAAGCAAAGGTTCCTTTCCAGCCCACCAGCGACAGACCCGTATACTGCAGCGAGTGCTTCGCAGCTATGAAGCAGCAGTAAGCTGATTGCAAACGGATCATATATTACATAACTGGTAGAAAAAGCCGCCGCAAGGCGGCTTTTTTCGGCGCAGTTATGTCGGTTGATGGGATTGACAAGTGCATACGGCAGCAATGAAACGGGTTTAATATTTGGTTGCATATGTGCATATATAGAAAGTAAAATAATAGGGGGGCTGTTCCGTATCATAATAAA
>CAMFEL010000130.1 GCA_945949385.1 uncultured Clostridia bacterium | reverse complement strand
TATTCAAAAAAGCCGTCTCAGCTTCTTGCTGATTCGGCTTTTTTGACAGGCTGAGCCGACGCGGTATCGCGTCGGCTTTTTCGTATCATTTAGATGTATCAGAACATGGGAACTACTGCGCCGTTGTATGTCTCTTCAATATACTCACGGATTTCCTCGGTGCGCAGAGCGTCAATCAGCGCCTTTATCTTGTCGCTGTTTTCGTTGCCCTCTTTAACGGCAATAATATTTGCATACTCGTCCTTGATTGCGGGAGAATCTGCGTTCTCTACCGCCAGAGCGTCAGCGATCTTCAGTCCGCCGCCGATAGCGTAGTTACCGTTGATAACGGCGATGTCAACATCCTGCAGAGACAGCACGGTCTGAGCGGCCTCAACCTCTTTGATGTCAAGCTCAAGAGGATTTTCAACGATGTCAAGCTTTGTAGCGGCGATTCCGACGCCCTCTTTAAGCGTTATAAGTCCCTGAGCCTCAAGCAGCAGAAGTGCGCGTGCCTCGTTGGTGGAGTCATTGGGGACAGCTACGGTAGCGCCCTTTTCAAGCTTGTCAAGAGAGTCGGTCTTGCCTGCGAAAATGCCGAAAGGCTCATAGTGGATGGAAGCGGCGTTTACAAGATGAGTGCCGTTCTTTTCGTTGAAGTCGTTAAGGTAGTTGATGTGCTGGAAATAGTTTGCGTCAAGCTCGCCGCTCTCGGTAGCGGTATTGGGAATAACGTAATCGTTGTATGTAACGATCTCAAGGGTATATCCCTCTTCTGCCAGCTTATCCTTTACCTGCTCAAGGATCTCGGCATGAGGTGCGGGGGATGCGCCGATCTTGATAACCTTATCGTCCTCGGACTTGCCGCAGGAAGCAAAGGAAAGAGTGAGAGCTGCCGTAAGGATCAGCGCAAGAAATACTGTTACAAACTTTTTCATGATTTTTTCTCCTTTTAATAAATAATTATAAATTTTAGTTTTTGATTCTGTTGTCGGTGCGGGTCGCAACGCGCATACCCACCTCCTGAAGTATCTGAACGATAATCACAAGGAGCAGCACCGTTATGAGCATTACCCGGTTGTTATACCGGTAATAGCCGTAGTTAATGGCAATAGCGCCCAGACCTCCGCCGCCTACAAAACCGGCCATTGCGGAATATCCCAGTATGGTGGTGATAGCGATTGCAAAGCCCACCAGAAGAGAGGGTCTCGCCTCGGGAAGGAGCACCTTCATTATTATCTGCATAGGGGAGGCGCCCATGGACTGCGCCGCTTCAATAAGTCCGCCGCTGACTTCCTTCAGAGAGGACTCCACCATTCTCGCAACAAAGGGTGCCGCCGCCACCACAAGGGGTACAATTGCAGCCGTGGAGCCGATGGTGGTACCCACAACAAGCCGTGTGAACGGAAGTATTGCCACAAGCAGTATAAGGAAAGGCACGCTTCTGAGGACATTCACGATAAAGCCGAGAATCATATTGACCGGTCTGTTTCTGCATATGCCGTTTTTGTCGGTAATATACAGAACAATGCCCATGGGTATACCGAAAACATACGCAATGGCAGTAGAAGTCACCGTCATATACAGGGTTTCGAAAATGCCCTTAATAAGCTCGTTTATCATTCCGGAACTAAGCATCGGTCTTAACCTCCTCATCATACGGAATCCCGCGGTCGGAAAGCCATCGCAGCACTCTCTCGGAAGCGGTGCTGTCGTTGGGAAGCTGCAAAAGCATCTGCCCGAAGGCCTTGCCTCCGATGTTTTTTGTGTCCGCTCCGAGAATATTCACCGCTGTGCGGCAGTCCAGAGACAGGTTTGACACCACCGGCTCGAAAGAGGAATGTCCGTCAAAGACTATGCGAATAACCCGTCCTCCCGATGAAAACTCGGCTGCCTTTGCACCGGGAAGAATAAGATTTCGCGCCGTTTCCGATTTCGGAGACACGAAAACCTCTCTCACCTCTCCCGTCTCAACGACGACTCCGTTGTCAAGCACCGCCACTTTGTTGCAAATCTGCTCCACCACTTTCATTTCGTGGGTTATGACAACGATAGTGACGCCCATGGTTTTGTTTATCTCTGCAAGCAGGGACAGAATGCTGGCGGTGGTGTTGGGGTCAAGTGCGCTCGTAGCCTCGTCGCACAGCAGCACCTCAGGATCGCTGGCAAGTGCGCGGGCAATAGCCACTCTCTGCTTCTGCCCGCCGGAAAGCTGACTGGGATAGGCGCCCGCTCTGTCCGAAAGACCCACTATCTCCAAAAGCTCAGCGGCGCGTTTTTTTGCCTTAGATTTTGACACGCCCGCAATTTCCAGCGGGAAGCACACATTTTTCAAAGCAGTTCTCTGCTCCAGCAGGTTAAAGCCCTGAAATATCATGGAAATGGAGCGGCGGGTCCTGAGAAGCTCTTTTTTTGAAAGCGTCGTAAGGTCAACGCCTTTGAAAAGCACCTTGCCCCCGGTAGGTCTCTCAAGCAGATTCAGGCATCGCACCAAAGTGGATTTGCCCGCGCCCGACAGACCGATAATGCCGAAAATATCGCCTTTTTCGATTTTAAGGGACACATTCTTTACCGCTTCCACGGCACCGTCCGCCCCCGAAAAGGTCTTACTTACGTTTACAAGCTCAAGCATTGCTTCCTCCAAATTAAAGAAAAAGTCCGGGAGTTCGATTCCCGGACACGTTTATGCTGATCTTCGCTTTCAGCGCTTTACGGTCGACACGCCGAAAAGACCCGCACAATTCCAAGGTGTCCGGGAGCTGGCCATTCGTCCGCAGCGGAAATTTGATCTGATAAGCGATTCAAAATAGTTTTTCACGGCGCGTCTCCTTTCATTTACTTTCCTTATTTAAGGATGTGTTGATTTTACCACCGAATTGGTTGGTTGTCAATAGATTTTTTATAATTATACGGACTTTACACAATTTTTCGGGAAATATGCGCTTTTCCTGTGTATATTTCCCGCTTTGATTGACCAAATAGCACAAATGTAAATTATTACCAATTTACTTTCGTCAAATTTGTGCAACATTAAAACTGGAAAATACTTGCAATTATTTCCAGTTTATGTTAATATTTACTTACCATAAATTACCAGATAACGGAGATAGAAAAAATGGAAAAAATCAAAGTTCTGCTTGCAGACGAAAACGCCGAAAACCGTAAAATGTGCCGCGAAGCATTGCTGCGCGCCGGCATACGCAGCGTCGAGGAGGTCTCCAACGGAGAAGAAGCTCTGAGAGCCATCGGCAGAAATCACCCCGACATAGTTATCGCCGATGTATGGCTGTCAAAGCTTGACGGCATAGGGCTCATAAGACAGGCATCCGCTCAGAGCTACGGCTCGGACAAGCCTCCGGCATTTATCATAGCCTCCCTGGTGACAAATCAGAACATATTTATAGAAGCCGCCCGTGCAGGCGCCGTGCTTTGCCTGCCCAAGCCGCTTGACTATGTAAGCCTTGCCGACCACATTTGTTCCATATATAAAGGACGCGCCGACGGCTCCATTACCGTAAGCGGCGCAAACACTGCCCCGCCCGACATCGAAGCACAGGTAACAAAGATAATCCATCAGATAGGCGTACCCGCCCATATCAAGGGCTACCAGTACCTGCGCACCGCCATTCTGATGACGGTCAGCGACAGCGACATTATAAATTCGGTAACAAAGGTGCTGTACCCCTCTGTGGCAAAGAAGTATTCCACCACTACCTCCCGCGTAGAGCGCGCCATACGGCACGCAATCGAGGTAGCATGGGACAGAGGTGATATTGACACTTTGAACTCATATTTCGGCTACACAATACAAAACAACCGCGGAAAGCCCACCAACAGCGAGTTTATCGCCATGATAGCAGACAATCTGCGGTTGAAATACAAAATTCACTGAGGGTCGGAGCTGTCCTTTAGTGCAATACTTTTTCCGTCGGTAACAAACACAGCGGTACCCGTCTTGTCCGTTCTGACATATGGGATCCCGAAATCGTCAAGCAGCGCCAGTGTCTCGCGGTGAGGGTGACCGTAACTGTTGTCCTCGCCGCAGGATATGACCGCCCATGAGGGGGAGACCGCGTCGAGAAATCTTTTTCCCGTTGAGGTAGAGGAGCCGTGGTGGCCGAGCTTCAGCACGTCCGCCGAAAGCTCCTTTTCGCCCCACTTTTCAAGCATCAGGTTTTCAGACGCCTTTTCCGCATCTCCCGTCACAAGGGCGGAAACATTGCCGTAATCTATGCGAACCACCATGCTGTAATTGTTGTAATTATCGAATTCACCCAGAGGCGCCAGAACGGTTATATCCATATCCCCCGCGCTCATGACATCCCCTGCCGCAGCCTGCTTCACCGCAATTTCTTTTTCCTCAATGGCGTCAAGCAGGCGGGTAAAGGTATAGGTGTCGGTGGAGGCGTCTGTCAGCAGCACGCACTTTACATCAACGGTGTTAATGATAGCGGCGGCACCGCCGATATGATCCTCGTGAGGATGAGTAAGTATGAGATAGTCCAGCGTGTCCGTATAACCGCTTATATAGGCGGCAAGAGAGGCTGAGGATTCAGAGGTTCCCGCGTCCACTGCAACGGCGGCACCGTCTGTTATGAACATGGAGCAGTCTCCCTGCCCCACATCTATAAAATGAAACTCACACTTGCCGTCGATTTCCTGCGTTATTCTGCCGGAAACAGCCTCCCACGCAAACAGTACGGCAGCAACGCAAACAAGCGCGGCGCATACTGTGCGGACGGCTCTTTTCATTGTTTTATTATGTGTCTGCTCTCTTTTCATATTTTCCGATTTCTTTCATTACGGTGATGTCATGCAGCTTGTGAAGTATTCGGCTGATATAGGCGCCGGGTATGCTGAGAAGTCCCCAGAACAGCGAAAACAGGGGACAAATCTGTCCAAGCAGGTTAAACCTGCGGTCGGAATAATCCCATACATCCCATCCGAGCCACAAGTTCACTATACAGCCGCAGATAAACTCGGCGGCCGTAACGAGAGCGGCGCAGACGAAGCACTTGAGAAGCATGGGCATATGCAGCCTGTCGCAGAAGATGAAATACAGAATGGTCACGGCAGTGCCGCCCATTAAGAGCATTGTCCAATGGGTGCGCCCTCGCCACAGAAGCTCCAGCACACAGTAATAGGCTCCGCCGAAAGCAAAAACCTTCACGGCGAACCAAAGTGTCGCCAGCCTCATTCGTTTTTTCAGGTCATACATAATAATATCACATCCTTTTGAAAATTACAACCGAAAATCACCCTTATATAATTTTCCGTATGAGGGTGATTTATTCATTGCAGGAATATTTAGATTTCCGATAAAGATTTCAGACTTGATTATTTGCCGATAAAGGTGGAGAAAAGAGTTTTCGAAGGGATGACGCGCCGCCGGCAGTCCCGCAGAGCTCTCCTTACCCCGGTTAAGCATATGCGAGGCTCTGCCTC
>CAMFEL010000129.1 GCA_945949385.1 uncultured Clostridia bacterium | reverse complement strand
ACTTCAAGTTTCGCGGCGGAAATACAGCAAAGCTCGGGAGCGTGTCGACAGCAGACTTGAAGCTACCCACAGAAAGATAGAATAGCAAATTGCACATTACCGCAGGGGCGGACGGTGAAGCCGTCCGTGGAGCGACAGAAAAAGCACAGAAGAGAGTTTACTTTCTTCTGTGCTTTTTCCCGCTCGCCGCTTGCGCGGCACCCCTGCGGGAACTATTCTATATTTCCATACCCTAATTAAAAGTTTTTTGGAGTCCTTAGAACCTTTTTCTCAAAAAAGGTTCTGAGCGGAGCGCGAGGCAGAGCCTCGCATGTGCTTACCCGGGGCGCGGGGCGGAGTCCCGTATATATCCCGCGGAGCGCGAGGCGGAGCCTCGCATATACCCACCGAGGCACGGGTCAGCGCCCCGTATTCTTTTGCGGAGCAGCGCCCCATACATATCAAAAAACAATTGCAACGCTCTAATATTATGCGCTTGTCTAAAACTTTAACTTCAGCCTGTGCCGCAGGCGGGTTATGTATGCGGATATTAGCACTGTCAGAGATATATCAACTATAAGAAAAGCAGCATTTGACAAAGCATATACCAATACGTTGAAGCCAACCCAGCTTTCGTCTATAAGCAGAACAAATTTTGCAATTGCCAAACATCCTGTGAGCATCAGGTTGAAATATGCAAATTTCACCGCCCATGCCGCTATCTTCGGCAGTCTCTCCGCATATGACTTGATTATGGGGTATACACCGCCAAGCATTATATACTCCAGAGCTGCAAACTTGTCAGGCAAAAGAAGCAGACACAGCACGGAGCAAGCCGCCGCAATAATCCACGGCCAGGCACCTCTAAGCTCTATAACGGCAAATGCCGTGCCCAGCGCACCCAAAACGGCGGCGCACAGGTCTCCCACACCGGTCAGCGTCCCGATATACATAAGCGCAAAACTGAGCGCACAGATCATCGCCGCAGCGCAAAGCCGCAGGGCGCTCTTTGTGCCGGAATCTCTCTTTCCGTTTTTCATGGCAACCGCCCCCTCAGCAGCACCGTATCAGGTCGCCGCCCATACACTCGCAGCAACAGTCCCTGCACCAAAGCGTCTGACACACGGTGCATATGTCACAATTTGTGGTGTTGTACGCCGTGTTGTAGCCGCTTCCGTAGCCGCCGGCTCTGGCATTCATCTGAGCGCGCATATTCTGATACTCACCGTTGTCCGGATCGAGATAGCAGGCGGTCTCGATATACTTCTGCGCGTCAAAGAAATGTCCTCTCTGCGCCAGCACACACGCCTTTAGAAAGTTCCACTCGGCGCCCCTGTCAGCGTTGGACATGGAAACCAGCCTCATTTCCGCCTCGGAGTACCTGCGCTGATTTATGAGACTGCGAATGTCGGCAAACCGCGGGTCGGTGCTTGTGCCGCCGCCGAAATTTGTCTTTCCACGCTTCTTGCCGCTGCGCTGAGCCTGAATAGTCTCGTACGCCTCGTTTATCTCTTTCATTTTTTCTCCGGCGAGGTCGGCAAGGTCAGAGTCTCTGTAATTGTCGGGATGGTATTTTCTCGCAAGCTCTCTGTATGCCTTTTTAACCTCGTCGTCGGTAGCGTTGGGAGAAATACCCAGTACCTTATAAGGATCGGTCATTATGCATGCCTTTCTTTTTATTTTTGCATTTGTCTATAATATCATCGGCACGCTTCGGCATGCCTTCGTACAGAATATTTCTGATTATCTCTCCGATTTCGGGACAGGCAGAAAAATCAATAAGCTCTGCGGCTGCCGCCGCACTGCCAAGCTCCAGCCGAACGGCGGAGCTGAGAGCCTCGTCGGACGCGGGCGACAGATTAAAGGGATTGTAGTTTCCGCTTGCAAGATCCTTTTCTCTGTCCTCAATGGCATCGGCAATGTAAATGAATTTTCCCACGCCCATACCCACAGCCTTTGCAATGCGTGCCGACGCGCCCTCAAGACCGTAGGAAAACACATTCCCCAAAAGCTCTCCGAAAACCTCAGCTACCGTGTCAGCCGAGGGACAGCCCTGTTTTTCCAATTCCGACAGAGCAGTCAGAGACTCATAAACCCCGCCGCGGCAGACGCCGAAACGCATAGCCAGCTTTTCTGCGTGATTTGCCTCCGGCATAAGCAGACGCCGCGACAGCTTTTTCAGACCTCGGCTGTCATTTATATCGTCCAAAAGCTTTGCCCGGTTCAATACCGCGGCACAGGCGGCGCTGTACGACAGTGCCGAATTGCGTTCCACGGACGGGCGTTTTTTCAGAGGATGAACACCGCAGCGCCGCAGGGTGAGCTTTACGGGACAGCCCTCAAGCGCAGTCCGCACCGCCGCGAGAAAAACAAAATCATAGCTTAAGGTAAGGCGTGACGCACAGCCGGTGCATTTGCCCATAGAGCGGCAAAGCCCGCAGTACATGGCGCGGTACATTTCGTTTTCCCGGACTCTCATGTCGGGAACATAAGGCCGCACATAGCCGAACACCCTCGCACCCCCTCTTTATACTCCTGCAAGCGTCTTGCAAATCCGCACACACGCCGCGAGAAATTCGCAAAACAGAACACTATATAAATATACGACTATATGATACAACGGAAAAGAGGAAAATACAATAAATTTTCTGTAAATAATATCCCCGCGCTCCATACCCTGTGCCCTTATACTCTTAACACACTTCCCGCTTTTTCCCGCCTCACGCCCCGCCCGCCGGAAGCCTTTCTCTGCGCTCCTCACCGCATAAACACCTGTATAACCTTATCCGACTTTATGGGACAGGAAAAATTTCAAAAAAGTATTGACATTTTCCCTGTCCTATGATAACATATTAAAGCTGACGAAACATGCGGGTGTAACTCAATGGTAGAGTTCCAGCCTTCCAAGCTGGCTACGTGGGTTCGATTCCCATCACCCGCTCCACAGGAGCGCAAAGCGTTCCGCAATAAATCCCGAAAGGGATTTATTTAATTTAATTTTACCGTATGTGCCTTTAGCTCAGCCGGATAGAGCAACTGCCTTCTAAGCAGTAGGTCGAGGGTTCGAATCCCCCAAGGCACGCCATATGGTGGGTGTAGCTCAGTTGGTTAGAGCGTCAGGTTGTGGCCCTGAAGGCCGTGGGTTCGACCCCCATCACTCACCCCAACAAAAAAGTCTCTTTTGTCTCCCGGACAAAAGAGACTTTTTTGAGTGATGCGTTCCTTGCGGAACGTGATGCGCACTGCGTGCGTGTGCGGCTTCGCCTGTGATGCACGCCTTCGGCGCGTGCGCAGAACGCATCGCATCACTTATCACAGCGCAGCGGCATCACTTATCACTTATTTGAAAATAAACCAAACTTGTGATATAATTTCAAAAAAGTGAGGTGTGTATGAAATCCGAATCCAGATTTAGAGACCTCTCTATGGAATTCTCCGTTGATATTATTGAATTGGTTAAGTATCTGTAATTCGTTAAAGAATCAATCATTTCTAATCATATTGAAAGAAATACATGAAAAAGATTGTAAGCTTGGCAACAGCAAACAACCGATAAGCTTCGGGCATTCTTGCCGTATTCCGAAACAGTACATAACTCTAAATTTCCAACTTTCCCATTTTCAATTTTCCATTTTCAATTTTCAATTTTCCATTTTCAATTCAAATATAATTTCTTGTTCAAGCCGCTGATTTCATTGACATTTTCTTCATGAAAGTGTATATCATTTAGCCCTTTTCCGGCCGTGGGCGGTTTCTTTTTCAGTCAGAATAGATATATTCTTCCACTCGCCAAATGCTATGTTTACATTTACTGATTTGCCCGATAGAATAAGTGTGAAAAAACGAGGCCGCGTATTTTTCAAATCAAAATACGAAAGGAATGATTTTAATGCTTAGTTTCGGACAGAGACTGAAAATGCTGAGAAACGAAGCTGATATTTCACAGTACGATCTCGCCGAATCGCTGGGAGTCTCCGCTCAGTCCGTTTCCAAATGGGAATGCGACGCATATTTCCCCGATGTTTCAATGCTTCTGCCTCTTGCAACCTTACTCGGTGTAACAGCAGACTGCTTGCTCGGTGCAGGGACGAATGAAAAGGAAGATATTGAGGCGCTAAAAAAAGAGATGGATAGAATAAACGCAGAGCCCTGGCAAAGCGGTCACCGGAATCGCAATTATAAAACTTTCAGAGCTATTGAGGAATTCTTAAAAAAGTATCCGCTCAATTATGATTACAAACTCACCTGCGCAGATTTTCTGTATTGTTATCTTCTTCGCGGAAGAAAACAAAAGGCTTTCGAAATACCTGACGATGAGTTTGAAAAACTGTGGGCCAAGGGATTCAAAATGGCAAATGCCGTGAAGAATCAAGACCGCAACCCGACGCGTCTTAACTATGCCCGGGAGATCATAATGAGTTACTACTGCATCAAAGGCGAATATGATAAAGCGGAAAGTGTTGCCATGGAATTACCGATAAGAGCAACGCTGAAATCAAACGCCCTCTTATATATTGCAGAAGAAAAACATGACTTTGAAAGTGCGGAAAAGCTTGCACAAATCAATGCAATAAGGAATTATCAGGAATGTGCCTGGTCAATGTGCACACGGGCACAAAAGATATCCGTTTTCGGTCAGGTTCGAAAAGAAGAAGCGATCGAAGCTTGGCGCGATGCAATGAAGTCAGCCTACGAATATGACAGGTTATTCGGAAAATACTGGCCGTATAAGGGTTATGATGATCTTTCCGATTGCATAAATCATCCCAAAATTCTTTTGTCATTGATATATTTCCGACTGATCGGAGACTTTCTCGCTCTCGGAAGAATCGAGGATGCGCTTAATTCTGTCGAAGAACTTACAGAACTCGGAATCGAGCTTCATGCGGAAATAAAGGAAAAGCTGAACAGCGGGGAGATCGGTGAAAAAACATATTCCGAAGTGCTTGCAAGCATAAAGGAATTTCCCCTTCACTGCTATAATTCTGTCATCAGCGACGATGACAATATTCTTACCCGTGAAGAGCGGTACAAAGCTTGCAAGGCAAGACTTGATGCACTTGAATAATCCCCCACATTTTACGGCGGGTATCTCAAACGGGATACCCGCCCACTCTTTTAATGAAAAAAACGGTGGCATTTATTATATAACGAAGAAACCGTCTCCGGCAAGTGCCGAAAATCGGTAATTTGTATTTATGTCATTTCCCTTTTCCCATTTTCAATTTTCAATTCTAATATAATTTCTGGTTCAAGCCATTGATTTCATTGACATTTTGTTCATGATGTGATATATTAGTTTTATCAATTTTCAAAAGGCGGTGACAACTTGAAAAGAGTTCTCATATCCCAGATCCACAAGGACGCGGAATCTTTCAGCGGGCAGACCGTGACGGTAGCCGGCTGGGCAAGAAGTATCCGCGCCTCCAACGAGTTCGGTTTTGCCGATCTTAACGACGGAAGCTGTTTTAC
>CAMFEL010000128.1 GCA_945949385.1 uncultured Clostridia bacterium | reverse complement strand
CCGTGAAGCGATGAAGAAACGCAGGAGAGAGCTTGCTTTCTCCTGCGTTTCTTCATAAGCCTGCCGCAACGCGGCACCCCTGCGGGAACTATTCTATATTTCCATACCCTTATTAAAAGTTTTTTGGAGTCCTTAGAACCTTTTTCTCAAAAAAGGTTCTAAGCGGAGCGCGAGGCAGAGCCTCGCATATACCCACCGGGGCACGGGGCGGAGCCCCGTAAGCGGTTGGGGCGCGGGGCGGAGCCCCGCAAATGCCGAGGTACGGAGCGGAGCCCTAAATCAAATTTTATACTGCTCGCTGTACTCGTTGTAATACTGGCGGAAAGTAGTTTCAAAGGCGGTTTTGACTCTGTTCAGGTACTCGTGGGTATCGAACAGGTCGCGGTCAAGCTCAATCATGGCAACTGCGATATTGGAGCAATGATCCGCAATTCTCTCGTAGTTATTCAAAAGGTCGTTGTACACGAAGCCGTGATCCAGCGTACACTCGCCAAGCTGAAGCCGTTTTACATGACGCAGCTTCATTTCATCGCACAGACCGTCGATTACCTCCTCCAGAGGCTCCACCCTGCGTGCAAGCTCGATGTCATTGTTCATAAACGCGTCGGTTGCCAGAATGACAACCTCGGATACAGCGGAGGTAATTACATCAATTTCCTTCTGCGCCGCATCGGAGAATTTCAGATGCTTTTCGTTTATTTCTCTGGCAATATCCGCAAAGTTTACGGCGTGGTCGCCGATACGCTCAAAATCGCCGATGGTGTGCAGAATTTTCGATATTTCTCTGCCCTGCTCATCGGTCAGTTCCCGTCCCGTAAGCTTTACAAGATATGTACCCAGCTTGTCCTCGTAGCGGTCGATAACATCTTCCTTGTTCTGTATCACTCTGTACTTATCGTCGCTGTAATCGTAAATAAGCTCAAAGGCTCTGGAAAGGTTTTTTCTCGCCTTTCTCGCCATGGAGCATACCGCATTGTTGCTCTGTTCAAGAGCAATAGCCGGGTGCGCAATGAAGCGCTCCTCCAGCCTGTCGATCTCGGCCGTTTCCTCCGCGTCCTCCGGATCTTCTTTGAATATAAAGCTGACTATCTTCTCCAGTACCTTTATAAACGGAGCAAGCAGCACCACCGTCAGCAGACGGAACAAAGTGTTCATAAGCGCCACATCCACCATATTCATGGTGTGGCTCATAAAACCAAAGTGAACAAAAGCGTTTACCGTGTAGAATACCGTCGCCCAGAACACGGCGCCTATAACATCAATCAGCAGATATACAAAAGCGGTGCGCTTTCCGGAAATATTTGTACCCAGCGCCGACAGAAGCACGGGAACGGCGGCGCCGATGGCTATACCCATAACAATAGGCAGGGCGACCTCAAAGCTGACGGCTCCCGTCATGGACAGTGCCTGAAGAATACCGATCGTAGCGGAGGCGCTTTGCAAAACGCAGGTTATGAGCGTACCCGCCAATATGCCGAGAAAAGGATTGGAAAACGAAGTAAGAATATTTATAAAGGCCTGACTTTCCCGCAGTCCCTCCACAGCACCGCTCATGGCGCTCATACCGGTCATAAGTATGGCAAAGCCCATCATAATGTCGCCCACATGCTGCTTTGTCCTGCTTTTGCAGAACATACGCAGGATGATGCCCGCCACGGCAATAATACCGGTCAGCGTGGCGGTCGACAGCAACTGAAGCCAATCGGAAGCACCGCCGCCCACATCCGACAGACAGATTATCCATCCGGTAATACTGGTACCCAGAATTGCTCCCAGTACGATACCGATAGCCTGCCGTACCTTCATCATACCGGAATTTACAAAGCCAACCACCATAATGGAGGTAGCCGACGACGACTGAATGACCGCCGTAACGCCCGTTCCAAGTATCACGCCCTTAATAGGAGTATTTGTAAGCTTGTAAAGAACAACCTCAAGCTTGTTGCCCGCAACGTTTTTCAGACCGTCTCCCATAAGGAGCATTCCGAACAGAAACAGTGCAACACCGCAGAGCAGATTTATTACCGTAATGGCAACACTCATAATACAGCACGCGCCTTTCTTACGATGTATGTGATGTTTGCTTCATACCGACCTGCGTCAGATACGCATACACATTTATAATACCATAAATCTTTCATAAAAGCAAACTGTTTTTAATATATAGCGCAAATTCCGGTCATATATGTCGAAAAAAGGAAATGCCCACGCATTTCCTTTCCGATTTTTCATCTTATATCCCGATTTCGCGGCTAAAGACAGCGTTAAAGACCGTACACCGCCGTCAGCAAATGATTCCGCCGCCGAGAACGGTGTCGCCGTCGTAAAACACCGCAGACTGCCCGGGTGTTACCGCCCGCTGCGGCTCCTCAAACTCTACCAGCGCACCGCCGCCCTCAAGGGGCGTCACCGCGGCGCTCTGCTCCTTTTGACGGTAGCGTATCTTTACGCTGCAGAATATTTTTCCATTCGGCGCCTCGCCGGAAATCCAGTTTATCTCGGATACTCGTGCCGTGGGAGAAAACAGCTCCTCCTCCCTGCCCAGCACTACGGTGTTTGTCTCGGGAATTATTTTGCATACATACAAAGGCTCCGGAGTGGATATGCCCAGCCTCTTGTGCTGACCTACCGTATAATGCACTATCCCCTTGTGGCGGCCTATAACGGTGCCGTCGGAGAGAACATAGTCTCCCGGTCTGCACGCTTCTCCCGAAAGCCGCTCCACCGCCGCCGCGTAGTCGCCGTCCGGCACGAAGCATATGTCCTGACTGTCATGCTTTGCGGCGTTTATAAAGCCGTGTTCCTCAGCGATGCGCCTTGCCTCGGATTTGGTGAAGCCGCCCAAAGGAAACAAGGTCTTTGCAAGCTGCTCCTGTGTCAGACTGTAAAGCACATAGCTTTGATCCTTGGCGGGGTCTGCCGCCTTTTTCAGCACATATTTCCCGTTTTCCTGTTCTATCCTCGCATAATGCCCGGTAACAACGCAGTCGCACTCCAGAACCTCGGCGCGCAAAAACAGCTTGTCAAACTTCATATATCGGTTGCAGTCAATGCAGGGATTGGGAGTGACTCCGCGCTGATAGCAGCCGATAAATTTATTTATGACACGCTCTCTGAAATCTTCCTTGAAATTGAAAACATAGTACGGCATACCGAGCCGACGCGCTACGCTGCGGGCGTCCTCAACATCGTCAAGAGAGCAGCAGGTATGACCTTTCTGTATACCTGCGTCCTCGTTGTCGTAAAGCTTCATTGTGCAGCCGATGCACTCATAGCCCTGCTGCTGAGTAAGCAGGGCGGCTACGCTGGAATCCACTCCGCCGCTCATGGCAATCAATGCTTTTTTCATTATTCAATGTCCTTTGAAGTTTCATTTTGATTTTTTAACCGCCGACACGGCGTATGTCCCGACCCCTGCCTGCCACGGTTGTGTCATTCTTTTCACATTAAAATTTTAGCATACTTTTGCACGCAGTGCAACACCGTTTGCCGAAAGGCTTTTGGAGTCTTAAAAAACACCGCAGTATCTGCCTTGCGGGCAGTTAATGCGGTGTTTTTGTTATCGGGACGGCATTATGTGATCATATAATGCTATTTTATTTAGCCCCTACCTCGTCAAAGACAGCGGTGACTTCATCTGACGGCTTTTTTGTCAAAAGGCTCACTGCGACTATTACAATGCACGCAACGAGGAATGCCGGGAGCAATTCGTAAATATCAAGCCAGGTGCCGGCAAAGGAAGTGCGGATCAGAAATTTCCAGACAAATACCATGGCACCGCCGGAGATCATTCCGCACAAAGCTCCCCATTTGTTCGTCCGTCTCCAGAACAGCGCAAACAGCACGACCGGTCCGAAGGCGGCTCCGAAGCCTGCCCATGCAAAGGATACTATTTTGAACACGGAGCTGCCCGGGTCGCTTGCAAGTATAACCGCTACGACGGAAATCAATATTACGGAAATACGGGCAAGCCATACGGATGCCTTTTCCGACAGCTTTATACGGAAGGTTTCCCGCACAAGGTTTTGCGAAATGCTTGACGCCGCAGCCAAAAGCTGAGAATCGGCGGTAGACATGGTAGATGCCAGTATACCGGCAAGAATAATACCTGCAACCAAAGCAGGGAAAATACCCAGATTGCTGAGCAGTCTTGCTATATCAACGATAACGGTTTCCGCAGCGGACGCGTCCGCGTAGGTCGGAATAATTCCGCCTTTCATAAGGCTGTAACCTATAACTCCGATAAGAATTGCAACACCCATGGAAATAACCACCCATACGGTTGCAACACGTCTGGACAGCTTCAGCTTTTTTTCATCCTCTATGGCCATAAAACGAAGGAGAATATGCGGCATTCCGAAGTAGCCGAGACCCCACGCCAGTGTGGATGCAATAGGCAAAACGCCGTAGCTCCCCGTTTCGCCTGTCGCAACATTATGTCCCTCAAACAGGTTCAGGTAGCCGTCAAGCTGCGCAACATTTGCAAACACACTGTCAAATCCGTTTGCACAGGCCGCGCCGAAGCCCACCACCACAAACAGCGCAACCGTCATAATAATGCTCTGAACAAAGTCGGTCGTGGAAGCGGCAAGAAAGCCTCCCAGAGTACAGTACACTACGATTACCGCGGCGCTCAGCAGCATTGCCTGCATATATTCCATTCCGAACAGCGTGGAAAACAGCTTTCCGCAAGCCGCAAAGCCGGAGGCTGTATACGGAATAAAGAATACTACGATAATAACTGCGGCAATTGTTGTAAGGATTCGTTTGTTATCTCCGAAGCGTTTGCCGAAGAAATCCGGCAGGGTGAACGCGTCGATACGGTGGGTGTATACGCGAAGCTTTTTTGCAACAAAAAGCCAGTTGAGATAAGTTCCGACGGCGAGACCGATTGCTGTCCATGCGGCTTCCGCAAGACCGCACATCAAGGCAACCGCGGGAAGTCCCATAAGCAGCCAGCCGCTCATATCCGAAGCTTCCGCGCTGAGAGCGGTCACCAGCGGCCCCAGCCTTCTTCCCCCGAGGTAAAAGTCGTCTGTTTTTTTGTTTTTTCTTGAAAATGCTATGCCGATACCGATCATGAAAGCAAGATACACAAGTATGGTGACCAATACCGCAATCAGTGTTGAAGTCAATTTTATCCCTCCAGGCAAAATGATTATATATTCATTTTATCACATAAATATGCAAAATACAATATAAATTTTTGATTTATTTTCATTGAATTGTATAAAAATGCGGCGAGAAAACAAGCAGCGAATAATGAATGCTACAAATCAAAAATCCGTTCTCTGCCCGGAACGGATTTTGGGGTTGTAATTATAAGAATGAATGGCAATGCTTCAATATATAAGAATGCATAAATGAAACAAATCCCCAACGCCCGCAGGCGTTTCTTCACCGAAGGTATGCTTGCAGCGCAGTATGGCAACTATGTTGAAAGAAGCGCATACTTTGCTTCACGGATGTTCGCACCAATACTTGTTCCGCTTCGTTCAAG
>CAMFEL010000127.1 GCA_945949385.1 uncultured Clostridia bacterium | reverse complement strand
AGGGACTGCTGACGGGACAGCAGTCCCTTCGAAAAATTCTCTCTTCACCTCTGTCAGCTAATAATCAAATCTGAATTCCAAAAAACTGTCAATTTCGTAAATCTTTACTTCTGTGAGTAGCCACAAGTCTGCTATCGACACGCTCCGAAGTGTTGCTTGACTCCTCTCTTTAGCCGGTGGGTGAGCGCCCTGTGGGGCTGCCGGCGGCGCGTCATCCCTTTGAATTATTCTCCCGATATTCATATCGTATTATAATATAATCTGAGATCACAGAATCCTATAAAACGGCTTCAAAAAACTTTACAAACCGCAAAAACGGTGATATAATATACAATGTATAACTATTGAAATATATTTGGCTCCGCCGGAGCGGGGCAAATATTATCGCATATCGAATTGACATGAAAGAAACGGTTTTATTATGAAACTTGGAAACAACAGTCTTTGGGGGCAGAGAGATACTCTCGTGCGTATAAAGCCCCTTGCCGCAACAGTGCTGGCGGCCGCATCGGCGCTTCTCGCCGCTACCGCCGCGTCTGTCTTGGGTTCGGGATTTCTGCTTTGCATTTCCGGAGTCATTCTTGCATTTCTTTTCGCGGCTGACAGAAGCATTATAAGTCTTGCCGCAGTACCGGCGGCATTTCTCTTTTCTCTGCTGTTTACCAGAGATCTTACCCTGTCACTTACCTCTCTGCTGTTTTTGCCCTTCGGACTTGCTCTTGCAATCTGCGTTATGCGCCAGTTGAGTCTTTCTCACACAACGGTCGTTATGACGGTTATGAGCGCTCTCTGCGTGGGGGTGCTGTTTGCGGTGTGGACAGTTGATTTGTACGGCGGAACGCTTACGGAAAGCTTTAAGCTGTATCTGGCCGATCTGCGCAGCGTTTACGGACAGATAGCGGATATGATAGTTTCCGTCACCGACGAAGCCGGTATAAGCATTATCAGCCGTGATGCTCTTGACTCCCTTGCCGCTTCCGTAAAGCTGATACTTCCCGGCATTCTTGTACTTATGTGCGAGCTTTGGGCTTACGGCAGTGCGAAGCTGTTCCGGCTTTTCAGCATTATTTTCAAGTGCGGCGATCTTTTCCGCCGTCCGTGGAGGGTGTCTGTGGCGCTTCCCACCTCCGCTCTGTTTGTTGTTTGCTTTATTATCTGTATGTTCGCCACCGGAAACTCGAAGAATGATATTGTCAATATTATCGCATACAGCGCCGCAAATCTTATGTATATACTGCTTCCTCTGTCGGCAATATCCGGTTTCCACGCCATGTTCGGCGCGGGCGGTGCTTTCCGCAGGTCAAGAAGCGTAGGTTTCAGGGTTCTTCTCATAGTTATGTGCGGAGTATCATTTTTCATAAATCCCCTTATGCTTTGCGCTATGCTGGCCATATGGGGTGCCTTTGAAAGCATGAGACGCTCTTCTTTGGAGAAGCGGAAAAGAGAAAACGGAGACGGCAGCGGAGACGGCACTCACGGTTCCGATTACTGACGCTGACATTACAAGACTGACATTTACTGAAAGGACGCGCTATGAAGAACAAGCAGAATATGACCTTCGGGTTTCCCGAGCTGTTGTTCTGTACCGTTTCGGCTGTATTGCTGATCGGCGTGCAGACTCTTATCTGCGCCTATACGGACATTATGCCCGCCGTGTCCGGCATATTTATATGCGCCGTGTTTGTGGCGGCGGTTTGCGCCTTTGCGGTCATCCGCAAAAACAGCGCCGCAAGGAAAAACGCGGCGCCGCTGACTGAAACTCTGAGCGTGTTGGCGGAGGCGGTGGTAAATCTGCCCTCTCCCTGCATTATATGCCCCGGTGACAGCGACCTTATCATATGGTACAACAAGGCGGCAAGCGAGCTGTTCGGCAGGAAACGGATAATGTTTTCCGAGCTGTTTTCCACGCTTCCGGATTTTGACGATCAGGTAAGGCTGTCCGCCGCCGGAAGAAGATACCTGCCTGTAAGCTACACCGGCGAGGGGCGGGACGGCAAGCAGTACCGCGTGTTTATTATGAAGGATGTTACCGACGAGGACGACAGGCTTCAGGAGCTTGTGGGTAGGGAATGTGCGGTGGCGTACATTACGGTTGACAATCTTGAGGAGCTTCTGAACTACGAGCAGGAGGACTACCGCAGTGCTTCCGGTGAAACGGAGGCTGTGCTTCGCCGCTGGGCGGCGGAGTCCGGCGGCATACTGAAAGAGTATCAGCAGGACAAGTATATTTTCTTCTTTGAAAAGAGCCGTCTGTCCGATTTCATTCATTCCGGCTTTGACGTGCTTGACAAGGTCAGGGATGTACGGGTGGGAGCCACAAATATTCCGGTCACGGTATCTATCGGTATTTCCGACGGCGGCGAAACGCTTTTCGAGCGTGAGAGGGCGGCGCAGAGCGCTCTTGAAACTGCTCTTCAGCGGGGAGGCGACCAGGTAATCGTCAAGTATGATTCCAGTGTTGAGATTTTCGGAGGCAAGACAAAAATGCCCCAGAAGCGCACCAAGGTGCGCGCCAGAGTCGTTGCCACGGAGCTTATTTCGCTTATTTCCGAGTCCTCCAACGTGCTTATTATGGGGCACAGGTACGCGGATTTTGACGCTTTCGGCGCCTCTGTGGGACTTGCAAGGCTGTGCTTCTTCTGCGGCGTGCCCGTGAATATAGTGTCCGACATGGATGACACCAGCCTTGACCGCTGCCGCGACTGGCTCTCCGACAAGGAAGAATACAGAACTGCTTTTGTGGACGCCGACGCGGCTATGGATATGATAGGCTCCGATACTTTGCTTATCATTGCGGACGTAAACAACAAAAATCAGTTTGAGTCCTCGGTGCTTGCAGATCACTGTTCAAGATTTGTGATAATCGACCACCACAGAAAAACCGCGGATTTCGAGCATACGCCGCTTATAAGCTACATTGAGCCTGCCGCCAGCGCCGCCAGCGAGCTTGTGGCTGAAATGCTGGAGCAGGCGCTGCCCTCCGACGAGCTTCTGCCTGAGGAGGCTGACCTGCTTATGGCGGGCATACTTCTGGATACCAACCAGTTTACCAAAAACACGGGTACCCGTACCTTCTCCGCGGCGCTTTATCTCAGGAGCAGCGGTGCTGATGTGGGAGAGGTTCAGGAGTTTTTCAAAACTCAGCTTACGGATTTCCAGCGCGAGCTGAAATTCCACAGCAATGTTGAGATATACCGAGGTATATGTGCCATTGCGGTGGCGGAGGGAGAATGCAGCGTTAAGGACAAGGTTCCCGCCGCAAAAGCCGCCGACAAGCTGCTTAGCGTTGAGGGTGTCAAGGCCTCCTTTGCCATTGTGCCTATCGGCACTGAGGTTCACATTTCGGCGCGAAGCGCGGGTACAATAAATGTTCAGCTTCTTCTGGAAAGGCTGAGGGGCGGCGGTCATTTCGACTCTGCCGGCACCCGTCTTGAGGGAGTCAGCGCGGAAAGCGCGGTGGCTATGCTGAAGGATGCCATTGACGGATATCTTACGGAAAGCGGTTCCTGTGCAAAGAAGCAGGCTGCCGCAAAGCAGGCGTGACGGCCGGGATCACCGGCATTATACCGCAGTGACCTGTTCCGCAGGTACGGAAAAGAAAAACAACATACAGGAAGGATATGAAAAAATGAAAGTAATGCTTTTACAGGATGTTAAGGGGAAAGGCAAAAAGGATCAGATAGTCAATGTCTCCGACGGATATGCGCGCAACTATCTTTTTCCCAAAAAGCTTGCGGTAGAGGCTGACGCCAAGGCTCTTGCCGACGCGAAGAACAAGGAAGCCGCAAAGCAGTTCAAAATCGAGCAGGAAAAGGCGGCTGCAAGGGAGATTGCTTCCCGTCTTGAGGGAGTACAGGTAAAGCTGAAGGCTACCGCAGGCGCGGACGGCAGGCTGTACGGAAGCATCACCACGGCTGATGTTGCCGAGGCTCTTAAAGAGCAGGCGGGTATTGAAATAGACAAGAGAAAGATCGTCAGCGATGCCCCCATAAAGGCTTTCGGCGGCTATACTCTTGATGTAAAGCTCTATCCCGAAATAGTGGGTAAAATTAACCTTATCGTTTGCGAATAACGGAATTGAAATGCACCGGAACAGTAAAATTTTGAAGGGAAATGTCTTGAAATGACTTCTGAGCTTGACAGGAAAATGCCGTTTTCTCTGGACGCGGAGCAGGCGGTCATCGGAAGCATACTGATCGATCCTGCGTCTCTTGACGCGATCACGGGAATTTTGTCCGCAGACGATTTCTATCTTGAGGAGCACCGCAGTATATATACCGCCATGCAGGGGATGTATCTGAAAAGCCGCAGCATTGATGTGGTGACCCTTGTGGACGAGCTGGTGCATCAGGGCGTATATGACGAGGCGGGCGGCAAGGAGTATATCCGTCTAATAAGCGAGGCTGTGCCTACTGCCGCAAATGTGCGCGATTATGCGAACATTGTCAGGGACAAATCCGTACTGCGCTCTCTTATCGGCGCCTGTGAGGAAGTGAGTGAGGCGGCGTATACTGAGGAAGAGGATGTTCAGCGCCTTGTGGAGATGGCGGAAAGCAAAATCTACGCCATTGCTGAGCAAAAGGAAAACAAGAATTTCGTACATATCAGAGAGGCTTTGGTCAGCGTATACGAGCATCTCCAGCAGCTCGGCGTCAACAAGGAAGAAACCCTGGGAATGAAGACCGGTTTTTCCGGGCTTGACCGTATTCTTGTGGGTATGGGCAAAAGCGATCTGGTGCTGGTGGGAGCCCGCCCCGGTATGGGAAAAACTTCATTTGCCATGAATGTTGCCACCTCAGCGGCGCTGAAAAGCGGCAAGACGGTGTGTGTTTTTTCTCTTGAAATGTCCACGGAGCAGCTTGTGTCAAGGCTTCTTTCCAGCGAGGCGCTGGTGGACAGCTACGCTTTGCGTTCGGGAGAACTTACCGACGAGGATTGGCAGAAGCTTGCCCACGCCGCAAGCAGACTGTCTGATTGCGATATACTTATTGACGATACCACCGGTATGACTGTTGCGGGAATGATGTCAAAACTGCGTCGGGTCAAAAATTTGGGACTCGTTGTTATTGACTATCTGGGACTTATGCAGTCCGAGCATCACATAGACAACAGGGTGCAGGAGGTTTCCGAAATATCCAGAAACCTGAAGCTTATGGCAAAGGAATTCAAGGTGCCCGTAATCTGCTGCGCTCAGCTTTCCAGAGGCCCCGAATCCAGAAACGACAAGCGCCCCATGCTGTCAGATCTGCGTGATTCGGGAGCTATAGAGCAGGACGCGGATATTGTGCTGTTCTTGTATCGCGACGAATACTATAAGGATAAGGACAACCCCCAAAGCACCGCCGAGGTCATTGTGGCGAAAAACCGCCACGGCTCCACGGGTAAGGTGGAAATGGGATGGCTCGGACGGTATACGAAATTTACTACTATCGACGATACCGCTCCGGACGGTATGTGATTTGTGCTATGTACGGGGCTCCGCCCCGAACCCGGTCAGTATTAACGGGGCTCCGCCCCGTGCCCCGGTCGGTATATGCGAGGCTCTGCCTCGCGCTCCGCTTAGAACCTTTTTTGAGAAAAAGG
>CAMFEL010000126.1 GCA_945949385.1 uncultured Clostridia bacterium | reverse complement strand
CACGGAAGAACATCAAATCGTTGCGTTGCAAGAGCACTACACATTCGACTAAGTGAAATAAGCTTGTCCCGTTAGCCTAAATCTGCACATATCGCAACAGACATATAACAAAGCTAATGAGCGTGTCGACAGCAGATTTGAAGCTACCCACAGAAGGCAAGAATAGCAGATTGAACATTATACCATATTATACCATTATACCGCAGGGGCGGACGGTGAAGCCGTCCGTAAAGCGATGAAGAAACGCAGGAGAAAGCTTGCTTTCTCCTGCGTTTCTTCATAAGCCTGCCGCTTTTGCGGCACCCCTGCGGGGGTTTCTCTATTGCCGTATCAGGGCAAAAGTTTTTGGGGATTGTCAAGGGACTTTTTTCAAAAAGTCCCTTGACCGGGGTACGGGGCGGAGCCCCGCATATATCATGGCCGGGGCGCGGGGCGGAGCCCCGTATAATACCTGCCGGTGCGGGTACGGGGCAGCGCCCCATATATATCCCGCGGAGCGCGAGGCAGGAACCCGCATATAATCTCAGAGTATGTAACTCAGGCTTTTTGTTTTTCGCGTCGGAAAAACGGGAATCTCAGGCGCTTTTTCGGCCGGTTTTCGCTTTTTTCCGTGTTTTCCCGTTCTGCCGGTTCGGCTTGAGCCGGTTTGCGCTGTTTGCTTTGCTTGCGGGAAGCGGCGGGCAGGGGCATATCTGCCGCCGCGCAAAGCTTCTGATATATTTTGTAGAGGGCAAGAGTGTCGAGGGAACAGTATTTGTCAAGCTCCGAAAGCAGGGTTTTTGCGTCGGCGGTGCCGCCCGCGGATATGGCGGAGTAGGCTATCTGCGCTTCCTGACCGTTGTGCACGCCGCTGAGACGCTTATAATCAAGCTCGCTGTCGTCGGGATAAAGCGCAGCAAGCACCTTTTTCAGAGAAAAGGAACCGTTCATTTTCGGGTCGTAGTAATAGCCTTTCAAGAAAGGCTCCATCATATCGCGGGTACTGCCGTATATTTCCGACAGCCGTCCGCGCAAATCAGGGAATCGGCGGGCAAGGGAGGCGATGATCTGCCTCTCAAGCTGCATATTGTACGCAACCACGCAAGCCCCTCGAGGGATCTCACGCACAAGCCGCTGTGCTATTATGGGGCGCGGGTCCCTGTCCGGCGCAACTATACATCCCGTATGCTTAATCGCAGCGCCGGGAGAATCCAGTACATGAAGCGAATACTGAAAAGCAAGGGGTTCAAAAGGGCGTATTCCGTCGTAAGACGGAAAGGGAAGCTGTGCCGCCTCAAAATCGAGGAAGCACATAGGATACCAAAGAGAAGAAAGAAAATCGGACAGCTCTTCTTTTTTTACGGTCGGCGCGCCTCCCTCTGCGGCGCTCGCTGCCTGACGGCGTATTTCAGGCGGGACGGAGTCCGAATTTGCCACATCCCAAAGGCTGACGGCACCCTCACGGTACAAATCGAATTTTGTCTGACGGCGAAGACCGCCTACATCAAACACATTGTGCTCGGGAAGAGAGGCAAAGCAGACGCTTTTGCGCTCACATTCAAAGGGATTCAAACAGCCGTTGTGAATTTCTTTTTCCGGAAGTTCCGGATTTGCCGCGGCTTTCATCATACGCTGAAGCCGACTGCCTACGCTGCCCACCTGAGACATAACCCGCGGTGTTATGCGCTCAGTGAGAAACAGAGGCGCGTTACCCTCAACGGTATATGCGGTGTTTATTTTCACAAATTCCACCGAGGACACTTTTATGCCGCAGGCAGCAAGCACGAAAACCTGATATGCCGCGTCGTGACAGGCAACCTGCCTCACATGAGCGGAGGCGCGGACTACCCGCAGGGTGTAGTCGGACTCCCCTTTTCTCAGCAGCATATCGCACCTTACCGAAAGGGGAGGGGCAACAAAAGCGGCACCTGAAATGCACCTGTTTTTTCCGTCGGCAAGGGCGTCGGCGGTTTTTGCCGCCGCCATATATATGTCATCTTCTCCGATCACAAGACACTTTTCGGCAGATGCTGCATATTTTTTTACCGCAAGCTCATTACTGAGCTGTCCCAGTTTCCATTCGGACACTTCTCCCGCCGCAGGCTCACCGTGTCGGCTGAGCCACAGGAGCCGCGGACAGCGAATTCCGAGAATATAGTCAGAGCGTGTAAACAGCTTTGCCATACGCTCTCTCCTTTTTTCTGTTTTACCGTTTTTCTTTTGCGGCATTTTGCCGCACAGCGCTTTACAGATTTTCTCCGTTTGACGCTATGACTCCCTTGTACCATTCAAAAGAGTCCTTTTTGATGCGGCGCAGACCGTCAAGATAGTCGATATAAATCAGTCCGAAGCGGTCGGTGAAGCCGTTGCCCCACTCAAAGTTGTCCATTACGCTCCAGTACATATATCCGCAGATGTCAGCGCCTTCCTCCGCCGCTTTCTTAAGCTCAAGCAGGTAGCGGTGAACATAGTCGATTCTGTTGGGGTCGTGTACCTTGCCGTCAAGAGACACGGTGTCGTGACAGCCCATACCGTTTTCCGTAATGACAATGGGAGTTTTGTACCTCTCGTACAGGAACTTGGGCCCCCAGTACAGACAGCGGGGCGACACGCACCAGTTGTTGGAGGTTTTTGAAAAGCCCATGGGATTGCGCACCCACTGCCAGCCGCCTTTTCCGTCGCTTGACCACAGAGACTGGGTGTATATGTTCTGACCGTAGAAATCAATAGGCTGATGTATGGTTTTCAGATCCTCCTCCCATGTTTTGGGCAGGGTCTGAATGTGATTTTTCATAAAGGGCTCGTCCACGGGATAGGTGCCCAGCATAACGGGGTCGCTCCAAAGGGAAACGCACCACATCCATTCGTCCTCCGGCACCGCAAAATAGCGGCGGCGGGCGGCGTCAATATCTTCGGGGGAGTCGGTAGCCGGAGCGCAGACATCGGAGCTGGGAGCGTATCCGAACTGCAGGTCGCTCCGTACGGAACGCATTGCCTGCACTGCTTTGCCGTGGGCAAGAAAGGCGTTGTGCAGCGCGGGAAGTATCTCGTAGCTGTGCCACTGTCTGCCGGGAGCGTTGCAGCCTGCAAAATAGCCGTAGCCCAAAAAGCACTGGGGCTCGTTGAGCGTATAGAATATCTTGCATCTGTCGCCGAACTCCTCGGCGCAGACCTTTGCGTAGTATGCAAACCAGTCGGAGGAATCGGGGTTGAGCCATGCGCCGCGCTTTTCAAGCTCGTAGGGATAGTCCCAATGGAAAAGCGTTGCCACGGGGGTTATGCCGTGCTCCAGCAGGCAATCGATAAGACGGTTGTAGAAGTCTACACCGGCGCGGTTGACTTTGCCGATGCCGTCGGGAATTATGCGCGGCCAGCATATGGAAAAGCGGTAGCATTTTACTCCGAGCTCCGCCATCAGCGCCACATCTTCTTCATAGCGGTGGTAGTGGTCGCAGGCGACATCCCCCGTATGCTCCTCGCGTATCTTGCCCCTTTCGTGGGTAAACATATCCCATACGGATGCGCCCTTGCCGTCCTCAAAAGCGGCGCCCTCTATCTGGTAAGCGGAGCTTGCAACGCCCCACATGAAGTCCTTTCTGAAGCTCATAAATCCATGTCCTTTCGTTTCAGTGTTCAGACCGTTTCTTTTGTCTGCCTAATATAATAATAGTACCATAAATTTCGGAGATAGTAAACAAATACGGGGAAATTAGTGCGAAAAAGTTCGGCGGGATCTGTTTTTTGACAGTATGACCGACTTATGAATAAAAAAGCCCCGCTTTTCGGCGAAGCTTTGATATACTTTTTGCGGCGCGGGATATTTACGGCACTCGTCTTCTCAGACCTGCCCAAAGGCCGATAAGCACCTGCCCGGGAACGCCGAGAACAAAGATGAGCCACAGGTTATGCTCCAGGAGAGTCAGGTAAACTCCCGCAAGAGTTGTCCACATCAGAATTGACACGAAAACACAGTTTGCGCCGGAACGCCCCCAAATGCTGTTGAATACAATGGCGACAACGGCGCTTACGGGCGCGCCCCAGATAAAGGTGAGCCATGTGTTTCCGCCTACGCCGAGAATGTTAAGAATGACAAATACCGCGGTGGCTACCAGCCACACGGAGGCTATTGCCATCAGTGCCATCAGAATGTGTTTGCGCGTGCGCATGGTTTCGCGCACCATGGCTTTCACGGGAATTTTATGCTCTTCGGAAAGGATATAGTCCACCGTTACCCCGAATATTTTTGAAATCTCCAGAAGCACGCCAACATCGGGCAAAGACGATCCCGATTCCCATTTAGAGACGGCTTTGTCGGAATAATTGAGCTTTTCGGCAAGCTCAAGCTGTGTCATTCCGGCGCTGCGCCGAAGCTCCGCAATATTTCTTGCAACAACAGGTTTCAGTTCCACGAATGCGGCTCCTTCCCCGGGGATTTTCAAGAGTTTGTTATATTGTATCATGTTATATGTGTTTTGTCAAGAGAAAACGGCGTCGAGCCTTGTAAAATAAGGGCACTCTACTGTGGGTAGAGTGCCGGAAATCGAACTCTACCGCGGGATTTTGAGCATTATAGTCCGGAAATCGAACGGTAGGGTGACATTTTACCGTAGGTGTGATAGCATATAGGCGCAGGGAGGCCGAAGCTCCCGAGGAGGCAAGTTTGAGCAGCGTCAATTCCAATGAAAACCGCAGAGCGGTGCGTATCGCCGCAAAGACCGTCAGAGTAATAACCGTTCCGCCCGTCATGGCACTGGCACTGTTTACTTTGCTGTGGCTGCACGGAGGTATTATAGGTCAGGTGCGCGATTACATCTGTTCCGTGGTGCTGCTTGTAATTCTTCCCGTTTCGGCGTATCCTTTGCAAAGGCTCCTGCCTTCTCTCAGGGAAAAAGGCAGGGAGGCTCAGCGCTCCCTCGCAATGATTATGTCTGTTGCGGGATATGTGCTGGGCGTCGTCTACGCTCTGATATTCAGCACATCACCGGCCATTCTTACGCTGTTCCTGACATACCTGATATCGGGTACGGCGCTTCTTGTAATCAACAAGCTGTTTGGTTTCAAGGCAAGCGGGCATGCCTGCGGTCTCACCGGACCTCTTGCCGCGCTTGCGTATTATACCGGCCGGTATGTGCTTATAATCGGAGCGGTGCTTCTTGCCGCCGTGGTCTGGAGCAGTCTCGTTATGAAACGGCATACGCCGCTTCAGCTTTTGGTGGGCGGCGCCGTCCCCGTGGCGGCATTTGCCCTGCTGGTGCTCCTTATTGAGCAGTAAGATTAAAGTATAAATAATTATACGGGGCTCCGCCCCGTGCCCCGACCGCAAACGGGGCTCTGCCCCGAACCCCGTTCATGATATATGCGAGGCTCTGCCTCGCGCTCCGCTTAGAACCTTTTTTGAAAAAAAGGTTCTAAGGACTCCAAAAAACTTTTAATCAGGGTATGGAAATATAGAACCGTTCCCGCAGGGGTGCCGCAAAAGCGGCGAGCGGGAAAAAGCACAGAAGAAAGCAAGCTCTCTTCTGTGCTTTTTCTGTCGCTCCACGGACGGCTTCACCGTCCGCCCCTGCGGTTTAATGTTCAGTTTGCAATTCTTACTTTCTGTGAGTAGCTATAAGTCTGCTATCGACACGCTCATTAGCGTTGCTTTACTTATATAGCG
>CAMFEL010000125.1 GCA_945949385.1 uncultured Clostridia bacterium | reverse complement strand
TTTGCCCTCGTTTATAAGATGGGCGTTGACGATAATAAGGCTCTCCTTTGCCTGACGGAATATATCTGTCAGCCGTACCGTGGTAAAAGCGCCGCTGTCGATCATATCCGCCAGCACATTGCCTGCTCCCACCGAGGGAAGCTGGTCGCGGTCGCCTATGAAAATTATGCGGCAGCCCGGCTTTGCGGCGCGCAGCATTGCTTCCAGCAGAAGAATATCTATCATGGACGCCTCGTCTACGATAAGCACATCCTCGTCAAGATAGCAGCTTTGATTGCGCATAAAGCGGGGATTTTCCTCGTCGTCGTTATGCTCCATTTCCAACAGGCGGTGCAAAGTCTTTGCCTCGCAGCCGCAAGCCTCGCTTACACGCTTTGCGGCGCGTCCCGTGGGTGCCGCAAGGGCAACGTCAAGTCCTATGGAATCAAATATGGATATAAGTCCTTTTATTACGGTGGTTTTACCTGTGCCGGGACCTCCGGTAAGTATCATAACACCGTCTTCAAGCGCCGCCGCTATTGCCTTCTTTTGCAAGGGGGCGTATTCAAAGCTGCTTTCCGTTTCGGCTTTGGAGATAAAAGCGGTAATGTCAGTTCTGCCGATCTTGGGGCAGGTTTTGTTTATCTGCCGCAGCTTGTCCGCGCAGTAGGTTTCCGCGGTTCTGTATCGGGAGAGGGCGGCGAATTTCTTCCCGTCGCTCTCAAAAAAAGTCACCTTCCCGCTTTTCTCAAGGGCGTCGAGAGGCTCTGCAAGGCTTTGCTCCGGAACGCCCAGAACAGAGGCGGCAACCGTCAGCAGTCTGTCTGCGGGCAGACAGGTATGTCCGTTTGACTGGCCGGCTGTTTTCAGGGTATAAACAAGTCCCGCCCGAAGCCTGTCCGTGCTGTCGACGGCAATTCCGCAGGCGGTGGCTATGGAGTCCGCCCGCTTAAAGCCTATTCCCGAAAAGTCGTCGCAAAGGCGGTACGGGTTTGCGCGGATCATATCCACCGCTTTGCCGCCCCATTTGCGGTATATCTTCATGGAGGTGGCGCTGCCGAAATAATCTGCGCAGAACATCATTACGCTGCGGGCGCCGGACATCTGTATAAAAGAGTCGGAAATTGTCTCCGCCTTCTTTTTCGTAATGCCCGGCAGCTCCGTCAGCCAGTCGGGATGGTTGTCTATAACATCAAAGGTATCCTCGCCGAATTTGTCCACGATCTTCTGAGCGGTTTTCGGCCCTATGCCTCGGATGGCTCCGGAGGCAAGGTAGCGCATTATTCCCGATTCGGAGGAGGGAAGAGTCTTTTCGTACATATCCACACGGAACTGTCTGCCGTAGGTGGGATGATGCGTCCAGGAGCCCGCCGCCGTAACTGTATCGCCCTCGGCTATGTAAGGCATAGTGCCTACCAGCACCACGGGCAAACCGTTTTCGTCTTCTATTTCGCAAACCGTATATCCGGTCTCGTCGGAGGAATATATAACGGAGTCTACGGTGCCGCTGACGCTTGCCTTTTCTCCTGCTTTTTCATATGCGCTCATATGTGACCTCCGCTGACTGATAATACCTTAGTTATTATAATCCCTTTTTGCCCTTTTGTCAATTTTTCTCCGTATGTGCTTTACGAGCCTCTGTGCAAGAGACAAAAGCTCATGCAGGGCGCAGTAAACGCCGAAGATGAAAAAGACGGACACTATCACCTTGATTATAATGTCGGCCATGGTTAAGTCTGTGCCTTTCATTGATTTGTGCCGGTTTTCAAAGCCCCCTCTGAAGTCAGTATATGCTGCGCCGTCTTTGCTGTCGTATGGCGAAAGAGGGGGGTATAAAAAACGGAAAGTCTGTAAATAATTTGAAGTAAGGCATATAAATACAAAAAATTTGCCGGTTTTCCTTTCAAATATTGCTTTTTTGGCTTCCGGTCGGGAGAAATTGTTGTGCAAAACGGAGAAATTTCGGCTTTTGGAATGTGAGTGTTGACATATTTCCGAATATATGATAGAATGACAATGCACGCGGTTTCGCAAAGGGTATAGCTATGCCCAAATGCAGGACTGGTGCGCGTTTATACCGTGTATGACCGGCGTGTCCGGTTGTATATAAACATTTATCACCGAAGAAAGGAGTTGAAAAGAATGCCTACCTTTAACCAGCTCGTAAAGCAGGGAAGAAAGGACAAGGTCTACAAGTCCAAATCCCCCGTTATGCAGCAGGGCTTCAACACCATTAAGAACAAGCCCATCGATCAGCATTCTCCCCAGAAGCGCGGAGTCTGCACAAAGGTATCCACCACCACGCCGAAAAAGCCTAACTCGGCTCTCCGTAAGGTTGCCAGAGTAAGATTTACCAACGGTATGGAAGCATGGACCTACATTCCCGGTATCGGTCATAACCTTCAGGAGCACTCTGTCGTACTTATCCGCGGCGGACGTGTACGTGACCTGCCCGGTGTGCGTTACCACATCATCCGCGGTACGCTTGATACTCAGGGCGTTGCTAACCGCAATCAGTCCCGTTCCAAGTACGGCGTAAAGCGCGCAAAGAAGAAATAAGTAAGTTTTTCTTTCATATTTCCGATTTTGCAAAAATGCGGCGCACGCCGCAAAGCTCCTCGAATTTATTTCAGCAGCTGCTGAAGGTGACAGATGTTTATATACTTCCGGCTCACTTTCGCACGACGGAATTTATTTTCGAGTACCTATGATAACAATTTATATTGAAGGAGGGAAGTAAAGTGTCGAGAAGAGGTCAGATTTCTAAGAGAGACGTTCTGCCGGATCCTCTGTATAATTCAAAGCTGGTAACAAAGCTTATCAACAACATTATGCTGGACGGCAAAAAGGGTGTTGCTCAGAAGATCGTCTACGAGGCCTTCGCCATCGTTGAGGAAAAAACGGGCAACAATCCCCTTGAAGTCTTTACGGAAGCTCTCGATAACGTAATGCCGGTCCTGGAGGTAAAGGCTCGCCGTATCGGCGGCTCCAACTACCAGGTTCCTATGGAAGTAAGACCCGAGAGAAGGTATACCCTGGGTCTTCGCTGGATGACCGGCTTTGCAAGAAACCGCGGTGAAAAGACCATGGCTGAGCGCCTTGCAGGCGAGATCATGGACGCCAAGAACAGCACCGGCGGTGCTTTCAAGAAGAAAGAAGAAACACACAGAATGGCAGAAGCAAACAAAGCGTTCGCACATTACAGATATTGATTCTGAAAAAGACGATTTTGTACTGCACATTACAAGGAGAATTATTAGTATATGCCGAGAGAATATTCGCTTGAGCACACCCGTAACATCGGTATCATGGCTCATATCGACGCCGGCAAGACCACTACCACCGAGCGTATCCTGTATTACACAGGTAAGACTCATAAGATCGGTGAGACTCACGACGGCGCAGCTACCATGGACTGGATGGAGCAGGAGCAGGAGAGAGGTATTACCATTACCTCCGCTGCTACCACCTGCTACTGGAAGGGTAACAGAATCAATATTATAGACACCCCCGGACACGTTGACTTTACCGTTGAGGTTGAGCGCTCACTCAGAGTGCTTGACGGCTCCGTCACCGTGCTTTGCGCAAAGGGCGGTGTCGAGCCTCAGTCCGAGACCGTATGGCGTCAGGCGGACAAGTACGGCGTTCCCCGTATGGCCTATGTCAACAAGATGGACATTATGGGCGCCAACTTCTACCGCGTTGTCGATATGATGCGCGAAAGACTGAAGGCTAATGCAGTCCCGATTCAGCTTCCTATCGGATCAGAGGACTCGTTCAGAGGTATTATCGATCTTATCAATATGGAGGCTGATGTCTACTACGATGAGATGGGTAAGGATATGCGCGTTGAGCCTATTCCGGAGGATATGCTGGAGAAAGCTCAGCAGTATCACACAGAGCTTGTAGAGGCTGTCGCAGAGTGCGACGAGGAGCTGTTTGAAAAGTACTGTGAGGAGGGCGATCTCAGCGTCAGCGACATTAAGAGAGTCCTTCGCGCCGCTACCATTGCAAACAAGATAGTTCCCGTGGTTTGCGGTACCTCTTACAGAAACAAGGGCGTGCAGAAGTTGCTTGACGCAATCGTCGATTATATGCCCGCTCCCACGGATGTTCCTCACATCAGAGGTATCAATCCCGAGACCGGCGAGGAAGAGGAGAGAGTTTCCTCCGACGAAGAGCCATTCGCAGCTCTTGCATTCAAGATCATGACAGACCCCTTCGTGGGCAAGCTGTGCTTCTTCAGAGTATATTCCGGCGTTATTAACGCAGGTGAGTATACCTGGAACTCGGTAAAGGGCGCCAAGGAGCGTATGGGACGTCTTATCCAGATGCACTCCAACGAGCGTACCGACATACCTTCCTGCTATGCGGGAGACATCGCGGCTGTCGTAGGACTTAAAAACACCACCACCGGTGATACGCTGTGCGACGACAAGGCACCTATAATCCTTGAGTCCATGGAGTTCCCGGAGCCCGTTATCCGCGTTGCCATCGAGCCCAAGACCAAAGCCGGTCAGGAAAAGATGGGCATCGCTCTGGCAAAGCTTGCAGAGGAAGACCCCACTTTCCGTACCTATACGGACGAGGAGACCGGTCAGACCATTATTGCAGGTATGGGCGAGCTTCACCTTGAGATCATCGTGGACAGACTGCTCCGCGAGTTTAAGGTGGAGGCAAATATAGGCCGTCCTCAGGTTGCATACAAGGAGACTATCCGCCGTCAGGCAGAGTCAGACACCAAGTATGCGCGCCAGTCAGGCGGTAAGGGTCAGTACGGTCACGTTAAGATCCGTATCGAGCCCAACGAGCCCGGCGCAGGCTATGTATTTGAAAATACCGTTGTGGGCGGTGCTATTCCCAAGGAATATATTCCCGCCGTTGACGCCGGTATCAAGAGTGCAATGGAGTCGGGTGTTCTGGCAGGTTATAATGTAGTTGACGTAAAGGTCAACCTTTACGACGGCTCCTACCACGAGGTCGACTCCTCCGAAATGGCGTTCAAGATCGCCGGTTCCATGGCGTTCAAGGACGCAATGCGCAAGGCGGACCCCGTGCTTACCGAGCCTATTATGAAGGTGGTAATCATTACTCCCGACGACTACATGGGCGATGTTATCGGTGACGTTAACTCCCGCCGCGGTCAGATCCAGTCTATGGAGCCTGTCAGCGGTGCGCAGCAGATCACCGCTATGATCCCTCTGTCCGAGATGTTCGGCTACGCTACCGACCTCCGTTCCAAGACTCAGGGACGCGGTCAGTATTCCATGGAGCCCGACCACTTCGCAGAGGTGCCCAAGAGCATCCTGGAAAAGGTTGCAAGCAGCCGCAACAAAGCCAACTAAACGGCTTTAATTACAAAATATCAACAAAAATAATTTCATTTGGAGGACATTACAAATGGCAAAGGAAAAATTCGAAAGAACGAAACCCCATGTCAACATTGGTACCATCGGCCACGTTGACCACGGCAAGACCACTCTTACCGCAGCTATCACCAAGTACCTGTCCCTGGGCGATGATAAGATCGAGTTCATGGCATATGACCAGATCGACAACGCACCCGAGGAAAGAGCCCGCGGTATCACAATCAACACCAGACACGTTGAGTACGAGACCGCTAAGCGTCACTACGCTCACGTTGACTGTCCCGGCCACGCTGACTATGTCAAGAACATGATCACCGGTGC
>CAMFEL010000124.1 GCA_945949385.1 uncultured Clostridia bacterium | reverse complement strand
GCTATTCTATCTTTCTGTGGGTAGCTATAAATCTGCTATCGACACGCTCATTAGCGTTGCTACACTTCTGTCGCGAGACTTGAAGTTTAGGCTAACGGAGCAGGATCCTTTTCACTTCGTTGAATGTGTAGTGCTCTTGCAACGCAACGATTTGATGTTCTTCAGTGTCGAGTGGAGGGGTGGGATTCTAAAGGGAGGGGAGGAGACCCATCTCCTCCCCTCCCTTTTGCCGTGCAGGGTGGCTCGGAGGGACTGCTGACGGGACAGCAGTCCCTTCGAATATTTCATTCTTCACCTCTGTCAGCTAATTATCAAATTTGCAATGCATATATATACATTGATTTTGAATACTTATGAATTTATCGACAAAATTCCCGAAAAATTGCAGGGCGAAAAACGGGCAAAAACGGGCAAAAATCGCTCAAAATGCGTGTCTTTTTTTGTCGACGGAATTTCGGAAGCGCGGGGCGGCGGAAAAAAGGGGAGAAAATTTTTGAAATTTATGCTATGTGACAGCAGTCCTTTTGAATTTTTTCATTATTTATATCTTCGATAATCATATGCGGATCCCCATAAGCAGCAAGTCGATGACTGCTCTGTTTATTTATAACAGCGCTCGGTTTAATAATGCGAGCAAGATAGAATTTTTTCGTTTTTTTTGAAAAAAAGGGTTGACAAAACAAAAAACGGGAGTATAATGTCACCATAAAGGCAACGGCGTCTTAGAGTGCAAACTCTTTGACGCCTTTTCTTTTTTTCAAATTCCCGAAGCGCCGGGATCTTCCCGCCGCTTCGAATTAAAAGGAGTGTATACCATGAACACTGTACCCGATTACTTCGGAAGCCTCGTTTTTGACGACAGAGTAATGAAAGCAACGCTTTCCGCCAAGGTTTACAATTCACTGAAGAAAACCATTGACGAGGGCGCAAGACTTAATAACGACGTGGCAAACGCCGTAGCGGCAGCCATGAAAGACTGGGCGGTCGCGCACGGTGCCACTCACTTTACACATTGGTTCCAGCCTCTTACCGGAATAACCGCCGAAAAGCACGACAGCTTTATCTCCCCCGCCTCCGACGGCAGAGTTATTATGGAGTTTTCCGGCAAAGAGCTTATTAAGGGCGAGCCCGATGCCTCCTCCTTCCCCTCCGGCGGTCTTCGTGCCACTTTTGAGGCGAGAGGCTACACCGCTTGGGACCCCACCTCCTACGCATTCATTAAGGATAAAACCCTTTGCATTCCCACCGCTTTCTGCTCCTACGGCGGAGAAGCGCTGGACAAGAAAACTCCCCTGCTGCGCTCTATGGAGGCGCTGAACAAGCAGGCACTTCGCATACTGAGACTGTTCGGCAACACCGATGTAAAGTGCGTGCGCACCTCCGTCGGTCCCGAGCAGGAATACTTCCTTGTTGACCGCGAAATGTACGAAAAGCGCAAGGATCTTATGTTTACGGGACGCACCCTTTTCGGTGCAAAGCCTCCCAAGGGTCAGGAGCTTGACGACCATTACTTCGGCGTTATAAAGCCCAGAGTTGCGGCGTACATGGCAGACCTTAACGAGGAGCTGTGGAAGCTGGGCATACTGGCAAAGACGGAGCACAACGAGGTTGCTCCCGCACAGCACGAGCTTGCTCCCATTTACACCACTACAAACATCGCCACCGACCACAACCAGCTCACCATGGAGATCATGCAGAAGGTAGCGGCCCGCCACGGACTTGTGTGCCTGCTTCACGAGAAGCCCTTTGCGGGAGTCAACGGCAGCGGCAAGCATAACAACTGGTCCATGGCAACCGATACGGGCGTAAACCTCCTGACTCCGGGAGAGACACCTTACGAAAACGCTCAGTTCCTGCTGTTCCTGTGCGCGGTCATCAAAGCGGTTGACGATTATCAGGATCTGCTCCGCCTTTCCGTGGCAACCGCAGGAAACGATCACCGTCTGGGCGCAAACGAGGCTCCTCCGGCAGTGGTTTCCATGTTCCTTGGCGACGAGCTGACTGCGGTGCTTGACGCTATCGAAAACGATACCCCATACAATGCAGCCGAAAAGACGGTAATGAAGCTGGGCGTTCATGTACTTCCCAGATTTACCCGCGACACTACTGACCGCAACCGCACCTCTCCCTTTGCATTTACGGGCAACAAGTTCGAGTTCCGTATGCTGGGCTCCTCCAACAGCATCGCCTGTGCAAACATTATGCTGAACGCTTCTGTTGCAGAATCCCTGAAAATATACGCGGACAGACTTGAAGCCGCCGAGGATTTTGAAACTGCGCTGCACGATATGATAAAGAAGACAATCAAGGATCACAAGCGCATCATATTCAACGGCAACGGCTACGACGACGCGTGGATCAAGGAAGCTACAGAGGAGAGAGGACTTCTCAACCTGCGCACTACTCCCGACGCTTTGCCCACCATCCTTGACAAAAAGAATGTGGATATGCTGACCTCCCACCGCATTTTCTCCGAGGCGGAGATCCGCTCCCGTTACGAAATCACTCTTGACAACTACTGCAAGACCGTAAACATCGAGGCTCTGACCATGGTGGATATGGCGAAGAAGGAAATTCTTCCCGCAGTAGTGGCATATACCAAGTCTCTTGCCGACGCTCTGGCGGCAAAAACCGCGGCAGTGCCCGGAATTTCCGCAAGCTACGAGAAGAACACTATCGCAAGGCTTTCCGGTCTTACCGATGAGATAGACGCGGCTACCGCAAAGCTTGAAAGCGCTGTTATCCGTCTCAAGACGGCGGCGGATGTTACCGAGGAAGCGTTTATGATCCGCGATGATATTCTGCAGAAGATGGCGGAGCTTCGGGTGGTATGCGACGAGGCAGAGACCCTTACGGCGGAAGAGTATTGGCCCTTCCCCACTTACGACAGGCTTCTGTTCGGCGTAAAATAATCACAAAAAATCAAATAAAAAATGAGTGACGGGCTATGACATTAGAAGTACTCCTCATTTATTCCCGATGACGAAAGCATAACGGTGACCGAGGGCGATATTCCCGCGGCAGAGGCAATCCCCGTGAAGAAAGTACCTTCCTTTGCGGCAGACGGTGTGCCTAAGATAACAAAGGTGGAAATTATCTGCAAAAAAGCACGCTTCGACGCACTGAAGAGCGCTATGAGCAAGCCGGGCATTACAGGTATGACCGTTTCTCATGTTCTCGGCTGCGGCGTGCAGGGCGGCAGACCCGAATATTACCGCGGCGTGCCGGTTGAAACAAACCTTTTGCCGAAGGTTCAGGTGGAGATCGTTGTCAGCAAAATACCTGTTCAGTGTGTTATCGACACAGCTAAAAAAGTTCTGTATACCGGTCACATAGGCGACGGAAAAATATTCGTTTACGATGTTGAAAACGTTGTCAAGGTGCGTACCGGCGAAGAAGGCTACGACGCCCTTCAGGACGTGGAATAGCCGGATAGAAACAAATATAAATAACCTAAAGGCGATTGAGCGCAGAGAAGTAGCGGGGTGACTTACCCACAGCGAGTATGGGACGGTGAGAGCCATACGGAAAAGCCCCCGTGAATAACACTGCGCGAGCCGCGATCCCAAAGGAGAGTGCTCCGAGTAGGTGAGCCGGAAAAGCCGACCGTTACCCGGTGAGGCATTGACAGATGCCGAAAGAGACAAAAGATAGGTGGCACAGCGAGTTACAGCACTTGCCCTATTGAATGCTGATATTACGGAGGAATGAATTTATGTGTTCAATTATGGGTTATTGCGGACCGTGTGCCGCCTTTTCCAATTTTAAGAAGGGTTTTGATATGACCGTATCCAGAGGTCCCGACGACAGCCGCGTCGTGGACTGCGGCGACGGACTTCTTGCCTTTCACCGTCTTGCAATCATGGGACTTACTCCCGAGGGTATGCAGCCCTTCTCCCTTGACGGGGACTATGTGGTCTGCAACGGAGAGATTTACGGCTATGAAAAGCTGAAGGCGGCTCTTTCTGAAAAATACACCTTCAAAAGCGGCTCCGACTGCGAAATACTCTTGCCTATGTACCGCGAATACGGCACGGATATGTTTTCCATGCTTGACGCGGAATTTGCGCTGATAATATATGACGGAAAAGAGGGCAGGTTTATTGCCGCAAGAGACCCCATCGGTATACGCCCCCTTTACTACGGATATGACGAAGCGGGTGTTATCGTTTTCGCCAGCGAAGCGAAAAACCTGACGGGGCTTTGCAAAAAGGTTATGCCTTTCCCTCCCGGACACTACTGGAAGGACGGAGAGTTTGTCTGCTACGAGGACATTGCGATGCCGAAAACCGTCATATACGACGATGTGGAGACCGTATGCAAAAACATCCGCGAAAAGCTTACGGCAGGCATTGAAAAGCGGCTTGTGGCAGACGCCAAGGTAGGCTTTCTGCTTTCGGGCGGACTTGACTCATCTCTTGTATGCGCGGTTGCCGCAAAAAAGAGCAAGACCCCCATACGCACCTTTGCGATCGGTATGGAGGGCGACGCCATAGACCTGAAATACGCCCGTCAGGTGGCGGACTACATCGGCAGCGACCACACCGAGGTCATTATGACAAAGGAGCAGGTGCTGTCCTCCCTTGAGGATGTTATATATCTTTTGGGCACATATGACATCACCACTATACGCGCCAGTATGGGTATGTACCTGCTTTGCAAATGGATACACGAAAACACGGATGTGCGCGTGCTTCTGACGGGAGAGATCTCCGACGAGCTGTTCGGATACAAGTATACGGATTTTGCACCCAGCGCCGCAGAATTCCAGAGGGAATCGGAAAAGAGAATACGGGAGCTGCATATGTACGATGTGCTGCGTGCCGACCGCTGTATTTCCGTAAACTCTCTTGAAGCAAGGGTGCCTTTCGGAGACCTTGACTTTGTCAGATATGTTATGGCGGTTGATCCCGAAAAGAAGATGAACACCTACAACAAGGGCAAATATCTCCTGCGGCGCGCTTTTGAGGGAGACTGGCTGCCACACGACATACTGTGGCGCGAAAAGGCGGCGTTCTCCGACGCTGTGGGACACTCCATGGTGGACTATCTGAAGGAATACGCAAACAGCCTTTACACCGACGCGGAGTTTGAGGAAAAGAAAGCCGAATACACCCACGCCGCCCCCTTTACAAAGGAATCCCTGCTTTACCGACAGATCTTTGAAAAGTACTATGCGGGGCAATCGGAAATGATTGCGGATTTCTGGATGCCCAACAAAGACTGGGAGGGCTGCAACGTAAACGATCCCTCCGCAAGAGTTCTGTCAAACTACGGCGACAGCGGAAAATAAGGAAAAATACCGGACGGGGTCGTCCGGTATTTTTCTGTTTGAGATTTTATTCGATTCCCGTAAGGTCGTATTCGTCAAGCCAGCGCTTTGCCGCCTCGCACACGCCGCGCAGACACTTTTCGTCGAAGGGCGTATCAAGTCCCGCGTTTTGCAGAAGCTCGGTAAAGGTGCGGCTTCCTCCCTGCTCTGTGTATGCCATATAGCAGTCCCACGCCTCTTTTTGATCCTTTTGGATCTTTGCCCAGAATTCAAGAGCCACGGTCTGCGCAAGGCAGTAGTCGATATAGTAGAAAGGACTGGAGTAAATGTGATGCTGACGCTGCCAGCCCTCGCCCTCGCTGTAAAAGGGTATCTCGCCGTCAAGGCGCAGCCAGGGCATATAG
>CAMFEL010000123.1 GCA_945949385.1 uncultured Clostridia bacterium | reverse complement strand
CGGCGGCATTCAGGAGGAGGCTCCCTCTCTGCACAAGCCCGTGGTAGTGCTGAGAGACACCACGGAGCGCCCCGAGGGCGTTGCCGCCGGCACGCTGAAGCTGGCGGGCACCGATGAGAATGTTATTTTCTCCGTTATCGACTCCCTGCTTTGCGACAAAGCCGAATATGAAAAAATGGCCGGCGCCGTAAACCCGTACGGCGACGGATTTGCTTCCGTAAGAATTGCGGACGCAATTATTAAAAAATTTTCAAAATAACCGACTGCACCGAAACAGCTAAAAGGAAGGCTAAAACCATATGACCGGATGCACAACCGTATATAAGAAAACCAAAAATCTGCTCACCGACGCGGCTCCCGCAGCCGTATTCGCTCTTTTGCTACTTCAGCCCATTCTCGACATCATCTCCTATTGGGCATCGGAATTTAACTTTACCGCTGTAACGACTCTTGCCAGATTTGCAATGTTTGCGGCTGTTATGCTGTACGCATTTATAATATCCGACAGAAAAAGGGCATATATTATATTTGCCGCCGTTCTGGGCGCCTACTGGATCGCCCATATGATAGCCTGTATAAAGTCCGCAGGCGGATATGTTTCTCCCGTAACGGATATGAACAATTTCCTGCGCACCGTTCATATGCCTCTTTTTGCCCTTGCCTTTATTACCTGCTTCAGAAAAAGCGACAAGGTTCCGAAATATGTGCAGCTTGCCTTCGTCGGCAATATGATAATCATGATGCATTCCGTTATCCTGTCGTATATGACCGGAACGCAGATCTACACCTACGGCGCAAGCGGCGCGGGACTTATGGGGTGGGCAAGCGTTCACAATTCACAGAGCGCCATTCTTGCATTCGCAGTGCCCCTGATACTGCTTTACGTTTACAGAATGAAAAAACCCGCCGCGTTTTACTTTGCCGCTCTTGTCTGCCTTGTCAACCTGTTCTTCGTCGGCACAAAGGTGGACTATTTCGCTATTCCCATTATCGTCTTTACAATGCTGTTTTTCCTTATTGTTACCAAAGAAAAGCACCCTGCTTACTATGCAGCTCTCGGAGCTATCGTTCTCGTTTGTCTCGCTTGCTACGGTACCTCTCTGGTCAACAGCAATGTGGACAAGCATTACACCAGTATGGAAACAAAGCAGCAGTATGTCAATACTCTTGTGGAAGATGGACTTGTCGACACAGGCAACAAGCTTCCTTCTCATATTGATAAAGAAACCTTCGATTCCCTTGATACCCGCACAAAGCACGATATAGTCAGCATATATGAGCTTTACGCGGGACCTATGGTGCAGCGCTTCGGCTTTGAGAGAGTATTTGAAAAATACAATTACTCTCTTGTAGTAAGCGAAATTACCGCCGGAAGACAGCAGAAACGGAATTTTGCGCAGATGGTATGGGAGGATTCCGATACCCTTACCAAATGCTTCGGCTATGAATATATAAGCCTGATTATGGATTACAAAACCACGGATCCCGACGGGAACGAGACCGTTCAACAGGCAATTTTCGATCTTGAAAACGACTTCCCCTCCGTGTTCTATTACAGCGGCTACATCGGCTTTGCCCTGTATCTTGCATTTATAGGCTATTTCGCACTGCTTATTATTGTGGGGCTCATTACGCGCTTCAATAAACTGTTTACCGTGGAAAGCGGCATGGTGGGAGTGACGTTTCTTCTTGCGCTGGGCACCTCTCAGTTCTCCGGAAACGTGCTTCGCCGTCCCAACGCCTCCATTTATCTGTCTGTCATTTTAGCGTATATTTACTGGCTCACCGCCATTCGCGAAAATGTACGGCTGAGGGATATATTTAACATATTCTCAAAAAGCAGAAGAGAAAAGTTTCGTCAAAACTCAGTAAAAGCTCAGTAGCGTTCGTGCTTTTCGGCACGGCTGAATATCGGAGCTGCTACGAAAGGATCACCTATTATGTATACTCTGAGTATCATTATTCCCGTATACAATGTCGAAAAATATCTGCCAGCTTGCCTTGAGTCCGTATACAGAGATCTTCCCGACGGCTGTCAGGTAATACTTGTGGACGACGGCACTCCCGACTCCTCCGACGTTCTGTGCGACAAAGCAAAGGAGCAGTACCCCCATGTGACTACTGTCATACACCAGGAAAATATGGGACTGGGAGGGGCGCGCAATACCGGTATTGACGCGGCAAGCGGCGAATATCTGCTGTTTGTGGACAGCGACGATACTCTGTGCGACGGCGCCGTCGGAAAAATAATTGACGCTATACAAAAATTCGGCGCCGATATGATTGCTTTTCCCATTCGCTCCGTTGCCGAGGACGGCACCCTTATCTCCGTTGAGCGTGAGTCTGTACAGACGGGAAAGGTACTTGACCCGCATACCGACAAAAAACTTCTTACCGTTGCTCCCGCCGCGTGGAACAAGGTTTTCCGTGCTTCTCTTTTCAAAGAAAGCGGTATCAAATTCCCTCCCCGCGTTTGGTACGAGGACATCCGCACCACCCCGAAGCTTATGAGTCTGTGCAACTCCGCCGTTTATCTTGAGGAGCCGCTTTATAATTATCTTCAGCGATCCGGCTCCATAATGAACAGCGCAAAAACAGACAGGAATATTGAAATAGTCGAAGCTCTGGAGGACCTTACCGACTGGTTTGCTCAAAACGGCAGAGACGGGGAATACCGCGACGAGCTTGAATATCTTGTTATTCTGCACGTATATCTTACCGCCACCGTACGCGTTATACGGCAGGCGGGCACCTCTCATCCCCTTCTTGCAAAATTCCGTGAGTTTACAAAAAACAGATGTAGAAATGTTTTCAAAAATCCCTATGTGAAGGCTCTGCCTGCAAGGCGGCGTCTTGCGCTGAGGCTGGTAGATATGAAGCTTTACTTGGCCGTAAAGCTTCTGTTCAGTATGAAAAATCAGTAATTGCGGAGATGTATAATGTACAGACTTAGTATAATCATACCCGTATACAATGTTGAAAAATATCTTCCCGCCTGTCTTGAGTCCGTTGACCGCGCCGCAAGGGGCAGATGCGAAATACTGATCGTTGACGACGGCTCCACCGACAGCTCCGGCGCCCTTTGCGATGATTTTGCCCGCGGCAGGGCTGATGTAAAAGTCATACATCAGAAAAACGCCGGGCTGGGAGGCGCGCGCAACACGGGAATAGAAGCGGCAAGCGGAGAATATCTGTTTTTTCCGGACAGCGACGATACGGTCACGGAGGACTCCGTCGATACAATACTGGAATACATTGACCGCTATGAGCCCGATATTATTCGCTTTTGTCTGCGCTGTACCGACGAAAACGGAAAGCTGATTTACGAAACAGGCTCTGATTTTCCCAAAGGCACAGTTTTTGATCCGAGCTCCGACAGGTTTATCCTTACTCAATCCCCCAGCGCCTGCGACAAGGTCATGCGTGCTTCTCTTTTCAAAGAAACCGGCATACGCTTCCCTTCAAGAGTATGGTATGAGGATCTGCGCACCGTTCCAAAGCTTATGGCGCGCTGTCACAGCGTGGTTTACTGCCACAAGATTCTTTACAACTACCTGTCCCGCAGCGGCTCTATTATGAACAGCTCCAAGGTGGACAGAAATATTGAGATTATCGACGCAATTGAAGATTTAAGAGATTGGTTTTGTTCCAACGGTCTGTCTGAAAGGTTTGCGGAGGAGCTTGAATTTCTGATTGTGTCCCATATACTCATAGACGGGTGTGTGCGCGTCATTCGGCAGGGCGGAAGCTCACATCCTCTGGTGCGTAAGCTGAGAAGCTACGCTCTGGAAAAGTGTCCGGATCCGGACAAAAACAAGTATTGCCGTAAGTTAAGCGGCAACCGTAAAACAGTATACCGTCTGCTGAAAGCCGGCATGGTACGCACGGTGGGGCTTATTTTTATGATAAAAAAATAAATTCCGTCTCTGCCATTGGGCAGAGGTTTTCCCCTTGCCGCTTTCCGATACGGCTGCTCAGATCAAATTGAATATGAAAATCGCCCGTGACCGTAGTCACGGGCGGTTTTTGCTTGTGGCGAAATTGCAATATTCTGCCCTTTGCGGGGAGCAAGAAAGGGCAAAAGGGCGTATCATCAGGAAAAACAAATCCGCACGGCATACCGAATTGTTACACATATGCTAAATAAATGACAAAAAAGCAGGAAAGTTGCAGTCTTGCAACACCGTATCCCATTTTTTGACAGCAAATCTATTGACTTTTTGGTAAAATATGGTAAAATTATATAAAATCTACCAGTGAAAGGAAGAGAACTTATGGGAATTGACGTTCAGAGACTTAAAGAAACGGTTGCGGGAAGAAACACCACGCTTGAAGCTGTGGCAATGATCCTCGGGATCGACAGAAGCACGCTGTACCGTAAGCTTAAGCGGGGAAAAACGGGGCTGACCGTATATGACGCACAGAAGATAGCCTCGTTTCTCGGGCTCTCTCTCGACGAGTCCCTGGCTATCTTCTGGAGGCAGTAATGGCGCTCACCTGTATGGGAGGCGGCGGCGAATGTGACGGCTGCGGCGCTTGTATGCGCTCCTCCTCTTACCGATGCTCCTGCTGCGGCTCCCCTATAAAAACGGGGGCTCCGTGCTTCAAATTCCGGGACAGAATCGTCTGTATCCGCTGTGTGCTGCCCGCGGGCGGCGGGGCACGCTGCGGTGTCTGCGGAGAGGACGCGGAAAAGCACGGGGAAAGTATGTTTGATGCAGGCGGAACTCCCCTGTGCGTCCGGTGCCTTGAGAGCGCTAAAGGCGCGGCGGGGTATTTATAAATCCGCGGAAAATTCAGTACATAGATCTGTAGATCAAAAGATATAAAACACTTGTGAAAGGACTTTGTTATGGCAAACAAAACTATTGACGCCCTTGTTTTCTGCCCCTTTTATCTGAGGGAAGCAAGGCTTACCATCACCTGCGAGGGTATTGTCGGAGAAACCACCGTATCGAAATTTTCCACTCAGAAGAAAAAGGAGGAGCACGAATACAGTTTCTGCACGGGACGCCAGTGCGCCGGCTGCGGCGTGTACTCCGCCCTTATGCAGAACTACGTTCCCGCTCCGAAAAACGTTTCTGCCCAAAGGCTGAGACACTGACAGAAAACCGTTCGGAAACAAAAAAAGCGGCGCGCCTTCGATTTTCGCAGGCGCGCCCTTTGATTTTTTATCAGCGCATTTCTATCTCGTCGCGCAGAAAGTCTCCCACGCCGTTCATAATATAAGCGGGACGGTACGGGAACACCTTCATGGTCTCAAGGCTTGTGACTCCCGACAGCACAAGCACGGTGTCAAGCTCGCTTTCGATTCCGGCAATTATATCGGTGTCCATTCTGTCTCCGATTATGGCGGCGTCAGCACGGTGCACGTCAAGGTGCTTCAAAGCGTGGCGCATAATAAGAGGATTGGGCTTGCCGATATAGTACGCCTCAACGCCCGTAGTAAGGGTGATGGGACAGATCATGGCGCGGCAGGCAGGCATGATCAGTCCGGCGTCCGTAGGTCCCGTTAGGTCGGAGTTTGTACCGATAAGCTTTGCGCCGTTCTGCACAAGCTGTACCGCACGCTCGATCTTTTCATAGCTCAGGGATCTTGTTTCACCGAACACCACATAGTCCGGGTTGTAATCGTTCATGGTAAAGCCTGCTTCGTACAGGGCGTTCATCAGTCCCGGCTCGCCTATAACATAGGCGCTGCCCCCGGGGC
>CAMFEL010000122.1 GCA_945949385.1 uncultured Clostridia bacterium | reverse complement strand
AAATCATTAAAGTATACTCACGAACGATATCCTTGTCAATACTTTTTGCAAAAAAGAAGCGGATGTAACTGAAATCAGTTACATCCACTCGATATGGTTGCGGGGGTGGGATTTGAACCTCACGACCTCCGGGTTATGAGCCCGACGAGCTACCAGGCTGCTCTACCCCGCGATATATTATGGTGCCGGAAACCGGGCTCGAACCGGTACGGGACTTTCGTCCCATTGGATTTTAAGTCCAAGGCGTCTGCCAATTCCGCCATTCCGGCACGCTGGCATACGCTTGTTTCTTTGCACCCTTGCCTTCAAGGCTTATACAGTATATCACCGCTTGGCTTATTTGTCAATACCTATAGGCAAAGTTTTTTGCACCAAGCCGAAAACAAACACTGCAGAAATGCCTAAACAAGTCATATCGGCATGAAAACCGAAACAGTTACATTATTCGATCTTCGCTTACAGAAATACATACAGCGGAATATTATTCCTCGCTGCGCTCCCGTTTGCGCTGCTCTTTATTGTACGATGCCACCGCCGAAAGATATTCTCCCTGCTTTTCGCCGAGTTCAAGTATAAGCTTCGCCGTCCCCTGAGCGGTACGCACCGTTATATACCATTTGTCGGCTCCCACAAGATTTCTCACATATTTATATGTGGGTCCTGCTCCCGCCTCGGCGCGCATTGCTTTTCTCGCCGCTCTGTCATCAGACGGATAAGGCTGACAGGTAAGAATATCGGAGAGAGCCACCACGCATTCCGTCACAAACTTACCGTTGCCCTGCGCTTTTTCCACCGCAAGCTCCAGCATGCGGGGAGGATACGCCGTCAGGGGGCGTTCCTTGCCGTTTTCGTCAACAGGTGCCGCCTCTCCCTCCGTGCCCCCGTCAAGGGAGTCATTTCTCAGCCGAAGCGTATAGCGTATGCGGGTAAGCTTGTACTTTACCAGAAAGAAGATCATTGCGCAGAACATAATAAGCGCCAAAGTCTGAAGTATTCCCCGTCCCTTTATCTGCTCAAAGGAGGAAAAAATAACGCACACGGCGGCACAGACAAGAAGCGCCGCTGTCAGCGCTTCGGGCACTCTGTTTTTCTGTTTCGGCTCAAAGCACATAAAAATACCCCCAAAAAGAACGCAAGACCGCACAACGGCGGTCTTTTTGTTTTAAGTTTACGCTTCTTCCTTTGCGATTACCTGCTTGCCGTCATAGAAGCCGCAAGCGCTGCATACTCTGTGAGCCAGATTGTACTCGCCGCAGTTGGGGCATTTAACCATACCGGGCATTGACAGCTTCTCGACACTGGAGCGTCTCTTGTCTCTGCGTGCCTTGGATACTTTTCTCTTCGGTACTGCCATCGAACACACCTCCTTGAAACATTAAAGAAAAAATTGATTATACTTAATTATACAACTACTCTTTCATTTTATCAAGTAGTTTTCGGAAAGTTTCCATTCTCGGATCGGTTTCCTTTGTTTTTTCGCAAACGCATGAGCCGTCAAGACGCTTTCCGCAGACGGGACACAGACCCGGGCAGTCCTCCGAGCACAGATGATATATGGGAAGCTCGAGAGACAGCTCCTCAATAACATCGCGGTCAAAATCGATCCCGCCCTCAGACACATACAAAAGCTCGTCCTCGTCCTCCCCGCCGTCTTCCGACGCGGATACTCTGACGATTCGCCCGAAGGGGAATTCAATATGCCCCGTAAGCCCTTTCAGGCATCTGTCGCATACGGTTTTGTAATCTGCGCTGACCGTTGCCTCCAGAGCCATATAGCCGTTGTTGTCGGTAATACTGCCGCACACCCTGATATCCCCCGTCAAAGCGATATCCTCAGGAAATCCGGCAGCGCCCTCAACAGAGGAAGGATCGACGGTAAAGTCAAAGTCTGCTTTCGGCATTCTCTTATTCAGCAAAGCAGTAAGGTCAAGTTTCATACAACCCCGCCTTTCGTGCAAAGATAACGCCTGCAACTAAATATTATACATACAAGGCACCGACTTGTCAATCCCAAAATGAAAATAATTTATGTCTTTTGAAAAGGCTATTGAACAGAACGCGGGCTTTTGCTATAATTATGCTGTGATCAACCGAATGAAAAAGACGGAGGCCGTTTATGAAAATCGGAAAAGTCGTAAAGTTCATATTTGCCGCCCTGTTTATCGTATTTATGGCGGCAGTAATTCTGCGCATTTTTATGCTGAAGGACTCAAGGACTCTGTCCGACATATATCCCACAGATGCGGCGAAAACAGCATATGCCGAAGATGGCAGCGGCGCTTTTCTCACCCACAGGCCTGCGGAGGAAATAAGCTCCGACGGCTATTACAGCGCGTATGCCATGGTCTACGCCCCCGAAGAAAAAGAGCTGCAGCTTACGGCGCGCTATAACGACAGCCTGCCGGAGCGCTATATGCTGGGCAGCATACCGGAAAACTACGCATGGGAGCTGCGGGACGTCGACGGCACGGTAATAGCGGAGGGCACGGTACTGGACACTGCCGAAAAATACCGCTATAATTACGTTCGCGTTGCATTTAACGGTGTTGAGATCGACAATGACGACGAGCTTTACCTGTTTCTCATAAGCGACGAGGTGCAGTATCCCGAGGCGGATACCGAAGGTCTGCGTCTGCACGGCCCCGAGAACAGTTTCAAGACATACAAACCCGATAAAAACGAGAAAAATGCGCTTGAAGCCGAATAAAGCCAAACAGGATTAAGAATATTAAAACGCCGTTTGCCGGAGAGTATTCCGACAAACGGCGTAATTTTTATTCATTTTCCGATTATTTTCTGAGCAGGCTGACAGAGTTGCTTACGCAGAGTATGCACACCCCCACATCGGCTGCCACCGCCGCCCACATACCCACAATGTCAAAGGCAGCAAGGACAAGAACCGCCAATTTTACCGCAAGGGATATTACAATGTTTGCCTTGACTGTGCGCACGGTGCTCCGCGCAAGCCGCTTTGCCTTTGCAAGGGCGGTCATATCGCCGCCCATCAGCACCACATCAGCCGCTTCTATGGCGGCGCCGCTGCCGAGGGCGCCCATTGCCACGCCCACATCTGCGCGGGCAAGGGAGGGCGAATCGTTTATGCCGTCACCCGCATACATTACACAGCCGTCGGCGCAAAGCTCTTCTATCTTTTCAAACTTTTCCTCCGGCATAAGTGAAGCGTATACGGTGTCTATTCCCACTTCCGACGCCACCTTCCCGGCCGCCGATTCGTTGTCGCCCGTAAGCATGACAGTATTTGCTACTCCCTGCTCCCTCAGTTCTCTGAGCGCGGGAGCTGCGCTGGGCTTTACCGTGTCGGAAAGATAAACATATCCCACATTTTTTCCGTCTGCCTTGACTTCCACCGCCGTACCCTCCACAGAGTGCATAGGGCGACACACACAGACTCGTATTCCCTCCACCGTGGCTTCAACACCCACGCCGGAGGTCTCGGATATATCGGAAGCCGGGGGGATCTCCCCGGCAGCCGTACATATCGCCCTTGCTATGGGGTGGGAGGAGGTCTGCTCCGCTCCCGCCGCAAGTCTGAGAATTGAAGCGGCGTCACCGCCGTCAAAAACTTCCGTGCGGTCCACTGAAAGAGTACCCTTTGTAAGCGTTCCCGTCTTGTCAAAAACGGCTGTGTCAACACGCGCCAGCGTGTCCACATAGGTGCTGCCCTTAATAAGTATTCCCTTTTTCGAGGCGCTGCCGAGACCGCAGAAATACCCCAGCGGCACCGATATGACAAGAGCGCAGGGACAGGAGATCACAAGCATTGACAGCGCTCTGCGGCTCCAGTCGGGGAAGGTCTCGGAAAAAGAGGGACCGCCGAATATCTGTATAAACAGCGGAACGAGAAGAGCCACAGCCGCCGCAAGCAGCGCCACCAAAGGGGTATAAACCTTTGCAAAACGGGTAATAAAGGCTTCGGAGCGCGTTTTTCTGTCTCCCGCGGTCTCCGTAAGCTTAAGGATGCGTCCCGCGGCGCTGTCCTCGGCGCGTTTCAAAACCTCTGCCAGCACCGTGCCGCTCATATTGATACATCCCGAATATATTTCATCACCCACGCCTGCGCCTCCGGGCACACTTTCTCCCGTAACGGGCGAGGTGTCAATATCCGTAACACCCTCACAGATACGGCAGTCGGCGGGGATTCTCTCCCCCGCCCTTATCTGCACCGTGTCTCCACTATTTACATCCGACGCGGCTGTCTCCTTATAGCTTCCGTCAGGCTGAAGTACGCGGGCGCTGTCGGGGCACAGCTTGCTGAGCTCGCTGATAGCGCGTCGGGACCGACCCACGGCAACAGACTGAAATAGCTCACCCACCTGATAAAGTATCATCACCGCCGCGCATTCGGGGTATTCGCCGAGGCAAACGGCACCTACCGCCGCAATGGTCATCAGCGTATTTTCGTCAAAAAACACGCCGCGGGCAATGCCCCGAAACGCTCTGACGATACACATAAGACCCGCCGCAAGACCCGCTGCGGCAAACAGTATGTCGGAGCAAAGCTGTGCATCAAGCAGGCGGCATATGCCGCCTGCGGCAAAGAGTACGGCTCCCGAAGCAATGGAAAGGAGCCGCTTTTTTTGCACTTTTGTAAACTTAATTCTTTTCATTTTCACCGTTATACCGCGCCGTTTCCTCCCGCCGAAATTACGGCAGGAGACAGGCGCTTCTGCTTTTTTTCGGAATTACGCTTCTTCAAGGTCGCAGTCGGGCTCAACGCTTCTGACTGCTTTTTTGATCGCCTTCATAAGCTTCGGAAAATCTTTTTCCTCGGCTTCAACGGTCAGTTTCAGCACAAGAAAATCGACTCTTGCGCTTTTTACTCCGTCAATTGCGGCAACCGCATCCTGTACCTTGCCCGCGCACACGGGGCAGTCGATATCCGAAAGCTTAAAAATTTTAGTCATGATTTTTCCTCCGAAAAATTATTTACTCAAGAATATGTTCCATGCCGCACTCGATAATCTCGCGCACATGGTCGTCCGCCAAAGAATAGTAAACCGTCTTTCCGTCCCGGCGGAAACGGACGAGGCGCGCACCTTTAAGAATTCTAAGCTGATGCGACACCGCGGACTGGGACACGGACAAAAGCTCCGAAATATGCTGAACGCACATTTCTCCCGTAAACAGAATATATAGGATTTTTACCCTTGTGGTATCTCCGAAAATTTTATAAAGCTCCGCCAGGTCATACAAGGTCTCGTCATCGGGCAAAGACTCGCGTACGCCTTCAAAGTCGTCGCCGTGCTCTTTTTGCACTTTGTCACGTTCTTCCATGCAATTTACCTTTCCTATCTCAGTCTAAAACAAATGAGCAACTGTTCATATGTTCATTATATCGGCTTTGCATGAATATGTCAATATGTTTTTCAAAAAACCGCAAAAATTTCTTACCCCTGTCGAAAACAAACGGGCGCACACATTACGCCCGCTTCACATATATTTATAGTGGAGCCTGAAAGCTCCGGATAGGACTTCGGTCCGACAAAAATATACGACGAAAGGAAAATACTATGAACTGCTTCTGCGATCTTTTCCAAAACGAGGTTGTATGGCTTATAATCATCGCCCTGCTTATCGTCTTCGGCGTTTGCAACGGCTGCTTCTGCCGCGGCTGAGTACGCGATAATAAGCGATAATATAAAAAAAGCGAGCCCATGGCTCGCTTTCAGCCTGTCGAAAAAGTCCGGAAAATTCCGGACTTTTTTGCTTAGAAGTGGT
>CAMFEL010000121.1 GCA_945949385.1 uncultured Clostridia bacterium | reverse complement strand
GGTAAACGAAACCTTTGACGAATGCAGAAACGACAAAAGCTTGGGCTGTCCTTTCTGCCGTCTGTATAAAAAGCTTGAGACAAACGAAGTGGATCTCATCCTGGGCGCGTCCATGATGGAACCCGATGTACGGCAAAAGACCAACGAAGCGGGCTTTTGCACCGACCATTGGAAAAAGCTGCTTTCGGCAGGCAAGCGTCTCCCGCTGTCGCTGATAATACAGAGCCATCTCGGGGAAATTGACCATATGATGAAAAAGCCGGGACTTGTGCCCGTCATATCGGGCACAGACAGTGCGAGACAGCTTGGCGATATGTCCTGCGACTGCTATATCTGCCGCCGCATAGACGCAAACTTTGAGCGCATGGTGGAGACCGCGGCGCTTCTATGGGAAGCCGACGACAGCTTTAAGGAAAAGCTTGACGCCCAGCAGGGATTTTGTATAACTCATTTTGCACGCCTTGTAAAAGAAGCAAAGGGCGTGCTTAAAGCAAAGAGTTTCTCTGAGTTTTACAAGGCGGTTTATAAAAAAGAAAGCGAATATCTCAGCAATGTGAGGGACAGCATCGACGCCTTTGCGAAAAAATTTGATTACCGCTATGCAAACGAAGCGTGGAACGGAGAAGAAAACGCCGTGGAAAAAGCTGTGGAGCTTATCTGCGGAAACGATAAACCGCTTTGATATGGTGATATGGGATAAAGTTATTTGGCTTTATTTTTCGGAATTTCAGACTTGATAGTAAGTTTACAGAAATGAAGTCAGGAGCTTTCAAAGGGATGACGAGCCGGCAGCAGCCCCACAGGGCTCTTCCCGCCCGGCTGAAGAGAGGGGAGACAGTGTAGCTTCTCCCCTCTCTTTAGATTCTCCCCTCTTCTCGACAGGTCAGAGCATCAAATCCTTGAGTTGAAAGGGCACAACAATTCGACGAAGTGCAAAGGAGCCTATGCCGTCAGCCTGAGTTTCAAGTATTGCGGCAAAAATACAGCAAAGCTGCGGAGCGCGTCGATAGCAGACTTGCGGCTGCTCATAGCAAGAAATAAATGTAAAACCGAAAACTGCTTCGGGATAGCAAAGTCGGTTATCTGCAATAATTCAAAACAGTAAGAAAAGTTCGGCCGCTTATGCGGCTTTTTTATTGCTTCGGTGCCGGTACGCGGCGCCTACTTTATATACTCCCACAACCTGGGGAGCACTTCCTCAAAGGACACGCCGTACCAGCGGCGCTCCCTGTCCAAAACAGTATGCTTTACACAAGCGGCGGTAAAATCAACGGCGGCGGCAAGAGCGCCGTCAAGTCCCATGCCCTTGCACGCAACTCCCGCAAAAACGGAAGCGAAAATATCTCCGGTGCCGTGAAGCGGCATTTCCGTCTGCACTTTTTCGGCGGTGTATTCAAAAAATGTGCCGCTGTCGCTGTCGTATTTCAGCGCCCCGCAGCGCCCGTCTTTCGGCTCGTAACCGGTTATTACGGCGATTTTCGCGCCGCCCTCACACAGGCGCTTTGCAAGCTCACGCAGTTCATTCGTCCCCGCACCCTCGCGGTACTCCTCGCCCAGCAGTGCGTACGCCTCCGTAAGATTCGGCATTATCACATCGGCGCCGTCGCAAAGCTTTTTCATTCGTTTGGGGAAATCAGCGGAAAATCCGCTGTAAAGCCTGCCGAAGTCCCCCATTACGGGGTCAACCAATATAAATGCGTCAGGGTAGCTCTCACACAGCTCCCCCGCCAGTTCAAGCTGGCGCTCCGACGCAAGATAGCCCGTATACACGGCATCAAAAGTAATATTCTCCTTATCCCACACTTCCCGTATGGGGCGCATATCTTCGGTAAGCTCCCTGACGGTAAAATGCCTAAAGGCAGTATGTGTTGACAGCACTGCAGTGGGCAGCACGGCACATTCCGACCCCAGCGCCGATATGATGGGCAGCGCCACGCTGAGAGAGCATTTGCCCACGCACGATATATCCTGAACGGTAAGTATTCTTTTCATTTAATCAAATATATCCTCTATTTCCAAGCTTTTCCAGCACCTCGGCGCAAATCTCATCGACATCCCGCATTTCCTCCGAGGGAGTGTCTGCAAAAACGCGAATCGCGTCCGGATAACGCTTAAACCAGGTCATCTGCCGCTTTGAATAACGGCGGGTGTTTATTTTTATCTGTTCCACCGTCTCGTCAAGAGTCGCCTTTTTCTCGAAATACGGAATAAATTCCTTGTAGCCGATAGCCTGCGCCGCGGGGAGCTCAGGCGCCAGAAGTCCCGCTTTCCACAGCCCGCGTACTTCTTCTTCCAGTCCGTCTTTCATCATAGCGTCTACTCTCGCTTCTATGCGGTAATACAGAAGACGGCGCGACACAAACTCAAGCACCACGATCCCCGCGTCGAATTCGGGAAGCCGCCGAGTTGAGCGCCTGTCCCACTCTGTTTTCGTAATACCCGTAGTCTCATATATTTCAATCGCCCGTATAACGCGGCGGACATTGTTGGGATGTGTTGCCGCTGCCGCCTCGGGGTCAATTTCGGCAAGGCGGGCGTGCACCGTTATTGCGGGCAAATTCACTGAGAGAAGCCCTCAGAGCCTCGTCCTTTCCGCTGTCGGAAAAATCGGAATTCAACACCGAATCAAGATAAAGTCCCGTGCCTCCGCAGAAAACGGGGATATGCCCTCTCCCGATTATATCGGAAACGATCGGACGTACTGCGGCGGCATAGTCCACGCAGGAAAAGTCCGCGCTCGGCTCAATGCATCCGATCATGTGATGTGGTACGCCCATCATTTCCCCGCACACGGGCGCGGCGGTTCCTATAACCATACCGCGGTATATTTGCATGGAATCGTTTGAAACAACCTCTCCGCCCACCGCCTTTGCAAGACGGACGGCAAGAGCCGTTTTACCGGAGGCGGTAGGCCCCGCCACAGCTATTATTTTTTCAGCCATACGACCTACCTCCCGGAATCTGTGAATAGTGAATAATTTTGATATCTGCTTTTACGACTGTATATATGATGTGTCGCATACACACCGTATTTTCTCGTTAACGCTCTGTCTCGCTTCTTATTTATTGGAACAGGCGAGGAGCAACGATGTATCGCGCTCTTATTGAATGAACATCGCGTCACCGAAGCTGAAAAAGCGGTATCTCTCCTTCACCGCCGTCCTGTACGCGTCAAGTATGCGCTCCCGTCCGGCGAAAGCGGACACCAGCATAAGCAGTGTGCTTTCGGGCAGGTGGAAATTCGTAATCAGCGCGTCCACCGCCTTGAAACGGTAACCCGGATAAATGAAAATTCCCGTATCCGTGCTGCACGGATGAAGCACACCGCTGTCGTCCGCGGCGCTCTCCAGAGTACGGCAGGAGGTAGTGCCCACGGCAATAGTCCTGCCGCCGGCGGCGCGGCGCTCGTTTATAATGCGGCACGCCTCCTCGGTGACCCGTATGTACTCTGAATGCATCTCGTGCTTCTCAATATGCTCCTCTTTAACGGGGCGGAAGGTACCCAACCCCACATGCAGCAGCACAGGAACGACGGCACAGCCCTTTGCCTTTACGGCGTCCAACAGCTCCGGGGTAAAGTGCAGTCCTGCGGTGGGAGCAGCCGCACTTCCCTCCTCGCGGGAGTATACGGTCTGATACCTTTCCTGATCCTCAAGCTTTTCTTTTATATAAGGCGGCAGGGGCATAGTGCCCAGCGTATGCAAAGCATCGTAAACGGTAGTAGTGCGCGCCTTGTCGCAGGTAAATCTGACTATACGCAGACCCTGCTCAACAATATCAAGCACCTCGGCGCAAAGAAGACCGTCTCCGAAAGTAATAATATCTCCGACACGCGCCCGCTTTCCCGGTCCCGCAAGAGCCTCCCACACATCGTTTTCCCGCTGCTTCAGAAGCAGCAGCTCCACGGGCGCCGTGCTGTCCGTGTCCGCAAGCCCCTCCGGGGTCATTTTTTTCGTCCGCGTTCCCACAATACGCGCGGGAATAACTCTTGTGTCGTTGATTACAAGAGTATCGCCGGGACGGATATAGTCGATAATATTTCTGAATATTCTGTGCTCCAAAGTCCCCTTTTCACGGTCAATGACCATAAGGCGCGACATGTCGCGCACCTCAAGAGGCATCTGGGCAATAAGCTCCTCGGGCAGCTCATAGAAAAAATCGCTGAGCCGCAGATCTGTTTTCGGTAATTCGTTCTTTATCATAAATGCTCCGGGCAATTTCGTATTATATACAGTATAGCACATTTCTCCGTTTTTTCAAGCGCGGTGCGGATTTTTAAGCCTTTTTGCGGAAATAATAGACTAAGAAAAGGCAATTTTTGAGAGGAGCGGTAAGATGATATATACTGTAACGCCGGATCCGTCGGTAGAATTTAATGTAAGACTTTGGGACGCGCTGAATGTGGGCGGACTTAACAGAAGCGCCGGCGACTCGATTCTGGCAGGCGGCAGGGGTATAAGCTGTGCCGTAATGCTTCACAGACTCGGTCAGGAGGTCACTTCTCTGGGTTTTCTGGGAGGCGCGGCGGGAGATATTATCCGCGACTTTCTTGTGGGCGAGGGAGTAATTTGCACTATGGACATCCTTGAAGGCTCCATGACTCGCGTCGGCGTCAGTATACGGGATGTGCGCAGAACGGTTACGGAAATACGCGGGAAATCTCCGTGCGTCTCGGCAAAAGAACTGGCAAGTCTGCTTGAGAGACTGACCGCCGTGGAACGTGGAGACACAGTTATTCTGTCGGGAGAGGCGTCGGAGTCGGTGCCGGAAAGCGTGTACCGCTCCATTGCTCTGTTGGCCGCCGACCGCGGAGCTCATATTGTGCTTAACACCTCCGCCGAGCTTGCGGCGGATATGGCGGAGCTTCGCCCTCTTGCGGTAATGACAACTCCCCGGGAGCTTTCCCGTATTTTCGGAAAGGAAACAGACGGGGAAATCCGTGTGGCGGAATTCGCTTATGCCCTTTGTCTCAGAGGCGCCCACAATGTGCTCGTTTCTATGGAAGATGATGGTGCCATGCTTGCCGCCGAGGATAAAAGCGTGTATACGGTGCCGGCTGTGGCGGTAAAAACCGTAGGGTACTGCTGCCGAAGTGATTCTCTGCTTGCGGGATTTACGGCAGCTTATCTTGACAGCGGAGACAGGGAGACGGCTCTGCGAATGGGCAATGCCGCCGCCTGTGCTTCTGCCGCTTGCGGCACTTGTGCAGATAGGCTCACGGCGGAAGAGCTGTTCAAAGTGTCAAAAGGAACGGTCACGGCACTCAAATTCGGTGCCTCCCCTCTTGTTCAACAGTAGCTTCTGTACTACACTACACTACACTACACTACACTACACTGCACTACACTGCACTACACTGCACTACACTACACTGCACTACACTACACTGCACAGCATTTTGCGTCGGCGCACGCCGGCCCCGACTGCCTACCGCCCGTCACAAATCACCGTAAATCTTTTCATACCCGGAGCTGCTCCGATTTTTCATCACCCGCGAAGCGAATACTTTGCTTCGTATATTGTTAACAGGAATTTCAGACTTGAAAACCGGCAGATAGAAATGAAGTCAGAGTATTCTAAGGGACTTCTGTCCCGGCAGAAGCCCCGCAGGGCTCTCCCTGCCCGGATAATGAGAGAAAACAAGCACCGCTTCGGAGCGTTCGACGGCAGAGTTGAAGTTACCCACAGAAATCAAGATATATGAAATTTACAGTATATTTGAGAATTCATACTTGATAGTTAGCTTATAGAGTTGAAGTTAGAAGATTTCGAAGGGACTGCTGTCCCGTCAGCAGTCCCTCCGAGCCACCCTGCACGGCAA
>CAMFEL010000120.1 GCA_945949385.1 uncultured Clostridia bacterium | reverse complement strand
CCTTTTTCTCAAAAAAGGTTCTAAGCGGAGCGCGAGGCAGAGCCTCGCATATATCTGCTGGGCTCGGGGTGCGGGGCACGTTTTATTGACGATTTGTTGAATTTTCACAAATTCGTAACAATTCAGCGTATTCCGCAAATGCCGAAAAGTTTTCAAATGCCTGTTGAAAACTTATTGGAAATCTCCTGTTTAATCGGCATTTTTGATTTTTCCGGTTTTGGAAAACTTTGTGCAGGAGCCAAGCCTTTCACATTTTCCATGTGTAATATGTAGAAAATCAAAAAAAACGCAAGAAACACTTGACAAATATATTTCCCGATCTATTTCGATTTTTTCCTGTTTCGGGAGCGTGTTTTCGCCCTCTCGCCCATACGGTTTCTACTGCGATCTGCTGAAGAGCGGCGTGCCCCGGCGTGGTCAGCGCGCCGCCCGTTCACGGTGGGATAATACTTCCCGCCTATATATTATATGCCCGAAAAAGCACCGGGGATACATAACGCAGCATAGCGGTGAACTTTTTTTGCACAGGTGCGAAAGCCCGGTGAAAGCATATTGAAATCTTTATAAAGTAATGATAAAATATACTTAGCTTTTTATGGCACAGTTTTGCAAAACGGGGGCAGAACAGTTTGAAAGTAACGCGAGCGCGGATCCCACGTGAGCTGTTTCAAACCCCATTTGTGTCTTGCCGCCTAAAGGGCGGCGGCAAGCTGCAAAGCCTTGAAACTTTGCAAAACCTTCACAAATCAACGATAGGAACGGTCATATATATGAAATACGACAGCCTTTCAAAAGAGCTTGCACAGAGAATAGAATACGACAGAATGAACGGGAGCCTGCCCGATGTGGGTTTTAAAAACTCGGACGCGGTGCGCCGCAGTCCCGGCCACGATAAGCCCTCCGTATGGCGTCCTCCCTTTGTACGCGACACGGATAAGATACTGCACTCCGCATATTATTCCCGCTTTGCGGACAAGACACAGGTTTTTTCCTTTTATAAAAACGACGATATTTCCCGCCGCGCCCTGCATGTCCAGCTTGTGTCCCGTATTGCCCGCACCATAGGCGCCGCCCTCAATCTCAATCAGGATCTGATTGAGGCCATCGCCCTCGGCCACGACATCGGGCACACCCCCTTCGGTCACGCAGGCGAAAAGTATCTCGACGAGCTTTTCTTCGGCGCTACGGGACGCCATTTTGCCCACTATATCCATTCCGTCAGAGTGCTGGACGGTATATATCCTTACAATATCACCCTGCAGACTCTGAACGGAATCGCCGCTCATAACGGAGAAATCGAAAAAGAACGCTACTGCCCCGTACCCATGAAAAGTTTTGACGAGCTTGACGAAGCAATCGAGGGCTGCTATCTTGACCCGGAAAACAACAAGCGTCTTATGCCCTCCACCCTTGAAGGCTGCGTGGTGCGTATTTGCGACATTATCTCTTATCTGGGCAAGGACAGGCAGGACGCTAAAAAGGCGGGACTCATTTCCAAAGAGGAGGATGTGTTCAGCTACGGTGTCATCGGCAGAGTTAACGCGGAAATCATAAATAACATGAGCGTCAATATTATCGAAAACAGCTACGGAAAGCCCTATATTTCCATGGATCCCGATTATTTTGAAGCGCTCAGCGCCGCAAAAAGGTCCAACTATTCGGAAATATATTTAAGAGATGCCGTAAAGACCCCGCAGGACGAGATAATGAGACCTATGTTCGGTCGGATGTACGAAACCCTTGTGCGGCAGGTCAAAGAGGGCGACACCTCCTCCCCCGTATTCAAACACCACATCGATCCCATAAACTCCTCGTTTTATCACAGGGAAAAGCCTTATATCGAGGAATCTCCCCATGTTATTGTCACGGATTACATAGCGGCTATGACCGACGACTATTTTGTGGATCTGCACAGCTACCTGTTCCCCCACAAGGACACCATAAAGTACCGCGGATATTTTGAGTAAGCGGAGTTTGAGAGTTAATATGCAGGATCATAACAGGCGAAACGGAGGATCATATGATTAAAAAAGCACGGGCAGCAATAAGCTTCGGACAGGTGCTCACAGGCGGAGGACTTATTCTGAAGGTGCTTCAGCTTATTCTCAGCGCAGCGGGTATTGATTCGGCGGCGTCCGCGGTGCCTACCCTCGCGGTTACCTGCCTTGCGGTGGGGGGACTTGCGGTTTTTGCCGTGGAACGTCGCGGCCTTACATCGGTTTTTGCCGTGCTGAGCGCCGTGCTGTGGCTGGGAAGCCTTATTTTATCCCGCTACGGCGGACTTTTCGGCACAGCCGTCTATTTTGCCTCCTATATTGCCTTTGCGCTGATGCTGTTTACCCTGAAACGCCCCCTTGCCAAAGCGGCGGCATGCGCCGCGGCGGTTTTGCTTGCGGTGATGGTACTGTATCTGTGGGGCGTGCTGCCTTTTGGCGCTGCGGGCGCAACGGCAGTGCTGTGCCTTATAAATATTATTATGTGTGTCGGTCTGTTTCTGTAAAAGACCGACACATTTTTTCAATTATTTTTCCGTCCCTCTTCAAAAATCTGTCACATTGGGGAACTATAATACTGTCGTAAGCCAAAGAAAGGCAAAAAACCGTAATTTACGGAGGTTTATTATGGAAGATTTTAACAAGGAAAAAAATTCATCCGAAAACGGATTTACTCCGGATTATACCCCTCTTGACCCCTGGGCAAAAAACGCGCAGGCAGAGGGAGCAGGCGACGGTGTCCCTCAGACAACGGCAGGCGCCGCAGAAACGCAGGAGACAGCGCAGCAGAGTGCCCCGGTCACACAGGAGACTGCACAGGGAGAAGCGCCGCAGGGCGCAGGCATAAATGAAAGCGCACAGCCCTCATTTGAGAACAATCCAAACGCTTCTTTCGCAGAGGCTCATACCGAAGCCCCCGCACAGGCTCCCCGTCCTGACCCCATGAGACAGACTACCCCGCCCTATGCAGAGGGCGCCCATGGGGCACCCGGCGCTCAAGAAGCACCCGGCGCTCAGGGAACACAGGGTGTTCAAGGAACCCCCGGATTTGCTCCCGGACATCAGCCTTACGGCTATCAGGCACCGCAGGCACCCTTCAGACCTCAGCCGCAGCCGCAGCAGGCACCGCAGTATCCGCCCCGGCAGCCTCAGCAGCCGCAGAACGGTTTCTCAGTAAACCGCGACAGCGGCGAATACAGATATGTTCCTCCCTTCGCGCAGGGCTACGATCCCCACGCTCAGCAGCGTGCCGTGCCTCCGCAGCCCCCGAAGCCGGAGAAACCCGCAAAAGAGAAAAAGCATAAGTGCGGCAGACGCTTTTCAACCGCCGCCATCGTTCTGTTAATATGTGCCACGGTGCTGCTGTCCTTCGGAAGCGGTATGGCAGGCGCTCTCATCGTTGGCAACACTTCGCAAAGCAGCGACGGCACCTCCTCAGTCGGCGGAAGCTCCGACGGCGGCGTCGTTGTATACAAGTCTCCCGTCACCTCGGATGAGGACGAAGACACAGAAGGTCTCAGCGGTCTTTGCGCTCTCGTTTCCGACAGCGTTGTGGAGATAAGCACGGAGTTCCAGAAGTCATACGGCAACTTCCAGTATGTAAACGGCGGCGCGGGCAGCGGCGTAATTATCAGCGCCGACGGCTATATAATCACCAACAACCATGTTATCACCGACGAGTCTACGGGTAAGTTAGCCGATTCCGTAAAAGTCCGTCTTACCGACGGCTCCGAATATGACGCCAAGGTTATCGGTCACGATTCCGATTCCGATATTGCCGTAATCAAAATCGAAGCAAAAAATCTGAGCCCCGCAGTTCTCGGCTCCAGCGACAGCCTTAAAGTAGGCGAGCAGGTTATCGCAGTGGGCAACCCGCTGGGCGAGCTTGGCGGTACCATTACCGGCGGCATTATTTCCGCCACCAACCGTGAAATAAGCGTTGACAGCAATATGATGAACCTGATTCAGATTGACGCTGCCATCAACCCCGGTAACTCCGGCGGCGGACTGTTCAATATGAAGGGTGAGCTTATCGGCATCGTCAACGCCAAATCGACCGGCAGCGATGTAGAGGGGCTGGGCTTTGCCATTCCCATTGACGAGGCGGGAAGAGTGGCAGAGGAGCTTATTTCCAACGGTTATGTTTCCGGAAAATCCTATGTGGGAATAAGCCTTACGGATATAACCGACAGCTTTACCGCTTACTATTATTTCAAAAACCAGAGCACCGGCGTGTATATCACTCAGGTGCAGGAGGGCTACAATGACGGCGTCCTCCAGTACGGCGACCGTATTGCAGCCATCGACGGCACGGAGATAAGCTCCTCCGCCGATGTTAAGGAGATTGTCAAAGAGCACAAGGTCGGTGACGAAATGACCTTTACCGTCAGCCGCAACGGCAAGATGACGGATGTTACCGTTAAGTGCTACGAGTATGTACCTCAGTCCGATGTTTCCTTCGAAAGCGAGGATGTGGGCTGATATAAGCAAAACAATACTGCCGCAGGAAACCCTGCGGCAGTATTGTTTTTCGCTATCCTATGACTTCTGTTTTGTCGGCGGCTCCGAGACCGAGACTTACGCTGATAGCGGTGTCCACGGCGTGCATTGACTCATCGTCAAGATGACCCATTTTTTCCTTGAGCCTTTGCTTGTCGATGGTGCGCATCTGCTCCAGAAGCACCACGGAATCGCGCTGAAGTCCCACTCTGTCTGCATAGACATCAATGTGAGTCGGCAGTCTGGCTTTGCCCAGCTTTGAGGTTATGGCGGCGGCAATGACGGTGGGACTGTACCTGTTGCCTACATCGTTCTGGACGATAAGTACGGGGCGCAGCCCGCCCTGCTCACTGCCGACCACAGGACTGAGATCGGCGTAAAAGATGTCGCCTCGCTTGATTTGCAAATCGATCACTCTCCGTTTTTATGAACTTCCTTATTTCTGCTGTGTTCTTAGTATTTCCTTGCGGCGGCGGTTTTTAGTCACGCAATGCAAAAAATAAGTGTCCGCCCCCCGTACCATATTATTCCCTCTTGCCGCAGGGCGTCACCGCAAAAGTGTGCAAAAAGCCTCCGGCGGGTCTGTCACAAAGCGCCGGTTTTCATATACTGTTAAAGGGAGACGGCGGAAAGGGAAAAGGCGCAGAATGCGCCGCTTTTGCATAGCTGCGGATGCGTCTTTTCTGCCGCTCTCCCGGTTGTTTTCGCAAGGGCGGAAAATGATATGAAACGAAGAGAAAGGGAAGGTTTTATGAAGATCGCAGTAGTAAGATCGCCGCGCTTCCTTGCGCCTTTGCTGCGCAGGATGTTCGGACTGTAAGGAAAGTGCGGATTTGTCGGCAGTACATATAAGTGAACAGTGGATAGCGGCATAACGCATAATTGCATAATTGTAAAGAACGGAAAGCAAAGAAAGCTCCCTGCCGCCTCGGTATAAAACCGTCGCGGTCGGGGAGCGTTTTGCTATTTTGGCGAAGCGAAATGCTTTATAGAAATATTGTCGGAATGTGAATTCAGATTTGGTTATTAGCTTACAGAAATAAAGTTAGGAAATTCGAAGGGACTGCTGTCCCGTCAGCAGTCCCGCAGGGCTCTCCCTGCCCGGCTAAAGAGAGGGGAGACGATGTATCTTCTCCCCTCTCTTTAGAATCTCTCCCCACTTCTCGACACGGAAGAACATCAAATCGTTGCGTTGCAAGGGCATAACGATTCGACTAAGTGTAGGGAGCTTGTCCCGTTAGCCTAAATTTTTAGTCTCGCTATGGCAGTAAAGCAAAGCTAATGAGCGTGTCGATAGCAGACTTGAAGTTAACCACAGAAAGATAGTTTTGCTATATTGATAGTGCTTTGAGAATTCAAACTTGATTATTAGTTGACAAAAGTGGAGTTAGAAGATTTCGAAGGGACTGCTGTCCCGGCAGCAGCCCCTCCGAGCCACCC
>CAMFEL010000119.1 GCA_945949385.1 uncultured Clostridia bacterium | reverse complement strand
TACAGCGCGGCGGCCTCCATTTCAACGGCCATAACGCCCATTTTCGCCCACTTGGCGGCTGAGGTATTTTCGGCATCCACGCCCTGCATATCGCCGTAAAATACATCGCTGGACACAAGATTTCCCACCCGGTAGCGAAGTCCTGCTTTTTCGGCTTGTTCAACTGCCGTGCGCAGCAGACCGAAATCGGCGATGGGGGCGAAGGTGCCGGGCAGACGGAAGCTTTTCGCGTATCGGGAATCGGTGCAGGCACCCTGTGCGATAACTATGTCCCTGACATGAATATCTGTGCTGAGAGCCCCTGCGGAGCCTACGCGGATTATGTTTTCAACACCGAAGAAGTTGAACAGCTCGTAAGAATAAATGCCGATGGAGGGCATACCCATACCGCTTGCCATAACCGATACGGGCACTCCGCGGTATTTTCCGGTATAGCCCTGAACTCCCCGGACATTGTTGACGAGACGAGCTTCCTCCAGAAAATTCTCCGCAATAAACTTTGAGCGAAGCGGGTCGCCGGGCATAAGCACCGTAGGTGCAAAATCCTCGGGACGTGCGTTTATATGAGGTGTGGGATATAAAGCCATGTTAAATTCCTTTCCGTTACAGTATTTTTCTCTGTGGGCGGCGGTGCGCCCCGGCGGTCAATGTGTCAATAACCAATATCAGTATCAGTATCAGTATCAGTATCAGTATCGGTATCAGATCAATATCAATATGTGCCGTCGGCTTCAAGCCCCTTGACAGCCTTGACAACGCGGCTGGTACCCAGACGGTCTGCGCCCAGAGAAATGAACTTCTCCGCGTCCTCGACCCCCGAAATACCGCCGGCGGCCTTTATGTGCTTGCCGTTTTTCATATGAGCGGCGAAAAGCTTTATGTCGTCAAACGTGGCGCCGCCCTTGGAAAATCCCGTGGAGGTCTTTATATAGTCGGCGTCGGAGGCGCTGACTATGTCGCACATTTTGATTTTTTCATCTTCGGTGAGAAGACAGGTTTCGATGATCACTTTAAGAAGTCTGCCCTTGCAGGCTGCCTTTACGGCGTTTATCTCCGAAAGAATATTGTCGTATCTGCCGTCCTTGAGCCACCCCACATTTATAACCATGTCGATTTCGTCGGCTCCCGCGTCTACGGCGTCGGAGGCTTCAAAGCATTTGCAGGCGGTGGTGTTGTAGCCGTTGGGAAATCCGATGACCGTGCAAACCGCAATTCTCTTTGCAAGATACTCGGCCGCTTTTTTGACATATGAGGGAGGAATGCAGACGGAGGCGGTGTGATATTTCAGGGCGTCGTCGCACAGGGCGCGTATTTCGTCCCATGTGGCACTCTGCGACAGCAGGGTATGGTCTACCTTTGACAGAATTTCCGAAATTTCCATATGTTTTTCCTTTCAGGCAATTATTTTGCTTTTGCTTCCGATTACAGTATATCACATATTTTTTTATATTCAAGGCTTTTTTTTGCGTCCCTTTGAATAAGAGACGGGGCGGGGACAATAATATATCAAATGAGCTATGGAAAAAAGCGGATTTTAGGCAAAAGGCGAAAACCGCCAAGCAAAAGGAGGACAAAGACGGTGATAAAGGGCTGTCAGAAAAAAATAATCCATATAACCGACACGGGGAGCCCCTTTTTCGAGGAAGCATATTTTGTGCTGAAGCGCGGCAAAGACACAAGTGACGGCGTGAAAGACGACGATATGGTAAAAGAGGCAATGCGCATAGCGGGAGAGACCGCAAAGGGCGCTTCTCCCGCGGCGCGCCGCCGCAGAAGACGCAGAGGCTCCATGCTGCTTCTGGGGGCGTCTCTGTGCTCTCTTTTATTCGGCATTGCCATGCTGATTTTCGTCCTCGGAACTATGTACGCTTGACAATACGCCGCGCCTGTGATATAATGATAAACGGAATAATTTGTTCGTTTCGGCATAAGCACTGAATAGAATATTGTTCTGACCTTGAGAGCCGTACCGCCGCCCTCGGACGGCTCTGTTATAGGCAAACGCATAATAAGCCGCGGAATGACGGCTTTTTCGGCAATTGTAGAAAAATACAAATACTGTTGTATTAAACTGCGTAAACAAGAAAAAACGGTAAATAAGTCATCTAAGTAACCGGTAACTGTTGAAAGGAGGCCAATATGGCACAACAAAAACTGAAAGTAATGATGCTGGGCGGTCTTTGCGAGATCGGCAAAAACCTGGCGGTATTCGAATACGGCAACGACATAATCATAATCGACTGCGGTCTTGCTTTCCCCGACGAGGATATGCTTGGTATCGATCTGGTAATACCGGATATAACATATTTGGAGAAAAATTCCGACAAGATCAGAGGCATTTTTCTCACCCACGGTCACGAGGACCACATCGGAGCGCTGCCCTATGTGCTCCGAAGCATAAATCCCCCCATATACGGTACTCGCCTTACTCTGGGTATACTTGAAAACAAGCTGGCGGAGCATAAGCTTCTGAAAACCGCAAAGCTTATTACGGTAGAGGCGGGCAGCGTTGTGCGCGCCGGCGCCTTTTCCTGCGAATTCATCCATGTAAACCATTCGATCGCGGACGCCTGCGCCATAGCAGTGCGCTGTCCCGCCGCTACGGTGCTCCATACGGGAGACTTCAAGCTGGATGTTTCCCCCATTGACGGCGGTATGATGGATGTGACCCGGCTGGGCGAGTACGGTAACGAGGGCGTTGACCTGCTTATGTGCGAGTCCACCAATGTTGAGCGCAGCGGCTTTCTCCCCTCGGAAAAGACTATTGCCTCCTCCCTTGAGCATATTTTTCTTACCAATACCGACAAGCGCATAATAATCGCCACCTTTTCCTCCAATGTGCACCGTGTTCAGCAGATAATCAACACCAGCGCAAAATTCGGGCGCAAGGTGGCAGTCACAGGGCGCAGTATGGTGAATGTGGTGGGCGCCGCCGTGGAGCTGGGGTATATGAATGTGCCGCAGAATGTACTTATTGATATAAACGAGATAAGCAAATACCCTCACGAAATGGTGACCGTAGTTACCACGGGCAGCCAGGGCGAGCCTATGAGCGCGCTTTACAGAATGGCGTTTTCCGACCATTCGCAGGTGGAGCTTACCTCAAAGGATCTGGTGGTGCTGTCCTCCCATGCGATCCCCGGCAACGAGCTTTTGGTGGGACGCATTATAAACGAAATGTATAAGCGGGGAGTCAATGTGTATCACGACGACCCCGAGGTGCACGTATCCGGTCACGCCTGCCGCGAGGAACTGAAGCTTATGCACAATCTTATACGCCCCAAATATTTTATGCCCATACACGGCGAGTACCGTCATCTGATGCAGCACAAGGAGCTTGCGGAATATATGGGCATGGATCCCGCAAACATATTTGTTATGAATATCGGCGAGGTGCTGGAGCTTGACAAAAACGGCTGTAAGCGGGCGGGCACCGTTCCCTCGGGGCGGGTGCTTATAGACGGCTACGGCGTGGGAGACGTGGGCAATATCGTACTGCGCGACCGCCGTCATCTGTCTCAGGACGGACTTATCGTTGTAGTGGCGACGGTGGATATTGACGAGCGCGCCATAGTCAGCGGACCGGACATAATTTCCAGAGGCTTTGTATATGTAAGAGAGGCAGAGGAGCTTATGAACGAGGCAAAAGCGATTGCAAACGATGTGCTTACCAAAGCGCTTGACAACGGCGTGACCGAGTGGACGCAGATGAAGAACAGCGTCAAGGAAAGCCTTACGAAATTCCTGTTTTCAAAGACGAAGCGCAAGCCTATGATACTTCCCGTTATTATGAATGTGTGAGGCGAGTATGGTAAAGCATACAATTATATGGAAGCTGCGCGAGGAGCTTTCCGGCGCGCTGAAGGAAAAAGTAAAAGCCGAGGCAAAGACGGCACTTGAAGCGCTCGGCGGGCGCATACCGGGACTTGTTTCAATAAAGCTTTATACGGATATGCTGCCCTCGTCAAACGGAGATATGATGCTGGAGACTCTTTTCAGCGACGCTTCGGCGCTTGAGGGGTATCAGAAGCACCCGGAGCACGTCGCCGCCGCAGACAAATATGTTCGGCCCTTTACCTCTCTGCGTCTGTGCTGTGACACAGAGACGGAGGAGTGACGGTGAAGCGACCGGAAATACTGTCTCCCGCGGGAGATTTTGAAAAGCTCAGAAGCGCCGTTTATTTCGGCGCCGACGCCGTATATCTGGCAGGTCACGCTTTCGGAATGAGAGCCGCAAGCGGAAATTTTTCCGACAATGAGCTTTGGGAGGCTGTTGAATACTGCCACAGCCGCGGAGTCAAGGTGTATGTGACCGTTAACATAATGCCCCGCGACGGCGAATATGCGTCTCTTGAAAAATATCTTCGGTTCCTTCAGGATATAGGCGCCGACGCGGCTATCGTATCCGATTTGGGAGTGGCGGCGCTTCTTCGAAGCGTGGCTCCGGGGCTTGAGCTCCATGTGTCCACTCAGGCAAGCGTTGTTTCCGCGGCTGCCTGCCGCGCCTGGTATGAGCTGGGAGCGCGGCGCGTGGTGCTTGCAAGGGAGCTGAGTCTTGCGGCTGTGGCGGAGATACGCCGGAATATTCCCGAAGATCTTGAGCTTGAATGCTTCGTACACGGCTCCATGTGCATTGCATACAGCGGACGCTGCCTTCTCAGCCAGTATTACGTGGGGCGCGACGCAAACCGTGGCGCCTGTGCACAGCCCTGCCGCTGGATATATTCGGGCGGCGGCGCACTTGTCGGCGAGATCGCGGAGGAGAAGCGTCCCGACGAAAAGCTTCCGCTCGTTGAGGACGGCGGAGAGACCTTTGTTATGAGTTCTAAGGATATGTGTATGATAGAGCATATTCCCGAGCTTTGCCGTGCGGGTATCGACAGCTTTAAGCTGGAGGGCAGGGTGCGCAGCGCCTATTACACCGCCGTGGTGACAAACGCCTATCGGCTTGCCCTTGACTCTTACATTTCCGACCCCGACGGCTATTCTTACGACCCGTCGCTGGGACGGGAGCTTGACAGCGTTTCCCACAGAGAGTACGGCACAGGCTTTTTCTTCAGCGACCCCCGCAGGGACGCAAACACCGTGACGGAGCCGGGATATATAAGGGAAAAAGCCTATATTGCAACGGCAGTCTCCGGCTGCGAGGCGGGAGGCACGGCTGTTTTCTGTCAGCGCAATAAGCTTGTGCGGGGACAGAGAGTGGAGCTGCTGACTCCCGGAAAGGTGGGAGAGGGCTTCGAGGCAGACAGCCTCTGTGATGAGGCGGGGACGGATATTGAAAGCGCTCCCCATCCCGGAATGCTGTTTCGGCTGCGCTGTCCCATGGAGGTGCATCCGGGAGACATAATCCGCGGGGCGTGACGGCATTTTCGGACGTCGGTTTTCATACCTTTGGAGGTTACATAAATGATACATCTTATTGAGATAATCTATGCTTTTCTTGCGGGCATAGTTCAGGGAATTACCGAGTGGCTGCCCATAAGCTCCACGGGACACCTTATACTCCTTGACAGCCTGTTCAATATCGAGTCTCTGGGCAAGGACTTCGTCAATATGTTTGATGTGGTCATCCAGTTCGGCTCCATACTTGCAATAGTGGTGCTGTATTTTCACAGGCTCAATCCCTTTGCTCCTTCAAAGAGCAAAAAGGAGAAAAAAAGCACCTGGTCTCTGTGGGGCAAAATCCTTATAGCTGCTGTCCCCGCGGGAGTCATCGGCATACTTCTGGACGATTTTCTGGACGAAAAGGTGTTTGCGGACCCTCAGCGCAATTTTATAATCGCGGGCGCGCTTATTTTCTACGGTATTCTGTTTATCGTTATAGAAAGACGGCACAGGGGAAAGCTGTACCGCATTGAGGACCCGGAGGATATTGACGGCAAAACGGCGCTGGGTATCGGCGCGTTTCAGGTGCTTGCCCTTATTCCCGGCACCTCCCGCTCCGGCTCAA
>CAMFEL010000118.1 GCA_945949385.1 uncultured Clostridia bacterium | reverse complement strand
ATACTGTGGAGCAGTTTGCCGCATTGGGACTTTACGGAAAAGCGCCTGTTGATCTGGGAAGCCGCTGTACCGTGTTTATGAATTCCTCAGTCAAGCAGGCGCAGAAGGACGGCGCAGGCGTGGACGATATTTCCGCAGGACTCTCCATAAGCGTCGTGAAAAACGCCGTGTATAAAGTTATCAGAGCCGGAAGCGCGGATGAGCTTGGCAAAAACGTAGTGGTGCAGGGCGGTACATTTTATAATGACGCGGTGCTGCGCAGCTTTGAAAGAGAGCTCGGCAGGAATGTTACACGCCCTGTCATCGCGGGACTTATGGGCGCATACGGTGCGGCACTGTATGTTAAGGATTTGGGACTTGAAAAATCCTCTCTCATTTCTCCCGAAGCGCTGAAAGGCTTTACTCATAAGGCGGTCAGCGTGCGCTGCGGCGGATGCGAAAACCGCTGCCCTCTGACTGTTAATACTTTTTCTTCCGGAGAAAAATTTGTATCCGGCAATCAGTGCGACAGGGGAGCCGGCATAAAGCACGACCCCGCCGACGAGCTTCCCAATCTGCACGCATATAAACGGGAGAAGCTTGCAAAGCTGGCTCTTGATACGGGAGACGGCGAAAACTGCCGCGCTGCCGTGGGACTTCCCCTTGCGCTGGGTATGTATGAGCTTGCGCCGCTTTGGCATACGATATTCCGCCGTCTCGGCTTCAGAGTCCTGCTTACGGGGCAGTCAAGCAAGGAAATATACGCTAAAGGACATTTTTCGATTCCCTCCGACACCGCGTGCTATCCGGCAAAGCTTATGCACGGTCATGTTCAGACACTTATCGAGCAGGGTGCCGACGCAATCTTTTATCCCTGCCTTACATACAATATGGACGAAAAGTGCGGCGTAAATCACTACAACTGCCCCGTGGTCGCATATTATTCCGAGCTGCTTTACGGAAATACGCAGGAGCTTTCGGACATTAAGTTCCTGTACCCATATCTTAATATTAACGATGAAAAACAGCTTACTATCGAGTTGTACGAATATCTGTCGAAGTATTTTGACGGCATAAAAAAGGCGGAGGTAAAGCAGGCGGTTTCCGAAGGTCTTGAAGCATACCGCGACTGGATGGCAGACATACGCCGCGAGGGAAGCCGTGCGCTGACAAAGGCGCGGGAGCGGGGAGTGCCCGTAATGATACTGGCGGGCAGACCGTACCATGTTGACAGTGAGGTAGGTCACGGCATAGACCGCCTTGCCAACAGCCTCGGCTTTGCTGTGGTCAGCGAAGACAGTATTGCCGATCTGTCTCCCTGTCCCGAGGTAACGGTGCTTAATCAGTGGACATATCACTCCCGTCTGTACCGTGCGGCTCAGTACTGCACTGAGCACGATGACTGTCAGCTTGTACAGCTTGTTTCCTTCGGCTGCGGTGTTGACGCCATAACGACAGACGAGGTAAGGTCAATACTTGAGAGCCGCGGTAAGCTGTATACACAGCTTAAAATAGACGAAATTACAAACCTGGGCGCGGTGAAAATCAGATTGCGCAGTCTTATGGGCGCTATTGAAGAAAGGCAAAAGAAAAGTGAGTCCGACAAAGGGGCAAAGGAGGCGGTAAAGTGACGGAAAAGGTAGTTTTTACGGAAGAAATGAGAAAGGATTATACTATCCTTATCCCGACTATGCTTCCCGTTCATTTCAAACTTATAGCAAAAATATTGGAGCGCTACGGCTATCATGCAGAGCCGCTGGTAAACTACGGCAGAAATGTGGTGGACAGCGGTCTTAAATACGTACATAACGATGCCTGCTATCCCGCGCTTCTTGTGGTGGGGCAGTTTATCGACGCTCTTGAAAGCGGAAAATACGACACCCACAAAGTAGCGCTTCTGTTCACGCAGACAGGCGGCGGATGCCGTGCATCAAACTATATTCCCCTACTCAGAAAAGCTCTTGAAAAGGCGGGATACTCTTATGTTCCCGTAATCAGCCTTAACTTTGCGGGACTTGAGGAAAACCCGGGCTTTAAGCTTACGCTGCCTATTCTTTACCGCATGGTGTACGCCGTTCTGTACGGAGATCTGCTGATGCTTATGCGCAATCAGTGTCTGCCTTACGAAAAAGAGAAGGGCGCAACTCTTGCTCTGTGCGACAAATGGACGGACAAACTTACCGACGAAATGGCGGAGCACAGCCTGCATTACAGCAAGGTCAAGAAAAATTATGCCGCCATTGTGCGTGATTTCGACGCTTTGCCCAAAACCGGCGAAAAGAAAATAAAGGTTGGCATTGTCGGCGAGATTTTTGTAAAATTCTCGCCGCTGGGAAACAATCACCTTGAGGATTTTCTGGTTTCCGAGGGTGCCGAGGTCACTATGGCAGGGCTTCTTGATTTTTGTCTGTACTGTATACAGAACGGCATAAACGACAACGATCTTTACGGCGTAAAGCCTATGTATAAGAACATATGCCGTGTGATCCTGCGAATTGTGGAAAACAAGCAGAGAGATATGATAAGGGCAATAAAAGCGAACAGTTCTTTTGCTGCTCCGACTCCCTTTGAGCATACGAAAAGCCTTATTGACGGTTATATCGGCAAGGGAATGAAGATGGGTGAGGGCTGGCTTCTGCCTGCGGAAATGCTGGAGCTTATTGATTCGGGAATTGATAATATTGTATGCGTTCAGCCTTTCGGCTGTCTCCCCAATCATATCGTTGGCAAGGGAATGATGAAGCCCATAAAAGAAAAAAATCCCGAATGTAATATAGTAGCCGTTGACTACGACGCGGGAGCAACGCAGATAAATCAGGAAAACAGAATAAAGCTCATGCTTTCCTGCGCCCATGAAAAGGCTGAGGTTAGCAGAGAAAAACCGCAAACTCAGAGGGAAACCCATTCCGCTTATGTTGAAAATACCGGGAGCAAAGCTTCGGGAAAGGCTGAACAGCCGGCGGGAATTCTGTAAGTTTTTTTGTATGTTAAAGTAAAGGAGCGGCTATGAAAAAAGTTCTGATATCGGGCGGCAGCCGGGGGATCGGCGCCGCCTGCGCGGAAAAATTCCGTTCTGAGGGAGACAGGGTGATTTTCCTTTACAGAAACAGCGACGAGGCTGCCCGGGCTCTTTGTGAAAAAAGCGGTGCCGAATGTCTCAGGTGCAATGTTTCGGATCCGTCTCAGGCTGTATCCGCTTTTGAGACTGCGGTTAAAATGTTGGGCGGACTTGACACGCTTGTTTGCTGTGCCGGTATTTCCCATATAGCGCAGATATGCGACACATCGGACAGCGATTGGCGGCGCATTGCAGATACAAATCTCACTTCCGTTTTCACTCTTTGCCGCGAGGCATCAAAGGTCATGGCGGCTTCTCACAGCGGCTCAATAATAAATATCGGCAGTATATGGGGGGCGGTAGGCGCCTCCTGCGAGTGCGCGTACAGCGCTTCAAAAGCAGGAGTTCGCGGCCTTACCGTGGCGCTTGCAAAAGAGCTTGCGCCATCGGGAGTAACGGTAAACTGTGTGGAGCCCGGTGTTATTGACACGGATATGAACGCCTGCTTCAGCGACAGCGAAAAGCGTGCCCTTGCAAAGGAAATACCTGTGGGACGCTTCGGACAGGCGTGGGAGGTGGCGCGCCTTGTACATTTTCTCTCCACCGACGGTGCAAGATACATTACCGCTCAGTGCATCGGCGTTGACGGCGGTTTCGGCAGATAAGCCCTTGACACCGCGGCACTGCGGTGGTATCATAAACGGACTGCAATTATAAGCCAAGAAAAGGAATACTGATTGATGATCACAGTAAACAATTTATCTTTCAACTTCGGCGGTCAGCTTCTATTCAAGAATGTTGATCTGAAATTCACTCCCGGCAACTGCTACGGAGTAATCGGCGCAAACGGCGCCGGAAAAACTACCTTTTTCAAGCTGCTCTGCGGAGAGCTTGAACCTACCACGGGCAGTATAGAAATTTCCGAAAAGGTGCGGATGTCCGTGCTGCGTCAGGATCATTTCGCTTTTGACGCATACACCGTGCTTGACACGGTCATAATGGGCAACCGCCGTCTGTACGACATTATGAAGGAAAAGGACGCAATCTATGCAAAAGAGGACTTTTCCGATGAGGACGGTATCCGCGCCGCTGAGCTTGAGGGCGAGTTTGCGGAGCTGGGCGGCTGGGAGGCCGAAAGCGACGCTTCAAAAATGATACAGGGGCTGGGACTTCCCGAAAGCGTTCTGGAAAGTCCTATGTCCGCTCTCCGTGACAGCGACAAGGTCAAGGTGCTGCTTGCCCGGGCGCTGTTCGGAAACCCCGATATTATTCTTCTTGACGAGCCCACCAACGGTCTGGATCTTGCGGCGGTGCGCTGGCTTGAGGACTTTCTGTCAGACTATTTCGGCACCGTACTGGTTATATCACACGACCGTCATTTTCTGAACAATGTCTGCACCAATATTGTGGATATTGACTACAACGGAATAAAGATGTATGTGGGCAACTACGAGTTCTGGTACGAATCCAGCCAGCTTATTCAGCGGCTGACCAAGGCACAGAATAAAAAGAACGAAGAAAAAATTCGGGAGCTTCAGGAATTTATATCCCGTTTCTCAGCAAACAAATCCAAATCCCGTCAGGCGACTTCCCGCCGCAAGCTGCTTGATAAGCTGACAGTTCAGGAGCTGCCCGCTTCAAGCCGCCGCTATCCTTATATCGGATTTGAAATGGACAGAGTGGCGGGAAAGGATATCCTTTTCGTAAACGATCTTGCCAAAAGTGAAAACGGCGTGCAGCTTTTCTCAAATGTTTCTTTTACCGTATGCAAGGAAGATAAGATCGCCTTTGTGGGAAACGAACTTGCGATAACCGCGCTGTTCCGTGTTCTTATGGAAGAAACGGAGCCCGACAGCGGCAGCTTCAAGTGGGGTATCAGCATTACGAAATCCTATTTTCCCCACGACAACACCGCTTATTTTGAGGGACATACTGAAAATATGCTTGACTGGATGCGTCCCTGTTCCAAGGATCAGACGGAGACTTATCTGCGCGGAATGCTGGGAAGAATGCTGTTTTCCGGCGACGCTCCCTATAAGCAGGTATGCGTTCTGTCAGGCGGTGAAAAGGTAAGATGTATGTTTGCCCGCATGATGCTGTTCGGCTCAAACTTTCTCATAGTCGACCAGCCTACCGACCATCTTGACCTTGAGTCTATAACCGCTGTGAACAACGGCTTGCGTGACTTCAAGGGCAATTTGCTCCTGTCAAGTCACGACTACGAAATCGTTAATACGGTGGCGAACCGAATAATCGAGCTTCGCCCCGACGGAATAACCGATTTCAGCGGCACCTACGAGGAATTCCTGGCTAAGAAAGAAGCCGCCGAAATGCAGGAATGAGTCTCACAGAAAACACACCCGATGGAAAAACCTGAGGGTGTGTTTTTGTAATATGTCCGTTTCGTGACAATATTTACAAAAAAATCAAATAATTTTTAGGATTCATCTCATATTTTTATTAAATATATTTGAAATAACTCTTATTATGTGCTATAATTTATTAGTATAAAAATAATATCGGCGGCATTTTCCTGCCGGAGAAAAATTACAAGGGGGGATAACATTTGACATTCAGCGGCGTCGGTGACTTTTTCAGCACCATCTTCGATATAATTCGCACCATAAAGATTGTGGATGTTATCGATATACTTCTGGTTTCCGTGATTCTGTACTATGCCTACAAGTTCGTCCGCGACAGGCGGGCGGGGAAACTTGCGGCGGGTGTTATCCTGTTTTTAATCGCCCTTGTTATCAGCGATGTGGCAGGGATGCACACCATACAGTATCTTTTCCAGAATATTTTCCAGGTCGGCGTTATTGCCCTTGTTATTCTGTTTCAGCCTGAGCTTCGCAGTGCCCTTGAAAAAATGGGCAACAGCTCCATCAAGGGGATTAAAAGCATAACGGAGCGCAGTACCGATTCCGTAATGCTTGCTGTCCGCGAGGTGGCAAGTGCCGCGGCC